>JAPPQJ010000083.1 GCA_028817015.1 Gammaproteobacteria bacterium
GTATCGGAGGAAAACATAGTCGCTACGCTTCCTTGTTTTCCAACCGCACGGAATATCTGTGTGCATTTTAAATGACGGGTTTTGCCGTTGTTCGGCGATTGACGGCGGCGGTGAGAAATGGTCAAATCCTCACCGATTTTGGTAAACACTCGCAGATCAAACCGTCTAATGGACATAAAAGACCTAAAACTTCGTGCCGAACAATAAGGCCAACCGTCCGACCAAACTTCGACTGGACGAAGGCGGTGGCTTTGGTGGATGTGTAGTGAGATGAGCATCGCGGATAAAATCAAAGACCAGCAAAGGGAATGGGCTCGCGCAAAGCCTATGAGGCTTTCTCGGACCGGCTATTCTTGCGTGCGGCTTGAGGACAATTTATTTCGACCCATGAATTCCGACACATATGACGAATTCAAGAAGGGGGATGGTGATGAACTGAGCGGAAAAATGCGCGCCTTGAATTCTTCGTCCGCGTTGGCGTGTAATTTATTTGATTACTGGCGGCATGGTAAAGACGCCAGTCCGCTCGCCGGCGCGCTTGGCGTTGATGAGGTGCGCGATATATTCTTTGAGCAAAAATTTTCCGCCGGAGTAAGGAGGTCTTTTCCTGACTTGGATGTGGTGTTGTTTTGCGGCAATGAAACTATCCTTGCTGTTGAATGCAAATTCTCCGAACCTTATGAAGTTTCAGAAAAGAACTTCATAAAGGAAGCATATTTTCCCGAAAGCGGGAAATTGTGGGAGCAGCAGGATTTTTGTCGTTGTCAGGATGTTGCAGAAAAACTCCGATATGGATATTTGGACGCCGCCCAACTGCTGAAGCATATGCTCGGCGTCGCAAATTCCAGAGAAACTGGTAAGCCCATACACTATAAAAACTGGTCGCTTCTCTATCTGTGGTTTAACCCGGGCGAGCGAGAAGCAAAGCGTCACGAAAAGGAAATTAAACGGTTCATCGGTGAAGTCAGCCGCGGTGGAAAAGTCGGCGGCGGTGGAACAATTTGCGAGATGACATACCAGAATCTTTTTAAGAGCATGTCGGAAAATTTAGACGACTCGCACAAGGAATATCGAGAGTACCTCACCCAACGGTATTTCCAGTAAAAGTAAAACTATGACATTAACACTTCACCCCGCAAACCCCCAGCCCGATGCTCTCGATTTCTTCCCAGATATTCTGGCGCTGCATGGGCGCGCGGCCTTTCAGCATCAGGTCGGCGGCGGCTAATTGGCGGAGGAGGTTGTGGCCGCGGGTGGCGGACAGGCGTTTCAAGGCGGCGCTGACCAGGTTGGCGCGGCTGGACCAGACGCCGTGGCGGCGGAACAGCGCTTGCTTTTTTTCGCCCTTCGCCAGGCCCGCGAGCAGGTGACACAGCGTGCGCACTTCGCGGGTCAGCGCCCACAGGATTAGCACCGGCTCGGCGTGATTGGTTCGCAGACTTTGCAGGATGCGCGTGCATCTTGGCGGCGAGCCGGCCAGGCAGGCATCGACAAACGCATAGATATTGAAGCGCGCGTGGTCGGCGATGGCGCTCTCGACCGCTTCGACGGTGATGGTCGTCTCCGGCGACAGCAGCGCCAGCAGGTCGATGGCTTGCGCCGCCGCCAGCAAGTTGCCTTCGACTAACACGCTCAACCGCCGGGCCGCCTCGTTGTCGAACTCGAGCCCTTTGCCGCGCATGCGCCGCACCACCCACTCGGGCAGTTGCTGCGCGGAAATGGCCGGGCATTCGACGGCTACGCCGGCCGCTTCCACGGCCTTGAACCATTTGCTGTTCTGGGCGCGTTTTTCGATGGCGCCGCTGATGACCACCAGCACCGTGTCGGCCCCGGCGATGGAGTCGGCGTAGTCGATCAGCGTTTTGGCGCCGGCGTCCCCCGGCTTGCCGGTGGGCATGCGCAGTTCGATGACCTTTTTCTCGGCGAACAGCGACATCGAGCGGGCGCTGGCGGTCACCCGGCTCCAGTCGAAACCGGGTTCCAGGGTGTAGCGGATGCGCTCACCGTAGCCCTGGGCGCGCGCCTGGCGGCGAATTTCGTCCAGCGCCTCTTCGACCAGCAGAATCTCGCTGCCGAACAGGTGATACAGCGGTGCCAGGCCTTTGTCCAGCCGGGCCGGCAGCGAGTTGAGCGGGATGCGCATGATGGCGAACGGTTAAGGACTTAGCGGCGACTCAGCGGCGACTCAGCGGCGCGCCAGATACTGCAGGATGCGCACCGCCATTTCCCGGCGCATAGCGGTTTCCAGGAAGCGCGTCTCCGCTTCGGATTGCAACTGCCGGGCGGGGTCGTAATCGAACGCCCTGCTGATCGTGATGGTATGCGCCGGGTGCAGGGCCTCGCCGTCGGCGCCGGTGACGCTGAATGCGACTTGGTAGTGAAGCTCATAGGCGCTGGCGCGGCCGCGCGAGTCGGTGGTCAGCGCCGCGCGCTCGAAGCCCCGGCCGCTCACATCGATGACCGCCGCTCGGTGCGCGGAATCGGCGATGACCACCCCGCGCTGCTCCAGCACCCGGGATAAGTGCCCGACCATCTCGCGGTCGTCGCCGGTGATGTGAACCCGCGCCAGTTCAGGGCCGAGGTCGAGGGCGTCGCGCAGGTGGAAGCCGCAGCCGGCCAACAGCATCAGGCCGGCCGCCAGCGCGGCCAGGCGCAGCCACGGGGAGCGCACGGCGACCGGCGACCGGCGGCGGTTAAGCGTCGCGCGCAACGATGTTCACCAGCCGCCCCGGCACCACGATGACCCTGGCGATGGTTTTGCCGTCGGTGTGTTTGCGCACGCGCGCGTCGGCTAACGCGATTTTCTCGATGTCGCGGTCGCCGCTGGCGGCCGCCACCTCGATGCGCGCGCGCAGTTTGCCGTTGACCTGCACCACCAGTTGCAGCGAATCGCCGGCCAGCGCGTCCGGGTCGGCCTGAGGCCAGTCGGCGTCGATGACATCGCCGGCCTCGCCGAGGTCGCGCCACAAGCGGTGGGCGATGTGCGGGGTAATCGGCGCCAGCACCCGGGTCATCGCCATCAGCCCTTCGCGAAACACCGCCGCGTGCTGCGCGCCGCCGCCGGGGTCGAAGCGCTCCATGGTGTTCAGCAATTCCATGCACGCGGCGATGACCGTGTTGTATCTGAACTTGCGGTAGTCGCGGCCGGCTTTGTCGAGCATGGCGTGAATGCGGCGGCGCAACGCCAGCGCCTGGCGGTCGTCGATGGCCGCGGCCCAGCCGGGGGTCGCCAGGGTCGATTGGGCCGCCGCCACCGCACCGCCGGAGTGGCAATGCCGCGCGGCTAATTGCCACCACCTTCGCAAGAATCGATGCGCGCCGGCCACCGCCGCGTCATTCCATTCCAGCGCCTGGTCGGGCGGCGCCGCGAACATCATGAACAGGCGCACGGTGTCGGCGCCGTATTTGTCAATCATCGCTTGCGGGTCAACCGTGTTGCCCTTGGACTTGGACATTTTCGAGCCGTCTTTCAGCACCATGCCTTGCGTGAGGAGGTTGGTGAACGGCTCGTCGCTGTCCACCAGCCCGGCGTCGCGCAGCAGTTTGTGGAAGAACCGCGCATACAGCAGGTGCAGCACCGCGTGCTCGATGCCGCCGATGTATTGATCCACCGGCAGCCAGTAATTGGCGCGCGCATCCAGCATGGCGTCGGCGCCGGGACAGCAGTAGCGGTGGAAATACCACGACGACTCCACGAAGGTGTCGAAGGTGTCGGTTTCCCGCGTTGCCGGGCCGCCGGGCAATTCGGCGCGCATGAAATCCGGGTGGTCTTTGAGCGGCGACTGCACGCCGGAGAAGGCGACATTCTCCGGCAGCACCACCGGCAAATCCGGGTCCGCCACCGCATGCGCGTTGCCCGCCGAGTCATAGACCACCGGAATCGGGCAGCCCCAGTACCGCTGGCGCGACACGCCCCAGTCGCGCAGGCGGTATTTGACCGCGCGCCGCCCGACTCCGGCGCGCTCCAGGTGGTCGGCGATGGCGGCGCAGGCGGCGGGGAAGTCGAGGCCGTCGAAAGCGCCGGAGTTGATTAAGGCGCCGTCTTTGCCGGAGAAGGCGGACGCGCCGAAATCATGCGCCGAGCCGCCGGGCGGGGCGATGACCGGGCGGATTTCGACGCCGTGTTTGTTCGCGAATTCCCAGTCGCGTTGGTCGTGCGCCGGCACCGCCATGACCGCGCCGGTGCCGTAGCCGAGCAGGACGAAGTTCGGCACGCGCTCGCCGCTGACCGGGTGGCGGGCGAAGCGGTTCAGCGGCACGCCCCTTTTTTCAAGCGTCTCCAGTTCGGCCTCGGCCGTGGTGGCGCTGCGGCATTCGTCAACGAAGGCGGCGACCGCGGGGTCATTTTCCGCCGCCGCCACCGCTAACGGATGCTCGCCGGCGACAAAAATCGCGGTGATGCCCATGATGGTGTCGGGGCGCGTGGTATACACGCCGAGGCGGCCGCCGCTCTCGCCGTCGTCGCCCTCAATCTCAAACTCGAACTCGACTCCCTCCGAGCGCCCAATCCAGTTGCGCTGCATGGTCTTCACCGACTCCGGCCAGCCGTCCAGGTTGTCGATGTCGTTCAGCAATTCCTCCGCGTAATCGGTGATGCGGATGAACCACTGCGACACCTCGCGCCGCTCCACCACCGCCCCGGAGCGCCAGCCGCGCCCGTTCTCGACCTGCTCGTTGGCGAGCACCGTCTGCTCGACCGGGTCCCAGTTGACCACCGCCATTTTTTTATACGCCAGGCCCCGCTCCAGCAGGCGGTTGAAAAACCACTGCTCCCAGCGGTAGTAGTCCGGCGTGCAGGTGGCCAGTTCGCGGCTCCAGTCGTAGGCGAAGCCGAGGCGTTTCAACTGGCCTTTCATATACTCGATGTTGGCGTAAGTCCATTTGGCCGGCGGCATGCGGCGCTCGATGGCGGCGTTTTCCGCCGGCAGGCCGAACGCATCCCAGCCCATCGGCTGCAGCACATTTTTGCCGCGCATGCGCTGGTAGCGGCTCATGACATCGCCGATGGTGTAGTTGCGCACATGCCCCATGTGCAGTTGCCCGCTGGGATAGGGCAGCATCGACAGGCAGTAGAATTTTTCCCGCTTCGGGTCTTCGGTCACCTCGAAGCAGCGGTGGTCCTCCCAGTATTGTTGCACGCCCGGCTCGATGTCGGCCGGGTTGTAGGGGTGGTCGGGGGCGGTCATGGGAATTTAAATGCGCGGGCGGGCGGCGGATTTTAACTCAATTTCCCTCGCGGCGACCGGCGGTTGGGTCAGAATGGCGGAACTCGAATGAGTGATACCCAATGAAACACCCCTCCGGTCCCCGACTCCCGATTTTTTAGCGCACCGCGCGCGGGCGGTCGCCGCTCGCTATGCGCTGCAACTTGGGCAAATGTCGCTCCAGGGCTTTTTGCGCTTGCCTCGCGGATTCCAGCGTCTTTCCCTGGTGACGCGGATGTGGTAATAAATGGCATCAAAGAGTTTTCTGCGTTTTGTCAGCGATTCGGACGCAAGCACCCGGCGGTTTATCGTCACCGCCATCCACGCCGCGGCCGATGCCGCAATGGCGGAGGCCAAAGTCAGCAACTGGATGGTGAATTCAAATTTCATTGGAGTGTGGAAAGGCGGCGGGCGCGGGATTTTAACCTAATCCGCCGCCGCCCATGCGTTACAATCCCGCCATGGCCGGCCGCATTCCCGAGCAATTCATCGACCAGTTGCTGACCCGGGTCGACATCGTCGATGTCATCGACTCGCGCGTGCCGCTGACCAAAAAAGGCCGCGAATACCAGGCCTGCTGCCCGTTCCACGAGGAGAAAACCCCGTCCTTCACGGTCAGTCCGGCCAAGCAGTTCTACCATTGCTTCGGCTGCGGCCAGAACGGCAACGCCATCGGTTTCTTGATGAAGTATGCCAATTTAGGCTTCGTCGAGGCGGTCGAGCAATTGGCCGATGCGGCCGGGCTGCCCGTGCCGCGCACCGGGCGGGCGGGGACGGGCGGGCCGGACGCCGGGCAGGTGGCGTCGCTGCTGGAAGTGGTCGCGGAGGCCGATCAATGGTTTCAGCGGCAACTGCGCGAGGCGCATGCCCAGGCGGCCATCGCCTATCTGAAGGAGCGCGGCCTGGACGGGCGCACCGCCGCCCAATTCGGCATCGGCTATGCACCGGATGGCCGTGCTCATCTGGCCGCCGCCCTCGGCACCGATGATGCCAAACGCCGGCAGTTGCACAAGGCCGGCCTGCTGATGCACCGCGACTCGCCCGCTGGTCAGGGTGGCGGCGAATTTTACGACCGTTTCAGCAACCGGGTGATGTTCCCCATAGAGGATTCCCGCGGCCGCGTGGTCGGCTTCGGCGGGCGCATCCTCGGCGAGGGCCAGCCGAAATACCTGAATTCCCCGGAAACCCCGCTGTTCCACAAGGGCGCCGAACTCTACGGGCTGCACCGCGGGCGCCGGGCCATTGGCCAGGCCGGGTGCAGCATCGTGGTCGAAGGCTACATGGATGTGGTCGCGCTGGCCCAGTTCGGCGTCGGCAACGCGGTCGCCACCCTCGGCACCGCCACCACGCGCACCCACATCCAGCGCCTGTTCCGGCTGGCGCCGGCCGTTGTGTTCTGCTTCGACGGCGACCGCGCCGGGCGCGCCGCGGCCTGGAAGGCGATGCAGGAGGCGCTGCCGGAAATGCGCGACGGGCGGCGCGCGGCCTTCCTGTTTCTACCCGATGGCGAGGACCCGGACAGCGTGGTGCGCGCCGAAGGCGGGGACGGTTTTGGGCGGCGAGTGGAGCAGGCCTCGCCGCTGGATGCGTTCCTGTTCGAGACCTTAATCAAGCGGGTTGACATGACCACCGCCGCCGGCCGCGCCGGCCTGGTGGCGCTGGCCAAACCGCTTCTCGCGCAACTGCCGCGCGAGTCGCTGCGGGAAGTGCTGACCAACCGCCTGCACACCGAAACCGGCCTGTCGGCGCACCAGATCGACCAACACCGGCCGCCGGCCGCGCGCGGCCGGCGCCGGCCCCGGGCGAACGACCCGATGCGCCAGGGCCAACTGCCGCCGCTGGCATTAGCGATTAGTTTGCTACTGCAACATCCGCCCCTGGCGGCCTCGATTGCCAACCCGCAGGGGCTCGCGCAACTGGATGAGCGGGGCTCGGAAGTGCTGCTCACGCTGATCGACAGAATCACCGCCGACCCCGCAATCACCACGGCCCGTCTGCTGGAATCCCTGCGCCACGAGGCGAGCCACGCCCGCCTTGAAGAATTGGCCGCGCGCACCCATCTGATCGCTCCGGAGGCGCTCCAGCGGCAGTTCAACGACGCTCTCGCCCGTCTGCTGCAGACCCACACCGAGCGCCGCCGCCTGCGGTTGATCGAGCAAATTCGCCGGGAGTCGGACCAGGCCGGGAAACGCGCGTTGCAGCGGGAACTGAAAGCGCTGCTGGATGCTCGAAAGGGGGCGGGCGCCGGCGAGGTGGCGCCGAAAGCGCCCCGTCATGCGGGGGGCAAGGCGGCGGGTTTGTGATATATTACGCCGCATTTTCAGCGCGGGTGCGCGCCGGGGCGTTTGCACGCCCGGCTTATTTTTACCGAGGCCATTGAATCCATGAGCGACAACACGCACGGCAAAATCCCCGACCCCGAGGCGGCTGAGGCGGCCGACCACGACAAAGACCGCCACCCGCAGTCCGACCTGCAAAAACTGGTGCTCAAAGGCAAGACCCAGGGGTTCCTGACCTACGCCGAAATCACCGACCACCTGCCGGAGAACATGTATGACACCGACCTGATCGAGTCGGTGGTCAATATGATCAACGACATGGGCATCGAGGTGGTGGACAAGGCGTCCGACAGCGACATCATGACCCTCAAGCAGGACAACCCGGAGGACGAGGAAGTCGCCGAGGAAGTGGGCGTGGCGCTGAAAACCGCGGTGGAAAGCGAGTTTGGCCGAACCACCGACCCGGTGCGCATGTATATGAGGGAAATGGGCAGCGTCGAGTTGCTGACCCGCGAGGATGAAATCGCCCTGGCCAAACGCATTGAGGCCGGTAAACGCCAGAGCGCCCAGGCGGTGGCTTTGACCCCGTGCGCCATTCGGCATTTGCTGGATTTGTCCTCGTCGGTCGAATCGGGCGAGGTTAAGTTGACCGATGTCATCGTCGATTTCATGGAACTGGACGCCCTGGACGATGAAACCGTGGCTGTTCCCGGCAAGCCCGGCCAGAACGCCGCCGCCAAAAAGGAGGAGGAGGCGTCAAGCGGCCCCGACCTCGTCGACGCCGTGGCCCGCTTCCGGCGCATGCGCCGCACTTGGCGGGCGCTGGAAAACACCTGGGAAAAACACGGCGTTGACAGCAAACAGGCGCTGCGCCACCGCCGCAAATTAGGGGACGAGTTTCTGCAGATGAAATTGGTGCCCAACCAGTTGATGATGCTGTCATCCATGTTGCGCGACAGCATGGAGCAGGTGCGCCACCATGAACTCCGCATCGCCCGCTATTGTGTCACCTATGGCAAGGTGCCGCAGGCCCGTTTTGTCGAGCATTTCAACGCCTGCGACACCCACCCCGAGTGGTTCGACAAACTGGTCGCGGCCAGCCCCGACGAAGCCGCCAAACTCAACCAGTTGCGCGAGACCGTGGACGGCTGCTACCGGCAGTTGCTGGATTGCCGGCGCCAAAACGGCCTCGGCATCGACCAACTCAAAGACCTGGGCCGCAAACTCTCCATCGGCGAGGCCAAAGCGCGCCGGGCCAAGAAGGAAATGGTCGAAGCCAACCTGCGCCTGGTGATTTCCATCGCCAAGAAATACACCAACCGCGGCCTGCAATTTCTCGACCTGATTCAGGAAGGCAACATCGGCCTGATGAAAGCGGTGGACAAGTTTGAATACCGCCGCGGCTACAAGTTTTCAACCTACGCCACCTGGTGGATTCGCCAGGCCATCACCCGCTCCATCGCCGACCAGGCCAAGACCATCCGCATCCCGGTGCACATGATCGAGACCATCAACAAACTGAACCGCGTGCAGCGCCGCATTCTCCAGGAAAAGGGCCGCGAAGCCCTGCCCGAGGAACTGGCGCGGGAAATGGAGTTGCCGGAGGAAAAGGTGCGCAAGGTGCTGAAAATCGCCAAGGAGCCGATCTCCATGGAGACTCCGGTCGGCGACGACGAGGACGCTCATCTGGGCGATTTCATCGAGAACAAGAACATCGCCTCGCCGGTTGACATCGCCACCAGTTCCAGCCTTAAGCAAACCACCCAGGCGGTGCTGAACTCGCTCACCGAGCGCGAGGCCAAGGTGCTGCAGATGCGCTTCGGCATCGGCATGAACACCGACCACACGCTGGAGGAGGTCGGCAAGCAGTTTGATGTCACCCGCGAGCGCATCCGCCAGATCGAGGCCAAAGCCCTGAGAAAACTGCGCCACCCGAGCCGCTCCGAGCACCTGCGCAGTTTCCTGGACAACGCCTCCGACGAACGCCGTTAGGCGGCACCCGTTGCCCCGGGCCCGTAGCTCAGTTGGTTAGAGCAGCGGACTCATAATCCGTTGGTCGTAGGTTCAAGTCCTACCGGGCCCACCACTTGCTGATGCGCTGATTGGGCGGCGGCCGGCGCGTCATTTGTGCGCCGCCCCGCCGGGTCAAAGACCTTTCGGCTCATGCGGCGGCGCTTGGCCGGGCCCGGCGAATCTTGCATGCCGTTGAGGCGAACCTGTGCGCGCTGGGTGAGGCGCCCGCCGGCTTCCTTTTCCCCGGCTGAAAGTCCGCCATGTTGACGGCACCCTTCACCCGGGCGGCGCATCCGGGCCGCATTTCCCCCTGAAAGCGCCCTATAATCCGCGCTCGTCCAGCCGATCCCACCCACAGCCCGGCAGCCACGGTTTCCTTTTTCCCTCTGCGAGCCCCGGTCATACCTTCAATATCGCCCATGCGCCAACCACCCGTTCGGGGCCAGCCCGCCGGCGCCAACCGGCCGGTCAAGGCGGTCATCCTGCTGGTCACTGCGACGCTGTTTTTCGCCTCGCAGGACGCCTTGACCAAGCACCTGGTGCAAACGCTGCCGGTGCCGCAGATTGTCACCGTGCGCTATTTCTTTTTCGCGTTGTTCGCGCTTGGGTATGTGTATCGTCAACCCGGCGTCAAAGTCGCATTCGCCGCGCGGCGGCCGGGCCTGCAGGTTTTCCGCGCGCTGCTGATCGCCGGCGAAATCACCGTCTTCGCCTATGCCATCCGCTTCCTCGGCCTCGCCGAAATACACGCCATCATGGCCTGCTTCCCGCTGCTGGCCACCGCGCTGTCGGTGCCGATTTTGGGTGAGTCGGTCGGTTGGCGCAGGTGGCTGGCGGTGTTTGTCGGCTTCATCGGCACGCTCATCATCCTGCGCCCCGGCAGTGCGGTTTTCCAGCCGGCCATGGCCATCGCGCTGACTTCGGCGCTGATGTTTGCGCTGTATAACGTGCTGACCCGCAAGGTGGCCGGCGACGATTCGTTTGCCACTTCGCTGCTCTATGTCGGCGTGGTCGGCTTCCTCGGCGCCGCCGTTTTTGCGCCGTTCCACTGGCGCCCGGTCAACCCCGCTGAAGCCGCCTGGCTGCTGCTGATCAGTTGCACTTCGATCATCGGCCACCTGCTCCTGATCAAAGCCCTGGCGCTGGCCCCGGCGGTGATTTTGCAGCCGTTCCACTATTTCATGTTGGTGTGGGCCACCGTCATCGCCTTTTTGGTATACGGCGAGGTGCTCTCCCCCGCCACGCTGTCAGGCGCCGCCATCGTGGTCGGCAGCGGGGTGTTTATCGCGTGGCGGGAATACCGCCTCATGCGCGGCGCGCGCACCGATGACAGCGCCGGGCGATTGCCGGTATAATGCGCGCTTGGCGCACCGCATCAATTTACCCGGAGTAAAGACTATGCAAACCCAACCATTCCGGCCCAACACCCTTTATTACGGCGACTGCCTGGAGGTGATGCAGAGCTGGGACGGGCAAAGTGTGGATTTGATTTATTTAGACCCGCCATTTAATTCCAAGGCGAACTACAACATCATCTTCGGCAACAAAAAACAGGGGCGGAAGCAGCCAGACCTCGCGCAGATGACGGCCTTTGCGGACACCTGGTACTGGGACGAAAACGCCGCCGAACGCGTGGCCAATATCAAGCGGGCGGTGGCGCATCCGGCGCATCGAACGATTGACGCATTCAGCCGCATTTGGCCCGACGGTAGCGGCATGCTGTCCTATCTTTCGTATATGGCGGAACGAATCGCCGAAATGCCGAGACTGCTGAAAGACACCGGTAGCATCTATCTGCACTGCGACCCCACTGCCAGCCATTACCTTAAACTCATCATGGATGAAATTTTTGGAACCAAAAATTTCAGGAACGAAATTATTTGGCATTACGGAGCCGGTCACCCGCCAAAAAAAGATTTTGCCCGCAAGCACGACAGCATTTTGAGGTATTCAAAAACCGGCTGTTACACATTCAACAGCTCCGGCGAGCACATGCGAATACCCTTCAAGGACACCGCAGCCAAAATGCACTTCACGCATGTCGACAAAAAAGGCAGACGCTACCGGAAATACGACAGCGGGAAAATCGCCTACTTGGATGAAGGCAAGATGGTCACAAACGTGTGGACGGACATTGACGGGCAGCAGGCAAGGAGCCCGATTTCCAGGGAATATCTCGGTTACCCGACGCAAAAACCGCTGGCTTTGCTGGAGCGAATCTTGACCGCGTCTTCCAACGAGGGCGATGTTGTGCTGGATCCATTCTGCGGATGCGGAACCACCGTTCACGCCGCGCATAACCTGAAACGCAAATGGATTGGCATTGACATATCCACCTACGCCATCGAGGTAATTCGCCGCGAGCGGATGCGAAACATGCGCATTCTATTGGAGGGCGTGCCGAAGGATTTGAAGGCTGCGAAGCACTTTGCTGCAAACAACCCGTTTGATTTTGAGAAGTGGGCGGTGACGCGGTTGGAAGGATTCGCGCCCAACACCGTGCAACGGGGCGATTCCGGCATCGACGGCAGAGCCAAAATCTTTGCGCTCGAAGATGCGCTTGCGATTGCCCAAGTGAAGGGCGGCAAACCGACCGTGGACCAGTTGAAGGCTTTTGTCAGCACGCTGCAAGGCGGGGCTTTCGAGTTGGGGGTTTTTATCACACTTGAAAAATTTGACACACCGACGGTCAGGAAATGGGTCGGCAAGGCGGGCAAACTGGAAATCGGCAGCAGCCGATTCAACCGCCTGATGATGTGGTCGATCGACGAATATTTCAAAGACATCCATCCGAAACTGCCGGCCATGGCGCACCCGCGTACCGGTCGGGCTTTCCAGGATGAACTGTTGTCGGATGTGTAGCGAATGAAACGCTTCCGCTGCAATATCCGCTTTGACCCGGCGCAACCCGCACGCGATTCGGCCGCTGGGTTTCCATAAGCCACAGACACTTGGCTGCTTCCACGCCCCTCGACGCCTACCTGCGGCGGCATCCTGATACGCGCTATCTGGACGCGATACTGTGCGATTTGTCGTGTGTGATGCGCGGCAAGCGCTACCCCATCGGTGCCGCGGACCAGGTTTTCACCGGCGGCGTGATGCTGCCGGGGTCTTCGTTGATGTTGTCGGCTACCGGCGACAGCCTCGACCCCAAAGGCCTGGGGTTTTCGGACGGCGACCCGGACCAAATCGGGATTCCGGTGGCCGGGACGCTGGTGCCGGCGCCGTGGGCGCGCGAGCCGACCGCCCAGACGCTGCTGACACTGCAGGGCTCGGACGCAAAACCCTGTTACTTTGAGCCGCGCAACATCCTCGCCGGGGTGCTGACGCGCTTCGGCGAACTGGGACTGCGCCCGGTGGTGGCGTTCGAGATTGAATTTTATCTGGTGGATGGGGCGCACCACGGCGGGCGGCGCATTCGGCCGCCGCGAGGGCCGCTCAGCCGGCAGCGCGCCGCCGCCACCCAGGTATACAGCCTCGACCGGGTGGAGGATTTCAGCGCTTGCCTGCACGCCATCTGCGACGCCTGCGCGGGGCAGGGCATCGCCACCGGCGCGGTGACGGCGGAATACGCCCCGGGCCAGTTTGAGATCAATTTGCGCCACAGCGAGCGGCCGCTCGAGGCCGCCGACCAGTGCGTGATGTTTCGCCGCGTGGTGCAGGGCGTGGCGCGCCAACACGGCTTGCAGGCCACCTTCATGGCCAAACCCTATCCGGCCCACGCCGGCAGCGGGCTGCACTTGCACATCAGCCTGGTCGATGCCGCCGGCGACAATGTGTTCGCCGGCGACGGCCCATACGGCACCCCCGAATGCGCCAGTTTGCTGTTGCTGCACGCCATCGGCGGGCTCAAGCGGGCGATGGCGGAATCCATGGCGATATTCGCGCCCAATATCAATTCGCAGCGGCGCTTCGCCCCCAACCACTATGTGCCGGTGCGCCCCAACTGGGGCTTCGACAACCGCTCGGTGGCGGTGCGCGTGCCCAAAGACAAACAAAGCAAACCGGGCGCCACCAGCGACCGGCGCATCGAACACCGCGTCTGCAGCGCCGACGCCAACCCCTATCTGGCGCTGGCGGCGGTGTTGGCCGGCATCCACTTCGGGCTTGAGAACCGCCTGGAAGCCGGCCGTCCGGTGCGCGGAAACGCCGGCGCGCAAGCCCACCGGCAAATACCGTTCGATGTGCCGGGCGCGGTTGAAAAGTGCCGCCACGGGCGCATTCTGCCGGCCTATTTCGGCCAGCGATACCTGGATGTTTACGGCGAGATCAAATTAGCCGAATACCGCGCCTTCGTCGAAAGCGGCCAGGCCGAGGCCGCCTGGTATTTGTAATCCGCTATCCAGGAAACATGTTGCGGTTGAGGACCATATGCCCCGCGAGCCCCGTTACGACATCCTGTTTGAGCCGGTGCCCATCGGCCCGGTAACCACCCGCAACCGCTTCTACCAGGTGCCGCACTGCAACGGCATGGGGCATGTCTATCCGCGCGGTGAAGCCCGGCAGCGCGGCCTCAAGGCCGAGGGCGGCTGGGGCGTGGTGTCGACTCAGGAAGTGGAAATCCACCCCAGTTCGGAGTGGTCGCCGTATATCGAAGGCCGGCTGTGGGATGACGGCGATGCCAGGCGCCTGGCGCTGATGGCCGATGCGGTGCACGCCCACGGCTCGTTAGCCGCCATCGAGATCACCCACAACGGCCACGCCTCCGGCAATCTATACAGCCGCCTGCCGGCCATGGGCGTATCGGCCATGATGATCGACGGTTACGAGCCGGCCCAGGCCTATGCGATGGACAAGCGCGACATCGCCAATGTGCGAAGGTGGCACCGCAAGGCGGCGTTGCGCGCGCGCGACATCGGTTTCGACATCGTCTATGTGTATGCCGGCCACGACCTGGCGCTGCCGTTTCACTTTATCTCCCGGCGCCGCAACCGGCGCACCGACCAGTACGGCGGCAGCCTGGAGAACCGCGTGCGCTTTGTGCGCGAACTGCTGCAGGACACCCAGGAGGCGGTCGGCGACAAATGCGCGGTGGCGCTGCGCTTTGCGGTCGACGAACTGGCCGGCGAAGACGGCATCCGCGCCGCCCACGAGGGCCGCGAAGTGGTCGAGATGCTGGCCGAGTTGCCCGACTTGTGGGATGTCAACTTAAGCGACTGGTCGAACGATTCCATGAGCGCGCGATTTGCCGGGGAGGGGTTTCAGGAACCGTATACCGCGTTCGTCAAGCGGGTGACCGGCAAGCCGGTGGTCGGGGTCGGGCGGTTCACTTCGCCGGACGCGATGGTGTCGCAAATCACGCGCGGGGTGCTGGACTTAATCGGCGCCGCGCGGCCGTCGATTGCCGACCCGTTTTTGCCCGCCAAAATCGAAAGCGGCCGGTTGGAAGACATCCGCGAGTGCATCGGCTGCAACATCTGCGTGTCCGGCGACATGACCGGGCGCCCGATTCGCTGCACCCAGAACCCGACCATGGGCGAGGAACACCGGCGCGACTGGCATCCTGAAAAAATCGCCCCGGCGGCGCAGCCATCGGCGATTTTGATCGTCGGCGGCGGGCCGGCCGGCCTGGAGGCGGCCATGTCGCTGGGACGGCGCGGCCACCGGGTAACCCTGGCCGAAGCCGGGCCGGAACTGGGCGGGCGGGTATTGTGCGAGAGCCGCCTGCCCGGCCTGGCCACCTGGAAGCGCGTGGTCGATTACCGCATCGCGCAACTGCACAAATTGCCGGCCGTGCAAACCTTCACGCACAGCCGCCTGGACGCCGGGCAAATCCCGCAATTCGCGCGGGAACTGGGCGCCGCCCACATCGTGGTCGCCACCGGCGCCGAATGGGAGCGCAGCGGAATCGGCCGCACCCACCGCGCGCCGGTCGGCGCCGACGGCAGCGTGCGGGTCATCAGCCCGGACCAGGTGATGGCCGATTCAAACCCGAACCGAAACCCAAACGGCGGCGACAATGAAACCGCGCCGGCGGCGCGCGGCCGGGTGGTGATTTACGACGACGACCACTACTACATGGCCAGCGTGATTGCGGAAAAATTGGCCGCCGCGCCCGAAGTCGACTCGGTCGCCGTGGTCACCCCGGCCGCCGATGTGGCCGCATGGACGCACAACACCCTGGAACAGGCGCACATCGAGCGCCGGCTGCACGGCCTGGGCGTCACCCTCATCGAGAAACACCGACTGGCGCGCGTCAGCGAAGGGCGCCTCGAGTTGCGGCATACCGGCAGCCGGTGCGCGCGCGCCATCGCCGCCGACACCCTGGTCATGGTCACCGCCCGCCGCCCGCTGGATGCGTTGTATTGGCAACTGGACGCCGGGCCGGGCCCGGTCAGCGAGGCGCTGGCGGCCGCCGGCGTGCAATCGTTGGCGCGCATCGGCGACTGCCTGGCTCCCGCCACCATCGCCGCCGCGGTTTACGAGGGCCACCGCTTCGCCCGCGAGTTCGGCGAAGCCGCGAACCCCGATGCGGGGCCGTTCAAACGCGAGTATGTCGAGGTGTAAGCGCCCATCCGCAACAAACCGCCGACCGGCTGAACGGACTGTGCGGTGCGCGGGCGGGGCGGTTGCGGTACCAGGAAAACCCGGGCAAGGCGGGCCGCCCGGTCCCATCGTCACCGTGACTTGCGGGTCGCATACAACCGGCGTATCTCGGGCAGGCGCGTCCCGCGTTGCCTGTTGCGCAGGGAATAGCGAAAGCCGCTGGGAGTCTGGCCGAAGTAATCCTTGAAGGTTCGGGAGAACACCGCCGGGCTGCTGAACCCGTAGGCCAGGGCGACCTCCTCGATGCTGTAATCGGCGTAGAACAGGAAGTTGCGCGCGCCTTGCAGCCGGATGCCCAGATATAAACGCATCGGGGTGTGCCCGAAATGCCGGCGGCAGTATCGTTCCAGAGTTCTTCTCGATACATTGAGTTTCGCGGCGATTTCGGCGGAAGTTAAGGGGAAGTCCAGGTTTTTCCCCATCAGTTCCAGCAACCGCTCGGACAGCGACTTGAGCGGGCCGGGCCCGTGGCTGTCGGTGCGTTGAGGCCGCCCGCCTTCCCTGGGCTGATGGACCAGCGCGTTGGCCACCTCGGTGGTCAGGGCTTCGCCATAGTGGCGTTTCATCAGTTCCAGCATTAAGTCCAGCGTGGCGACGCCGCCGGCGCAGGACGCGACCTGGCCGTCAATCCGGTATAAAAGGTCGCTGGTCGGGAGTTGGGCAAAGTGCTCGTGGAAAGTCGGCGCGGCCTCCCAGTGCACCACCACCTCCTCATGCACCAGGTCGGCCTGGGCCAGCGCGAACGCGCCGGTGTCAATGCCGATTATGGTGGCTCCCGAGCGGTGCGCCTCGCGCAGCATGGTCAGCAGTTCGGGCGAATTGTTCTGGGTCGGCAGGTTGCCCTCGAACACCAGGTAGTAATCCGATGGCGGCAACTGCTCGACGCGGCAGTCCACGGGCAGCCACATGCCGTTGCTGGCGCGCACATCGTCGCCGGTCAGCGACGCCAGACACCATTCGAACAACTGACGGCCGCTGTTCTGGTTGGCGATTCGCAAGGCCTCCGTGGCCAGAATCAGCGCGTTGAGCGGATACTCGGACTGCAGGATGAAACTGAAAAGCGGCGCCGGCGACGGCTGGTTCATGAACTGGCCTGACAGGGTCAAAGTGGCGAAGTGGCGAAATATATCAAAATTTTGACGATTTACATCAAGGAGCGCCTGGTTTGTTGTGCAAGGATAGTTTCAGGCGCCGTTTCGCGAGGCCAATGCAAACGCCAAATTTGACGATGGACACGCACCTTTTTCGCAACAAACTCGAAGGTTGTTATGTCACGGTGCCGACGCCGTTCAACGACGACGCCGGGTTCACCATCAACCGGGCGGCGCTTAGAACCCACATTAACTTCCTGCTCGACGGCGGCTTGACCGCCGACAACGCCACTTTTCTGGCGGGCGGCGCGGCCGGTGATTTTTCGACCCTGAGGTTTGACGAGCGCTTGCAGGTCGCGGAGGTGGTGGCCGATGAAGTCGGCGGGCGCGTCCCCATCGCCTTCGGCGCGCAGACCACCAGCACGCTGGAACTGGTGCAACTGGCCAAGGCCGCGCAGCGCATGGGTTTCGATTTTATTCAGGTGTCCTGCCCGTTCTACTTCACGCACACCGAGGCCGACTTTGAGGAATTCGTCAAAGCGGCGGCGGGCGCGGCCCCGGAGGTGGGCATCATCATCTACAACACCTTCTGGACCGCGTCGGGCGTTTCGTTTTCAATGATGGAGCGCCTCGCGCAACTCGACAACGTGGTCGGCCTCAAGTGGGCGGCGCCGCGCACCGACGCGATGGAGTTTGAGGATGTGTGCAGTCACTTTTCCGGGCGTTTGACCATCATCGACAACAACCTTCTGTTCGCTTTCAGCGCGATGCCCTCGTTAGGCGCGCGCGCCTTTGAATCGCATTTGTGCAATTTCTGGCCGGCGTGGGGCGTGCGGCTGATGGAGCGGGTGCGGTCGGGAAAGTACGCGGAGATCGCCGGCATGATGACCGCGCAAGCCATGCCCTGGTACAAACTCTGGGTCGAAATCGAAAACCAATATACCAGCGGCGACGGTTATCTGGACAAACTCTGCATGGAATTGGTGGGGCTGCCTTCCAGCCGGTGCCGGCCGCCCACCCGCGATATTCGGCGGGCCTACCGCGAAAAAACCCGCGCCATGATGCAGGCCATCGGCGTGCCGAACCTGGTCGAAGGGTGATGCCGGGCGGCGCCAAAACCGAATTTTCGCATTCGCCCGCGGGCGCTGCGATTACCACAGGGCCGGCCCGTGACCGGTCTCGCACACCACCACATCACTCGGAGAATCCGTCATGAAAAGCATCTGCAAGTTAATCGTTCCAACCCTTTTGCTGGCCCTGGCAAGCGGTGCCGCGCGCGCCTCGGAAGACGTGCGGTTGCGGCTGAACTGGATGTACTACGGCTCGCACGCCGGTTTTGCGCTGGGCAAAGACCGCGATTACTACAAGGACGCGGGCATCAACCTGGACATCCGCTCCGGCAACGGCTCCAGTTCGGCGCACCGGCTGGTCGCCAACGGCGACAGCGATTTCGCCTACGGCTCGTGCGCGGCCATGACCACATTGGCCGCCCAGGGCGCGCCGCTGGTGTCGGTCGGCGTGATAGACGCCTCGGGAACCGAAGCAGTCATCGTGCGTCCGGACGCCGGGGTCAGAAACATCGCCGACTTGAAGGGCAAGAAGTTGCTGACCACGGCCAACGCCGGGGTCAACACGTTCTTTCCGCTGGTGCTTAAGAACGCCGGCCTCAAGATGAGCGACATCAACCTGACTAATGTGCCGGACGGCGCGCTGGTGTCTTCCTACCTGCAGGGCACCGGCGGCGCGGTCGGGATATTAGGCGGCATCGACGACAAGCCGGCCGAGATTAAAGCCAACGGCGGCGACGACCCGGTTATCTTTCCCTATTCCGATTTCGGCGTGAACCAGGTCGGTTATTGCCTTTCCGCGCACAAGGATACGCTGGCCGAAAACCCCGGTCTGGTGAAAAAATTCGTCGGCGCCACGGTCAAGGCATACCGGGATGCCGAAAGGAATCCCGACGCCGCGGTGGATGCCATAGCCGATATCGTCGGCGGCACGATGGCCGAAGAGCAGGGCAAGCAACAGGCCCGCTCGGTGCTGGATGTCACCCTGTCGGTGCTGTATTCCGCCGCCAACGAGCAGCGCGTGCTGGGCATGAATATCCCGTCGGACTGGGACAGCATGCTGAAGTTGATGAAGGACTTCAACGATTTGGAGACCGACCAACCGGCGTCCGCGTTTTACACCAACGACTTTCTGCCGTAACGGGATGGCGGGAATGACCGCCGCCGTCGACATTCAATCTGTCACCAAAGTCTTCAACGAAGGGGCGGCGGCGGTTGCGGCCTTCGGGCCGGGAGACCTGCGGGTTGAGGCCGGGGAATTCGTCTCGCTGCTCGGCCCTTCCGGGTGCGGCAAGTCAACGCTGCTGCTGATGGTGGCGGGGCTGCTGGAAAGCAGTTCCGGTGCCATCACCGTCAAGGGCCGGCGGGTCAGCGGGCCGCGCACCGACATCGGCATCATGTTTCAGGACAGCACGCTGGTGCCGTGGCGCACGGTGCGCGGCAACATCGAGTTGCAACTGGAACTGCGCAACCTGGATGTGCGCGGCTATGAAGACCGCATCCGCTCGCTCCTGCAACAGGTCAACCTCGAGGATTTCGCCGCCAGCGCGCCGTATGAACTGTCCGGCGGCATGCGCCAGCGCGCGGCGTTCTGCCAGGCGCTGGTGCACGACCCGGACACGCTGCTGCTCGACGAGCCGTTGGGCAAACTCGACGCCATGACGCGGGAATCCATTCGCCGTGACCTGCAGAACCTGTGGCTGGATAAAAAGCAGACGGTGCTGCTGGTTACCCACAGCATCGAGGAGGCGGTGCAACTTTCCAACCGCGTCGTGGTTATCTCGCCCAGGCCCGGCCGCATCGAAAAAATACTGGAAATCGATTTGCCGTGGCCGCGCGACCTGGCGACCAAAAACAGTTCGCGATTCTCCGAATATGTGATGGAGATTCAACTGATATTTCAGCGATACGGTGTTATCTGATGATTCCCGGACTCCTTGAAAAACTCGGACAGTGGTTCTCCAGGTCGTGGATGTTTATGTGCTTCTTCGCGGGCTTCTTCCTGTTCTGGGAATATTCCATCGGCTGGTTCGATGTCCCGCGCTACATCCTGCCCAGGCCCACCGAAATCATCACCAAAAGCGCGGCCGACATCGACCGGCTGTTGTACTACACCTGGGTCACCGGCTCGGAAAGTTTCACCGGCTACATCATCGCCATCGTGATTGCCGTCCCTCTCGGCCTGGCCATCGCGTTCTCCTCCATCCTGCGGCGCACCATCTACCCGTTTTTCGTCAGCGTCGAAATGGTGCCCAAAATCGCCTTCGCGCCGCTGTTCATCTCCTGGCTCGGCTTCGGGTTTCTGCCGAAAATCATCATTGTGTTTTTGGTGTGTTTTTTCCCCATCGTGTTGAACGCCATCCTTGCTTTCAGTTCGCTCAGCGAAGAACTGACCCGGTTTTGCAGCGCCACCGGCGCGACCCGAACCCGGGCGTTCCTCAAGGTGCGGCTGCCGGCCGCGCTTCCGCAGTGTTTCGTCGGCTTCAAATACGGCGCCATCAACGCCACGGTGGGCGCGACCATCGCCGAGTTTATCGGCTCCGACCAGGGCCTGGGTTTCTACATCCAAATCGTGACCGGCAACATGCGCCCCGACCTGGCTTTTGCGGCGATTTTCATGCTGACCGCGCTGGGCCTGTTTTTGTTCGGCCTGGTCACGCTGGCCGAGCGCCTGCTCGTTCCGTGGCACATCTCCCAGAGGCGCAACAAATGAACGGTTGCGGCCGGTTGCACACCACCGAAACGGTGAAAAGTCGCTCAACCCGGTCGATTTCGAGAGGGGATGCGCATGGCCAGGATTGAAAAAGTCAGATGCGTGTTGCTGAGTTCTCCATACGCGCACGCCGATGACCCGGAAATCAAGGAATGTTTTCCGAACGGCCCGAAGCGCAGCGTGGGCATGGTGGAAGTCACGCTGGACAACGGCGTAACCGGAGTCGGCGAAGGTTATCTCGCGGTTTTTGCGCCCAAAGTGTTCGAGGCCATCGTGGATTTGACCGCGCCTTATCTGGCGGGCAAGGACGGTTTCGCCGTCGGCGACCGGGTTCGCGACCTGTGCAGCGTCTGCGACTACTGGTCGCTGCAAGGCGCAGCCCGCCATGTGACCAGCGCATACGAAATCGCGCTGGTCGACGCAAAAGCCAAATCCCTCGGCGTGCCGGCCTTCGATCTGTTCGGCGGCGCCGGCGCCGAATCCATTCGGATATACGGCAGCGGCGGCTGCTGCGACGCGAAAGAACAGTTTGAGCGCGAACTGGATTTGCTGGAATCGTTGGGCATCGGGTTATACAAGATTCGAGCCGTCAAGAGCGACATACTGCGCACCGCCTGGGCGCTGGAGGCGGCCGGCCGGCGCGGCATCGAGGTCGGCGTCGACATGTGCCAGAACCTCGCCGACCCGCCGCAAGCGGTGGACGACGTGGTGGAATATGTGGAGTCCGTCAGGCGGCACACCAGCCGGCCGCTGCTGTTCCTGGAAGAAGCCATCGGCCCCGACTGCCCGGAAGGGTTCAAGGAGCTGCGGTCGCGAATCGATGTTGATGTCTGCGGCGGAGAAATCATCACCACCCCCGGGGAAATGATCGCCCGCATCAGCGATGATGTGTATGACTTCGTGCAACCCGACGCCTCGGTGATTGGCGGCATCAGCGCGGTGCTGGAAGTCTTCGAGGCGGGCCGGGCGCACGGCACCGGCGTGGTGGTTCACGCATGGGGCGGGGCGGCGGCCGTCATGGCCAGTTACCACGCCGCTTTTGCCGCCGGCGGCGAACTGGTGGAATACCCGATGCTACGATTTCCTCTCGGCCGGGAAATGATGGGCGGTCAATGCCGGATAGTGGAAGGCCGGTTGATGCGGCCAACCGCCCCCGGCATCGGCGTCACCCTGACGCCTGCAATGGAGGCCAAATACCCCTTCGATGAGTCCGCGGTTTACTCGTGCATGCTCCACGACTGGGGGCCGCCGCCCGATGATTACTGGAAGTGAACGGCGGTAAAACGGCGCATTCCGGCACGCTTCACTCCGCCGCCTTGACCCACACCGCGGTGTCGTGGAAGGCCGCGCCGCCGTTGGGTGCGACCGGGGTGGAGTCGATCAGGAGGTTGATGCCGACGCCTTCGGGAAATGCGCTGGCCGGCCAGATTCCTTCGACCACCACCGTGTCAGCCTGAGTCTTTTCAGCATACCTGGCGGTGACCGTAACGCTGCCTCGGCGGTTGCCGACCACCACCGGCCGCCGGTCTTCGATGCCGAAGCGCTTTGCGGCGGCCGGGTTGATCTGCAGTTGCGGGCATTTCTGGTGGCGCACCGAGGACGGCGACTGGGTGAAGGTGCTGTTCAAGTAGCCGCGCGCCGGCGCAGCCACCAGCCGCAACGGGTGTTCGGGCGACGGGTTGTCGATCACATCCCAGTGGTCGGGCAACGCCGGCATTCCCCGGGCGTAGGGCCCGATGGCCGCCCAGTCCGGGGCAAAGCGGAATTTTTTGTCGGGCCAGTGAAAGCCGTCGAGAAAGTGCGCCGACTCAAACGGCGGCGCACAGTCGGTGAAATGCCCGCGGGTGAACGCCCGGCGGGGCGGGTAACCGGAGCGCTCCAGGGTCTCATCGACCAGTTGCAAGGCGCTCAACTGAAAGCCGGCAAAGTCCTCGCGCCGCGCCCCCGCCAGCCGCGCCGCCAATGCGGCAATCACCTCGTGGTTGGAGCGGCATTCGCCCGGCGCATCGACGACTTTCTCGCCGACCTGCAAAAAGGTATGGCCGTAACTGCGGTATAAATCGTCGTGTTCCACAAACATGGTGGCCGGCAGGATCACATCGGCCATTTGCGCGGTTTCGGTCATGAACTGCTCGTGCACGCACACGAACAAATCGTCCCGCTCAAAGCCGCGCTTGACCGCGGCCAGCTCCGGCGCCACTAACATCGGATTGGTGTTTTGAATCAGCATCGCCTTGACCGGCGGGCCGCCCTTGAGCGCGGTGCGGTCGTTGCAGAGGATCGGGCCGATCAGCGACATATCGAGCATGCGCGCGCCGTTGGCGGCCGGGGCCGGCCCCTGAATCAATCGCTCATCGAGGCGAAACGAATCGGAAGTGGCCAGCAGCGCGCCGCCGCCCCGATATTGCCAGGCCCCGGTCACCACCGGCAGGCAGGAAACCGCATGCACATTGACGGCGCCGTTGCGACTCCTGGAAAAGCCGATGCCGAGGCGGATGTAACTCTTGCGGGTGGCGCCGTAAACTTCCGCGAACTCGGCGATGCGCGCGGCCTCAATGCCGGTGATGGCGGCCGCCCATTCGGGGCCCCGCGACTGCAGGTGGCGCTCCAGACGCCCGGCATCGTCGCTGTATTCAGCCAGGTAGTCGCGGTCGGCGTGGCCGTTCTTGAACAGGAGATGCATGACCGCGCAGGCCAATGCGCCGTCGCTGCCCGGGCGCGGCGCCAGGTGCAAATCGGCGACCTTGGCGGTGGCGTTTCGATACGGGTCGATGACCACCAGTTTGGCGCCGCGTTTGCGCGCCTTGCTGATGTGGGTCATCGCGTTGATCTGCGTGGCGGCGGCGTTGCAGCCCCACAGCACGATTAGATCGCTGTGCGCCATTTCCCGGCCGTCGGCGCCGAGCAATGCGCCGGCGCCCGCGCCCCAGCCGTCGTAGGCGATTTGCACGCAGATGGTCTTGTGCAAACCCGAATAGCCCATGGCGCTGACCAGGCGCATGATGCCGTCTCGTTGCACCAGCCCCATGGTGCCGCCGTAGTAGTAGGGCCACACCGACTCGGCGCCGAACCGGCCGCTGGCGGCGGTGAATTTCTCGCTGACCAGGTCGAGCGCCTGCTCCCAGCCGATGGGCTCGAAGGCGGCGCCGTTGCCGGATTTGGACGAAGTGCGCCGCAACGGGCGGGTCAGACGCGCGGGATGGTGCGCCCGTTCGGCGTAGCGCGACACCTTGGCGCAGATGACGCCGTCGGTATACGGATTGTGCTTCGAGCCGCGCACCCGGCCGATGCGCCCGGCGGCGAGTTTTTCCACTTCCAGCGCGCACGCGGACGGGCAGTCATGCGGGCAGACGCTGTTGTGCCAGGAGTCCATGTCAGTCGATCAGGTCGCGCAATTCCCGGTCCAGGCGGTCGAGAATCTGGTCGTATTTGAACGCGCCGATTTTTTCGCCGCGCCTTTTCAGGTTGACATAATGGGGGCCGCACCACAGCCCCAGATCGGCGTCATCGGTTTCGCCGGGGCCGTTGACCCGGCAGCCCATCACCGCAATGGTGATGGCGTGGTCGCGGGCGTAGCGGGTGCGCTCCCTGACCTGCTGCGCCAGATCGACGAAGGCCTGATTCTCCACCCGCGAGCAACTGGGGCAACTAATCAGGTTCAACCGGTCATCGTTGAAACGCACCACGCTGCGCACCCGGCCGGCATGGATGTCTTCGATGATTTGCCGCCCGGCGCTGATTTCCCGGTGTTTTTGGTCGTTGCGCACGGTCAGCGACACGCGGATGGTGTCGCCGATCCCCCGGCTAATCAACTGCTCAAAGGCGATGCGGGTTTTTTCGATGCCCTCCGGCGGCATGCCGGCCTCGGTAACACCCAGATGCTGCGGCACCTCCGGGCGCGCCTCGGCGAACCGGCGGCAGGCGTCTATGACCTTGCGCGGGTCGGAGTCCTTGAGCGACACGCAGTAGCGGGTGAACCCAAGGCGGTCGAGACATTCGCTGTGTTGCAGCGCGCTTATCACCATCGGCGCCACCGAATCGCCGCCGTGCCCGGCGGCCAACCGCTCAGGGTCCACCGAGCCGGCGTTGACGCCGACCCGCAGCGCGCAATCGTGGCGGGCCGCGAGATCGGCCAAATACGCGACCTTGTCCCGCCACGGCCTGGCGCGCTCGTGATGATACAGGTGCCCGGGGTTATACCGGATCTTGTCCACATGCGGCGCCAGCATTTCCGCCAGGCGGTAATTCTCCTGCAAATCCACGCTAATCACGGTGTCGGCGGCGGCCTCTTCCAATTGCCGGCGCAGCGCGATTAAGGCGGCGGCGTCTTTTTTGTTGTCGGCAGCGACGCGGATGATGTCGGCGCCGGCCTCGCGCAACGCCAGCAATTGCTCCAGCGTGGCCGCCACATCCGTGGTCGGCGTGGCGCACATACTCTGCACGGCAATCGGGTGGCCGTTGCCGATGGTGAGGTTGCCGATTTTGACCTCGCGGGTTGCGTTGCGCCGGATCATTGAGCGGTTGCGCCGGTGGCGGGTTCAGGAGCCGTTACCCTATCGCTTATTGTTGCGCCACGCAATAAGATTGGCGCTTATGTCAGCCGCCCAATCCGCATGAGTCACCACCACCCGGAGCGCATCAACGCGCTGCTGGCGCGGGCCGGCGTGGCCGCCGCGGGCCGGGTCAGTTGGTTCGGGGAAATCGACTCGACCAACACCTGGCTGATGCGCCAGCCGGAGGTGCACGCCCGGGTGTGCCTGGCCGAATGGCAGTCCGCCGGGCGCGGACGCCGCGGACGCTCGTGGCGGGCGCCGCGGTCGAGTGCGGTGCTGCTGTCCATCGGCTGGAACCTCGGCGGCGCAAACGCCGCCGGATTGTCGCTGGTGTCGGGCCTGGCGGTGGTTGCCGCGTTGCGCCGCGCGGGCATCCATTCGGTGGGCCTGAAATGGCCCAACGATGTGATGGTGCGCAGCGGCAAAATGGAAAGCAAACTGGGCGGCGTGCTGACCGAATTGAGCGGCACAAGGTGTGTCGTGGGCGTCGGAATCAATGTTAAAATGCCGGCGTCCGATTGCGCCGCCCCGGGCCGCGCTGACTTGCAGTCGCTCGGTTACGCCGCTGACCGCGATCAACTGGCGGCCGATCTAATCATCGCACACTGCCGCCACCTGCAACGCTTCTGCCGTCTGGGCCTGGCGCCGTTTGTCGATGAATGGAACCGACTGCATGTGCACCGTGACCGGGCGGTGTCGGTGCGTTTGCCGCGCGAGTTGCTGCACGGAATCGCCCGTGGCATCGACCGGCACGGTGCGCTGACCATCGACCAGGACGGCGGGCGGCGGCGCATCATTTCGGGCCAGGCAAGCGTGCGAGCGCGCGAACAAGTTTCGCAAACGACATGAAACTCCTGATCGATGCCGGCAACCGGCGGCTGAAATGGGCGGTGACCCGCGGCGGCGATGCGCCGGATGGCGCGCGCGGGGTGCTCGACACCGACGCCATAGCCGCGCGCGGCGATGCGCTGGCCGCTCAATGGGCGGCGATTGAGCGCCCGGCCTCGGTGTGGGTTTCATGCGTAGCCGGCGCCCGCGCCCGGCACGCCATTGAGGCTTGCGCGCGACGCGCCTGGGGCTTGCAGGCGGTTTTCATCGCCTCCCGGGCCCGCCAGGCCGGCATCGTCAACGCCTACCGGCAACCGACCGCGTTAGGCAGCGACCGCTGGGCCGCGCTGGTGGCCGCGCGCCGCCTGTTTGCGCGCCGCCCGGTCATCGTGGTCGATGCGGGAACGGCGGTCACCGTGGATGCGCTCGACGGCGGCGGGGTGTTTCGCGGCGGAGTCATCTTCCCCGGCGCGCGCGGCATGCGCGCGGCGTTGCGCGAGAGCACCGAGAACATCGCCGGCCACAACGGTGAGGGCAAACGCGGCCACGGTGGAGAGGATCCGGCCGGGGCGCCCGACCCCATCGCCACCGATACGCGCTCGGCGGTGATGAGCGGCGCGTGGCTGGCCGTGGCCGGGGGCATCGACCTGGCCGTGGCCCGGCAGCGCGCAACATTGCCGGGCGACTGCCGGGTGCTGGCAACCGGCGGCGACGCCGAGCGAATCGCGCCGCTGCTCACCTCCGGCGTCGAAATTACCCCCGATCTGGTGCTGCGCGGGCTGGCGGTCATCGCCGCGGAGTCGGCGTCATGAAATGGGTCGCGGGGTTGTTGCTGATTGCCAATGTGGTGGTCTATCTGTGGGCCACCAGCGGTGAATCCGGCGCCGGGCCGGGCGCTTCCGCCAAGCCGGATGTCAATGCCGACGCCATGCGGTTGCTGCACGAAATCCACCCATCCGGCGCCGCGGCCGCGGCTGAGGGCCGGGACCCCGCAGATGCGGCGGCCGCGGAAATCGCCGATGTCCGGGACGCCGATATTGAGCCCTCCGGCATAGACATCCACAACACCCCGCCGGGTGCCCGGAGGTCGTGCCACCGCATCGGCCCGTTCAAGGGCGGCGCCGGCTGGTCGTCGGCAACCCGGTGGATGCGCGCGCAGCGCTTCACCTATCAGGCGATACGCAGTGAGCGCCGCGAGACGCAGGTGGTCAGGGTCTATCTCGGCCCGTTCGATTCGCAAGCGGCGGCAACGCCGGCCTTGGAGAAACTGAAAGAAACCAACTTCGATCATTTCATCGAGCCCGACCCCGCGGACCGCAAGATCTACATCTCGCTGGGCTATTTCACCCAGGAGGAGTTGGCCGCGAAGTATGTCACCCATTTGCTGGCGCGCGACATCAAGGCCAGTTCCCGGGACGACTACCGGGACATCGGGCCCCACGACTGGATGGAAATGTCGGTCAACACCACCGACCGGCGCGATCTTCTGCTGTCCCGCAACTGGGCCGAACAAAGCGCCGTGGTGGTCGAAGTGGATTGCCGCGACCTTTCACTTTCCGGAGCGGCGGGCTCGTGACCCGGCGGCCGCCGGCCTGCATATGAACGAACCACACCAGCCAAACCGCCTGAACCGGGAACTCGAGGGGCGGGTCGTGGTGTCGCTCGAGCAGGCGGTGGCGGCGCCTTACTGCAGTCTGCTGCTGGCCGATGCCGGCGCGCGAGTGATCAAGGTGGAGCGCCCGGAAGGCGATTTCGCCCGCGGCTATGACCGGGGCGCCGGCGGCCACAGCGTGTTTTTTGCCTGGCTGAACCGCGGCAAGGAATCCATCCGCATCGATCTTGAAAACCCGGGCGACCTGGCGCTGCTGAAAACCATGCTGCAAAGCGCCGATGTGTTTTTGCACAACCTGGCGCCCGGCGCGCTGGCCAGGCGGGGGCTGGGCGGCGATGATGTGCGCGTGCGCTGTCCTCAATTAATCAACTGCCAGATTTCCGGCTACGGAGCGGACGCCGCCGGCAGGAAAGCGTATGACTTTCTGGTGCAGGCCGAAGCCGGCCTGTGCGCGGTCACCGGAACCGCAGAGCAGCCGTCCCGGGTCGGGGTTTCCCTGTGCGACCTGGCCACCGGGCTGACGGCTTTTTCGGGCATCCTGCGCGCTTTGCTGCAACGCCGCGACGGTGGCGGCGGCATCGACCTGTCGGTTTCCCTGTTTGATGTGATCGGCGACTGGATGAATATGCCGCTACTGTCGCACCGTTATCTCGGCGGGGCGCCTTCCCGGCTCGGCCTGACCCATGCGCTCATCGCACCCTATGGCGCGTATCAGACCGCGGACCGCAAGCAAGTGCTGATCGCGGTTCAGAGCAACCGCGAGTGGCGGGCGCTTTGCGAGGGGGTTTTGCAAAACCCCGCTCTTGGCCGCGACCCGCGGTTTGCCGACAACCCCAAACGGGTGGAAAATCGCGCCGCCATGGACCGGGCGATCGACGCGGTGTTTGGACGCAAAACCCGCGCCGGGTTGATGGCGTCACTGGAGCGGGCGCGGATTGCCTGCGCGCCGTTGAGTTCGGTGCAAGACCTGTCCCATCACGCCTGCCTGCGCAACCTTGATATACGCTTTGGCGGTGCCACGGTTTCGGTGGCCGACCTGCCGCTTCAAAGCGACGCCGAACGCCACCGTGAAGTGCCGCAACTGGACCAGCACGGGGCGGCGCTCCGGCGCGAATTTAAGCCGTAAAGCGAGTTTTCGTGCCCCGGCCCGCGGCTGATGATGACCGATGAACCATGAACCATGAACTAACCATGAACTATGAGGTGAACCACCGCGACATCCGCGAGTCGGTGGCCCGCCTATGCGCGGACTTCCCGGGGGAATACTGGCGCCGCTGCGACCGCGAGCGCGCCTATCCGCAGGCCTTTGTCAGCGCCTTGACCGAAGCCGGATTCCTCGGCGCGTTGATCCCCGAGGCGTATGGCGGCTCCGGGCTGCCGCTTTCGGCGGCGGCGGCGATTCTGGAAGAAATCCACCGCGCCGGCTGCAACGCCGCCGCCTGTCACGCGCAGATGTATACCATGGGCACGCTGCTGCGGCACGGCTCCGAGGCGCAAAAACAAAAATATCTGCCGGGCATCGCCGCCGGCAGGTTGCGCCTGCAGGCGTTCGGCGTGACCGAGCCCGACAGCGGCGCCGATACCACCTCGCTGCGCACCACCGCCCGGCGCGAGGGCGACTGCTACCGGGTCAACGGCCAGAAGATCTGGACTTCGCGGGCCGAATACTCCGACCAGATGCTGTTGCTGTGCCGCACCACGCCGCTTAAGGCGGTCGGCAAAAAAACCGACGGGCTGTCGGTGCTGCTGGTTGACCTGCGCGGCGCCGGTGAAAAAAACCTGTCGGTTCGGCCGCTTCGCACCATGATGAATCATTCCACCACCGAAGTTTTCTTCGACGACCTGGCGGTGCCGGTGGAAAACCTGGTCGGCGAGGAAGGCCGCGGGTTTCACTACATCCTGTCCGGCATGAACGCGGAGCGGATTCTAATCGCCGCCGAGTGCATCGGTGACGCCAAATGGTTCATCGAAAAATCCGCCGCCTACGCCAACCGGCGCAGCGTGTTCAACCGGCCGATCGGTCGCAACCAGGGCGTGCAGTTTCCCATCGCCAGAGCCTACGCCGACATGCGCGCCGCCGAGTTGATGGTGCACGAAGCGGCGCGCCTGTATGACCGGGGCGGCCGACCCGGCGAGGAGGCCAACCTGGCTAAACTGCTGGCCGCGGACGCTTCGTGGGCGGCCGCGGAAGTTTGTATGGAAACCCACGGCGGCTTTGGCTTCGCCGAGGAATACGACATCGAGCGCAAATACCGCGAAGCCCGCCTGTACCGCACCGCGCCGATTCCGACCAACCTGATCCTGAGTTACATCGCCGAGCACGTGCTGGGGATGCCGCGCTCGTATTAACCGGCCGGCTGTTGTCCCCGCCGCCTGGAAGCGAGGCTCGGCGTGAAAATATCGATGGATGCGGTGCGCCCGCGCACGATTTCGCTGCCCTTGGGCTCAAAGTGAAAACGCCGCCGGTCGCTGAGCGCCACGGTGCGCCCGGCCACCAGAATGTCGGTGCCGTACTTTTTGTTCAGTTGTTCAAGGCGCGCGGCGATGTTGACCTGGTCGCCGTACAGCGTGTAACTGGAGAGGTTTTTGGCGCCGATGACCCCGCCGGTGACCACGCCGGTGTTGATGCCGATGCGGGCCCTCAGTTTTTTGCCGGTGGAAAAGGTGTGGTTTTTCAGGAGTTGCCGGACTTCCAGGGCGGTGGTTATTGCGCTGGTGGCGTGCCCGGGGTTGTCGGCGGGAAGGTTGAAGCCGGCGAAAATCGCGTCGCCCTGGAAGAAGATAATGACGCCGTTGTTTTTCTCCACCGAGTCGGAGAACAGGGCGAAGTATTCGTTCATGGTCTCGACCGTTTCATCGGACGACAATCCTTCCGACATGCGGGTGAAGTTCTCGACATCGGCGAACAGCATGGTGGCTTCGCGGTCTTCGGTCGGCAGTTTGCCTTCGGCGGTGGTGATGCGGCTGGCCACGCCCTCGGGAACGAAGTGGGACAGGTCTTCCTTGGCGGAGCTTTCAAAGATCGACTGGATCAACAACCGGCGCGCGCGGGCGATGGCCACGGACAGCACCGCGGTCACCACGATGATGGATATGATCTTGTCCACTTCACCGCCGACCAGCACGCTGTTGGAGGTCAGATACACCACATAGTCGCGGGTAATCATGGTGCTGCCGGCTTCGCCCATGATGGCGAAGCCCACCATCGCCAGCCAGCCGGCCGCGCCGACCAGGCCGGAGAGCAGCACATACCCCGGCTCAAAGCGCAGCGCGCGCAGGGCGATGAAGATGAAAATATACAGCAGGGTCGGCGCCTTGAGGTAGAACGAAGGCGGTTGCCCGTATTGCAGGTGAAACGACCAGATCAAACCCAGCAGCAGCGCCGTGTCCACCCCAATCGAGACCACCAGAAACCACGCCGGCAAACTGGTCTTATACGCCATCCACAAGCGCAGGCAGGTGAACAGGAAATACACGCCCAAAAACACCGGCACCGGCTCGAACTCGGAGCCGCTCGGGGCGGTTTTCGGGGCCGCGGCGTAGAGCGCGGCGAACGAGGTGAGGATGGCGAGTTGAATCCAGCCGATCAGCCGCTCGCTGCCATCCTGCTGGCGGGCAATGGCGGCGCGTATTTTGGAGGGCAGTGCGCCGTATTCGGTGGCCCCGGAAATCCCGGCGCCGGAGCGAAGCAAGCGTAACACGGGCAAGCCTTGCGGGGTGGGCGGATGCTCAGCGCTCGGGCCGGGCGCCGGTCAACTGCGTTGGCTGGTTCGCTCGACGCGCGTCGCCCGCTCACCGCTCAAGTGGCGGGGGTTTCAACTCCGCCGGACACCGCGCTTTTGGCCGGGCCGGGCGCGCCCCGGTCCGGTTGCCGGGCCTGGTCTTTGACCTCCTCATACCACAAGTCGTGGTGCTGCTTCGCCCATTCGACGCTGACCCGGCCGGTGGTC
>JAPPQJ010000188.1 GCA_028817015.1 Gammaproteobacteria bacterium
GGCCGAAGTCCTGCCGCAACTCGCCGACCGCTACGGCGTCGAGTTCGCGTTCGGTGGCCGCCAAGCCGACGAGGAGCGCACGCTCGGCGACATGCGCTTCGGCGCGCTGCTGGCGCTGGCGTTGATTTACCTGGTGCTGGCGTGGGTGTTCGGCTCATACGGCTGGCCGCTGGTGGTGATGTTCGTGATTCCGTTCGGCATCGTCGGCGCGATTTGGGGCCATGCGGCGATGGGCCAGGACATCACCGTCCTGTCGCTGTTCGGCTTCTTCGCGCTGTCCGGCATCGTGGTGAACGACTCCATCATCCTCGTGGTGTTCTACAAACAACTGCGCGAGCGCGGCATGGCGGTGGCCGAAGCCGTGGTCGAGGCCGCCTGCCGGCGCCTGCGCGCGGTGCTGCTGACCTCGCTGACCACCATCGCGGGCTTGTCGCCGCTGCTGTTCGAGACCTCGTTGCAGGCGCAGTTTTTAATTCCCATGGCCACCACCATCGCCTTCGGCCTGGCGTTCGCGACGCTGTTGGTGCTGCTGGTGATTCCGTCTCTGCTTTTGATCTATGAAAACGCGCGCGCAAAACTGGCCGGAGCGGGAGCCGACGCCGGGTCTGACCAATCGCGCGCGCCGGCGCCGGCTTAAGTTGGACGGCGGCGAGACGTTGATGTTGCCGTTGAACTGATTCCCCTCACCCTTTATCCCTCTCACGGGGGGAGAGGGAAACTCCGTCCCCGCTGATTGCGCTCCCTCTCCGTGTGGGAGAGGGCCGGGGAGAGGGTGGCGTATCGGGAAGGTGGAATTCAGCCAACGCCGCGGCTAATCGCTCCACCTCGTCCGGTGTTGCGGCCGTTTGGTCGATTCGCATGGCCAGCAACCGTTCCTGGTCGCAGGCGTAACCGTCGCCGAGCGCATCCGCGGCCCGGCGTGCGCCGTCCGGGTCGTTGCACACCAGCGCCATGTCGCAGCCGGCGTTGAGCGCGGCGATGCATCGGGTCGGCATGTCCGCGGCCGCATCATCGCCGGTGTTGGCCGCGCCGGCCATACTGAGGTCGTCGCTGAAAATCACGCCGTCGAAACCTAACCGCCCGCGCAGGATTTCGCGCAGCCACACCCGCGAGTAGGCCGGCACTCGGCGGTCGATGCGCGGGAACTGAATGTGCGCGGTCATGACCCCGCCCAGGCGCGCGGCCAATCGCGCAAACGGCAAAATGTCGCGCTGTTGGATCTCGCTTAAGGTGCGCGAATCGACCGGCAGTTTGCGGTGCGAGTCGGCGTCGACGCCGCCGTGGCCGGGGAAGTGCTTGGCGGTGGCCGCCATGCCGGCGCGGCGCATGCCGGTGATATACGCGCCGGCCAGTTCAAACACCGCGCCGGGGTCGGGGTGAAAGGCGCGCTGGCCGATGACGCAACTGTGCGGATTGCGGCAATCCAGCACCGGGGCGAAACTGAAATCCACGCCGGTTTGCGCGACTTCCGCGGCCATTAGTTGCCCGGCCGCTCCGGCGGCTTTGAGCCCTAAGCCGCGGTCGCGGTGGTGGAGTTCGCCGATGCGCGCAGCCGCGGGGAGCGGGTAAAACCCGTCCGTGAAACGCTGCACCGCGCCGCCTTCCTGGTCCACCGCCACCAGCAGGGGCGGCGAGCGCAGCGCCTTAATTTCAGCAACCAGCGCGCCGGCCTGCGCCTTGCTGCGGTAGTTGTGCGCAAACAGGATGACCGCGCCGAGCGCGGGGTGGCGGAGAAAGTCGGCTTCGCCCGCGGTCAAGGATTCGCCGCGCAAGTCCGCCATCAGCGGGCCGAGCGGCAACTCGGCGCCCCCAGCCGCCTCAGCCATGAATATCGACCGGCGTGCCGACCGCCACCCGCTCGAACAAATCGGCCACATCGCGGTTGCGCATGCGGATGCAGCCGCGCGAGCCGGGGCGCCCCATTTCCACATCGTCCGGCGCGCCGTGGATGTAGATGTAGCGGCGCATGCTGTCCACGGTGCCGAGGCGGTTGAAACCCGGCTGGCAGCCGCTGAGCCACAGGATGCGGGTTAAGATCCAGTCGCGCTGCGGCGCCGCCTCGCGCATTTTAGTAGTGAAAATTTCGCCGCTCAAACGCCGGGCCACGAACACGCTACCGAGCGGCGCGCCGCCGCCGATTTTGGCGCGAATGAGGTGGCGGCCGCGAGGTGTGCGGTAACTGCCGTTGATTTCACCGACGCCGGCGGCGGCGCTGGAGATGCGGTATCGCGCCACCTCCGCGCCGGCCCCCGCATCGGTGCCGGGGCCGTCCGGGTCGCCGAGCAGGGTCAGGGTCTGGCCGGGGATGTCGATGCGGATGCGCGCACCGCCCGGGTTCATCGCTGCGCCACGATGTGGTCGAGCAGGTCGCGGCTGGCCTGCTCGATTAAGTCCAGCACCTGGTCGAACCCGGGGTTGCCGCCGTAGTAGGGGTCGGGCACTTCGTCGCGGCCCGGGTCCGGGCTGGAAGCGAGGAACAAGCGCACCTTGTGGCGGTGCCGGGCTCCGGCCAGGCGCGTCAAATCGGCGTGGTTGGCGCGGTCCATGGCGATGATGTAGTCGAACTTCGCCATGTCGGCGGCGCTGGTCTGGCGCGCGCGCAGGTTGCTTAAGTCGATGCCGCGCCGGGCCGCGGCGTGCTGCGCGCGGCGGTCGGGCGGCGCGCCGATGTGCCAGTCGCCGGTGCCGGCCGAATCGATTTCAAAGTGCGCGCCAAGTTCGCGCGACTCGACCAGGCTGCGGAACACGCCTTCGGCGGTCGGCGACCTGCAGATGTTGCCGAGGCAGACGAACAAAACGCGGTGGACGGTGGGCGGGGCTGGAGTCATGGCAATGTGAGCGGCTAAGCGGCCTTTAGGCGCGCGACAGGTGGATGACCGAGTTTTCGGCGCGCAACTGGCGCATGATGTCGGCCAGGTGTTTGCGCCCGGTGACCTCGATGATGAAGGACATGGACGAAGTGTTGTGGTGCTGAGGGTCAACCTGCAGGTTGTTGATGTTGGAGTCGTGCTCGGCGATGATGTTGCTGACCCGGGCCAGGACGCCGGGCTGGTTGCGGGTTTCCATTTTCACCGTCACCTGGAATTTGCCCCGCGTCGACTCCGACCACGCCAGGTGAAAGCAGTTGTCGGGGTGGCGCATGATTTCGCGGCGGTTGGGGCAGTTGGAGCGGTGCACGACCAGCCCGCGGCCGCTGGTCATCGCGCCGATAATCGGGTCGCCGGGAATGGGGTGGCAGCAGTTGGCGTAGGTAACCAGCAGCCGCTCGGTGCCTTCGATGGTCATGGCGGCCGGCTTGCCGCCGCCGCTTCCGCCGCTGTCATTTTGCGTTTCGGCGATCAACTGCTTGGCCACTAAAGTCGGCAGGCGGCGGCCGAAGCCGATGTCGCGCAACAACTGATTCCAGTCGTCCATTTGCAAATGCTGCAGCAGCGTCACCTTGTGCGCGCTGGGAATGCGCATGCGCCGGTAACCCTGTTTGCCGAGCGCCTGCTTCAAGAGTTTGCCGCCCAACTTGAACGATTCCTTGTCCTTCTGCCGGTTGAGGAAATGGCGAATCGACGACCTCGCCTTGGAGGTGACCGCGTAGTCCAGCCACGCCGGCAGCGGCCGCGCGCTGCGCGAGGTGACG
>JAPPQJ010000017.1 GCA_028817015.1 Gammaproteobacteria bacterium
TCCCAAGCCACCGTCACCGGCGCGCCGTCGGCGATGGCGGGCCCGTCGTAGTTCAAGGAATACACCGGGTTGGTGGATTCCGACACCTCGCCGGTGGCCGGCGTGACCCGCGCAATCCACACCCGCGCCCCGCCCTCCACCGTGCCGCTGGCGGTTTTGCCGGTGAGCGTGGTGGCGGAGGCGGCCTCGGCGAATTGAATGCTGGTGAGCGTGACCACGAAACCGCCGACCGAATCGCCGTCGCCGGGCACGAGAATGGGAATGTTCAGCGCCGCTTGCGGGTTGGTGCCGGGCGGGATGGTGAGGCGGCCGGTGAGCGGAAAGGCCGCGCCGTCTGAGGCGTCGAACAAGCCGACCGACGCGCCGTTGGTGGCGGCGGCGGTGATGGTGTATTCCACCGTGGACGGCTGCAGGCGCAGGCCCGTGAGGCTGACCGTGAACATCGCCTGGCCGCTGGGCCGCACCGTGCCGCTGCCACTGCTGGCCTCGGCGATGGCCGCGCTGGTGGCCACGGCGGCGGCGGTGGCGGCGGTGTCGGTGCTGGCGGCGATGTCGATGTTCACCGTGTAATCGCTGCTATGCCGCTGCAGCGGCGGGTTGGCGCGCGACGGCCAGCGGGTGGTGCCGTCGAGGTTCGAGCCGGCCATGTGGATGTCCACGGTCATGGTCTCGGCGGCCTCGACGCTGCCGTCCACCAGCACATGAATGGGAATCGTGAGGCTGAGTTGGTTGGCGGGGATGACGGCGAAGCGGTTGCCCGCGCCGCCGATGATGTCTTCGTTCTGGATGCCGCTGAAGCCGTATCTGAAGCGAATTTCGCCGCTGTACGCCTGGCTCAAGGTAAAGGTCAGGTCGAAACTGTCGCCTTCGTCCACATTGGTCTCAGAAGCGGCGATGCTGATGGTGACGGCGGCCGGGTCGGTGGCGTCGTCGGCGAGAATGGTTTTGTCGGCGCTGGTCTGCAAGAAGATGAGGCTGGGAGCGTTGGTGCCGCCGCCGGTGGTCGGGGGGCCTAAGGTGACGGTGAATGTCTCGGCCGATTCGCTCGCGCCGCCGCCGGGGGTGGCGATTTGGATGCGCTGCCGGTCGTTTTCGCGCAGGTTGTTGGCGGTGAGCGTGAAAGTGCCGGTGAGGCCGCCGGTGAAGTCCTCGGCGGTGATGCCCGCGCCGCCGCTGGCCGCGGGGGTGATGGTATACGGAATCGTCAGCCCACTGTCAAGCGGCTGCGACAGCACGATGTCAAACCACGCCGAGCGCCCCTCGGCCACCGAAGCGCCCACGGCGAAGAAGCGCAGCGTGCTCGGGCCGGTGGGGGTGGTTTGGTCGTTTTGGTTGACGATGGCGCGGTAGGCGCCGGCGCCGCTCTGGCCCGTGTGGTAGGAAATGGTCGCGCTGCCGGTGATGTCGCTCTGCTGCGCGCCGATGTTGAACCACCGCTGCCCCGCTTCCACTCCCGTCGTCGAGCCGCGCTGCACCAAGTCGTCGTAAGTCCAAAACGCGCAAAACTGCCGGGTGTTCCAGTTGCCGGCGTTGAAGGTGAGGGTCACGGTCGGCAGCGGGTCCGACTCCCCCAACGGCTCAGTCGCGGTCGCCGACGCGCGCAATTCGCCTTTCTGCAAATTCCGCACATCGCCGCCGCTCATGGGGTCGTCACCCCCCCTAAGCGTGGCACGGCAAGTCAAGGTCACATCCCCGGTCGGCGCGTCCCCCGACGGCGTAACCTCCAGCCCAACCCATCCGCCTTCCGTCGTCCGCGCTGTCGACGAAGCATCACTTGCCCGCGGCCGCGGCTCAATTTCCAAAATCTGCGCGGCGGCGGGCGTGGCGGACAGCAGACCGGCTATGACCAGGGCGGTGGCGGTGCGGATAGGAGCTGAGGCACGGCGGGCGGCGGCCCCCGCCGTCATGCCCGCAGAGACTGTCTCCGGCTTGAACAGGGGAAGCGGGTGTCCAGCCGGCGCGCCGGGGATGGTTTGGCGGCGCAGGGCGCTTAGGAATCCGCCTGTGGCTGGCCAACCCGGCGGGCTGATTTTGCCTCTCCCCCTGCCCCCCTCCTGTCCGGTTCCTCCCTCTCCATCCGGGAGAGGGCCGGGGAGAGGGCGGCGCAGGAACAATAGCAGTGAGGGACTCCCGATCAAAAGCATGCCCGCTTTAACAAGGGGCATGCGGGCGTGGCGGTAGCCACGGAGCAGTGGTTTTGTCATTCATTATGGCCTCCGTAATAAGACTGAATGCGTTGTAATTGGATTTAATGCGCGAAGTGTAGCACAAGGGAGAGTGTAATCAGGCATCACCGCAAATGCGTGATTGACCCGGCCGCGATGGTCGAGCGGTCAGGCAGCGGCTAACAACCGCGTTATGACGGCGATGAGAATAGCGGTGGCAACGCCCATGCCGGCGAGAAGCGCGCCGACGATGATGCCGACCGTCCACATGGTGTAGCGGAAAGCGTCTTTGGCTTGCTGGATTTGCATTTGGGCGAGGTCTTCTTTGGTGGCCATGGTTTTTTTGATGTCGACGATTTCGCCGTTTAACCTGCCCTCGACGCTGGAGATTTCGCCGTTTAACCCGCCCTCGAGGCCGGCGATTTTGCTGCTTAACCTGCTATCGAGGCCGGCGATTTCGTTGCTTAACTTGCTATCGAGGCCGGCGATTTCGCGACTTAACCCGCTCTCAATGCCGGCGATTTCGGTTTTGAGTTCATTCCCAAGTTCCGCGATTGCCACTCTCAGTTCGCTCTTGGTCGCCAAATCCCCCGCCAGTTCCCGCACCGCCACCACCACCGCGTCCGCCTGCCGGCGGTCAAAGCCGGATTGCTCCAACTGATTCGCCGCATGCACGCCAGCCACGGCCGGGTCGTAGACGGTGGCCTGCGGTTCTTCGATTTGCGGGGAATTGTTGTCAGCGGGCTCGGACACGGGTTCGAGCATGCGCCATAAACGCCCCGCAAGTCAACAACGATGCCCGCTCGCCACCGCGCCAATCGCGCCGCCGTTCTCATGTAAAATAGACCGTCAACCCAAGCGAAGCGGCGGATGCGAATGAAAATCGGCATTGCCAAAGAAATTATCGGCGGCGAGACGCGCGTGGCGTGCGTGCCCGAACAGGTCGGGCGCTTGCGCGAACTCGGCCACCGGGTGCTGGTCGAGCGCGCGGCCGGGGCCGGCGCCGGGTTTGCCGATGCCGAGTATCAAAAAGCCGGCGCCGAGTTGGCCGGCGACACCGGCGCGCTGTGGGGCAATGCGCAACTGATTTGCAAGGTGCGCCCGCCGCAACCCGAGGAAGCGGCGCGGCTAAGCGCCGGCCAAACCCTGGTCGCCTTCTTCCACCCGGCGCAAAACGCCGGCCTGCTGAAACAAATCGCCGCCCAGGGCGCCACGCTTATCGCCATGGACGCCATCCCGCGCATCTCGCGGGCGCAGAAAATGGACGCGCTGTCGTCGATGGCGCATATCGCCGGTTACCGCGCGGTCATCGAAGCCGGGCAGCATTTCGGGCGTTTTTTCACCGGCCAGACCACCGCCGCCGGGCGCATGGCGCCGGCCACGGTGCTGGTTATCGGCGCGGGCGTGGCCGGGCTGTCGGCGATTGGCACGGCGGTCAGCCTCGGCGCGGTGGTG
>JAPPQJ010000175.1:0-1047 GCA_028817015.1 Gammaproteobacteria bacterium
CGACGAGCCGGGAATGCCCATCAACACCGAGGTGAAAGTGTCGGAAGTGGGAATCACCGCCACCAGACCGATGAGCAGCGCCAGCGCCGAAGTGACATCCATGCCGTATAAAAACGGCAGCATGATGGAGAAGCCGACGATGCCGCCCAGCCCCGGCAGGATGCCGATGCTGATGCCGAGCAGCACCCCGCCGACCAGGTACAGCATATGCGAGACGGTCAGCAGATTACCGAGGGCGGTGAAGATGGCGTCGGCGACCATGGGATGATAATAAACATTTCAGCGCCCCGGCCGCTGCGGCCGGGGCGCCTGAGTGAAAGGCGAAGCGCCTGACCGGAAGGCGGAAGGCGTTACGAGAACTTCTTCAGCCAGTTTTGAATCCACGCTTTGGATGCGGCGTCCACGGTGGTGGCCTGCTTTTTGAGTGCCTCGGCTTTGGCGCCGACCGCCTGCGGGTAAACGCCCAGGCGCTTTTTGCTCTTGTCGGCGAAATCCGGCGCGCTGATGACTTTGGCGAAGGCGTCCGAATAGGTCTGAATGATGTCGTCCGGCGTGCCTTTCGGCAGGAACACCATTTTCTGCGCCGAGAATCCGGCGGCGAAGAAGGTTCTCCATGCGTCAAACGCGGGGCCGGCCGGCCGCTTGCCGTGCGCCGCCTCGTAGAACTCGGCGAAATGCGGCAAATCGGGGAAGGTCGGGTCGCGAATCAAATTGCCGGCGTCGTCCAGCGCGCCCCACGAGAACAACGGAACCGCCTTGCCGGCGTCGGCCTCGGGTTTGACATTCGCCAAATACGAAGAAGTGGTCTGGTAGTCGATGGTGGTCTCGCCGCGCTGGAACGCCAGGCGGCCGTCTTTGCGGCCCTTCATGCCGAACACCGCTTTGACATTGAGGCCGAGCATGTCAAACGCGAGAAGCGGGATTAAATCCAGCGAGGTCGCGCCCTGGCTGCCATAGACCAGGCGCGAGCGCTGCAATTTCTTGAAATCGCCCGCGCCGTTCACGCCCAACTTCGGCGACACATACACCACGCCGCCGGTCGGCGTG
>JAPPQJ010000175.1:1208-3615 GCA_028817015.1 Gammaproteobacteria bacterium
CGGCGCATAAAACCGCGACCACTTGTCGGAGCCGCCGCCGGCCTTGAACGGAATCATCCATTCAATGGTTTTGCCGCTGAAATCCGCCGCCTGCGACAGCGGCGCGGCCACAACCAGCGCGGTCGATGCGGCGCCCAACAGCGCGGCGCGGATTTTATGAAGGTGAGACATGGTGTTTCCTCCTGCAATCGAAAACGGGATAAATGGGATTGAATTGGATTAACATTCCGGTATCGTGCCACATGGCGCGCGCCGGGGCAACACGCGCGCCACCGCGCGGGCGGGCCATAATCCGCGCCGTCATGACGGCCGCGCGACAACGCAGGCGGCGGCGACGGCTGGAGCAAAATTCTGCCGCCGCGCGCGGCGAGGTGCAGCGTATCAATCCGTTGACAAAACCGATGACAAACCGATGGTAAAGTTTAAGCGATGATCAACGACTATCAAAAAGCCGCGCACTGGCGAAACCCCGCCAACAAGTTGTTTCCCCACCAGGTCGGCTTCACCTGCCCGCCGCATGATTTTGACGCGGCGGCGTCCGACTTCCTGCGCATGGCGCCGCCGACGGTCGGCGTGCACGGCCGCATGCTGCATGTGCCGGATTATGCTTACGCACTGGACCAGCGCAAACAGCACTTTCACCTGCTGGAAGAATTCGTGCACTGCATGGCGAACAACGGCGCCGATGTGTGCGGGCAGGTCGGCTCCAACTGGGTTCACGCCGGCGGACTCGGCGTCGAAGGCGTGCGCGCGCACTGCGAGATGCTGAGCGAAAAGTATCAGACGCCGTTTCACATGGCCGGCTACGCGATGGTGGAGGCGCTGCGCGACCGCAACATCGCGCGGGTGGCGCTGAACGCCGCCTACCACCGCCCCGAATGGTGGCGCGGCACGGTGGCGTTTTTGGAGGAAGCCGGAGTGGAAGTGGCGTGGGCCGGCAACTTTTATGACCAGGGATGGTTCGCATCGCAGGCCGAGGTGGACGCCTGCCGGTGGTGTTTTGACGGCGGCCTCGCGCGCAAAAGTTTTCAGTATGTCGCCGAGCGCGCGCCGAATGTCGATGCGTACATAATCAACGGCATGTGCAACTTCCGCAGCGGCGCGAACGGCCAGGCGCGGCGGCCGGTGCATCTGGAAGCGGAACTGGAAGCGCTCTTAGGCGCGCCGGTCATCGGCCACGACACCGCGCTGTACTGGCGCATGTTCAGGACTCTCGGCCTGGCGCCGGTCACCAGGCAAGGCAGTTTGCTGTCGTCGCTGCGGTGAAAAACATCATCGCATTGTGGGCGGTGCCGCGCTCCACTTCCACCGCGTTTGAGTGGATGATGCGGCGGCGCGGCGACTTGACCTGTTTCCACGAACCCTACGGCGAGGCGTGGTATCAGGGCGAGCGGCCGTTGTGGCCGCGCGCCGCCGCCGGCTCGGTGCGCACGCCGGGCTTGACGCTGAACAGCGTCACGGCGAAGTTAAAAAACGCGGCGGCCGCCGGCCCGGTGTTCATCAAGGATTTCCCGCACTACATCGCGCACATGTGGAGCGATGAGTTGCTGGCGATGTTCACCCACACTTTTTTAATTCGCCACCCGGCCAAGACCATCACCTCCATCTATGACAAGTGGCCGGACTTTCATGAGGCCGAGGTCGGCTTTGCCGAACAGCGCGCGTTGTTCGACCGCATCGCCGCCGGCGCCGACAACAATGGCGCGCCGCCGCCGGTGATTGACAGCGACGATTTGCTCGCGGCGCCGGCCGAGGTGGTGGAATGGTGGTGTGCGCGAGTGGGAATCGATTTCATGCCGTCGGCGCTGCAATGGGAACCGGGCGCGCGCGATGAAGTGAGTTGGTGGGACGGCGGCGTGTTCCACGCCAACCTGCGCACCTCGAGCGGTCTGAAAAAACAATCGCGCAACAACTACATCGACATCGAAGACGCACCGGCTCGGGTGCGCGCGATTTACGACAAGATGCTGCCGCACTACGAACATATGCGCCGCCACCGCTTCACACCGCAAACATAACCGGCGCGGTGCGCGGTTAAGGAGAAGGCGCGCGCGTTCGATGCGATTGTTCCCGCCGCCGGCGCATCGCCGGCAGTTGGCTGATGATGACCGGGGCGAGGATGACAAGCGCCACGAGGTCGGCGTAGGGGGACGGGGCGATGAAGACCAGGCCGGCGATGCCGGCGAGTAAGCGCGCGATGACGCCGAGCGGCGCGAACCAGAAGCCGACCACCGCCATCGACAGCGCGATGACGCCGGCTATGCAACTGGCGGCTGCGTAACTGAAGGTCAGCGGGTCGAAGCCGGCGCTTGAGACGATGAGCAGTACCGGCGCATAGACGAACGCCATCGGGGCGACGATTTTGCCGAGGCCCAAAGTGAAAGCGGAGATGCCGGTGCGAAACGGG
>JAPPQJ010000069.1 GCA_028817015.1 Gammaproteobacteria bacterium
GGAGTCGTACAGCGTGAGGGAGGGCGAGTCGGTGTCGGTCACGGCGGTGATGACAACGCCGCCGTCCACGGTGCCGATTGAAATCGCCGACTGGTCCGCCGTCGTGCGCATCGCCACCAGCGTGGAGTCCGGCGACAGCGCGGTGCAGGCCGACTTCACCGCCGCCAGCGAGGACTTCACCTTCACCAACGCCCGCCGCCGCCATGCGCTGCGCATTACCACGCTGGACGAGGACCCGGGCGTGGTGGAATCGGCGGAAACCTTCACCGTCACCCTGTCCGAGCCCGCCGCCATCGACCGCGTCACCGCCGCCGACACCGCACAGGTGACCATCACCGATGACGACAATGTCGCCATGCCCTCCGGTGCGGTCAGCGTCAGCGAGGGCGACTCCGCCATCACCTGGAACCTGCGCTCCGCGGTCACCCTGGCCGAGGGCGCGGTGGTCACCTACCAGTTGGCCCGCGACTTCAGCGCCGCGGCCGGCGACGCCGCCACCGCCGCCGATCTGGTGCCGCCGTCCGGTGCGCAGACCGGTTCCGGGGCGTTTCCCATCATCCTCACCCACACCATCGCCTCCGGCGAAGACACCGCCGCGGCCGGCGGCGTTGACATCAGCACCGGCTACGGCGTGCGCGACGACAACCTGAACGAAGGCGCGGAAACGCTGCTCGTCACCGTGCTCTCCGCCGACGGCGCCACCGCCGACCCCGCCAATGCCGGCACCGTGACCATCGCCGCCGACTCCGGCGACGCCACGGTCATCGACAGCATCACCTTGAACACTCCGGCCGCGCCGCGCGAAGGCGACGAGGTGTATTTCACCGTGCGCCTGTCCGGCGGCGCGCTCACCGAGGATTTGCAGGTGGCGTGGACGCGCAGCGGCGACGCCGAGGACGCCGACTTCACCTCGGCAAGCGATTCCTCGCCGCTGACCATCCCCGCCGGCAGCACGCAGGGGCGCATTCGCCTGGTGCTGGCTGAAGACGCCGACAGCCCGGACACTTCCACCGCCGACGGCTTCACCGTCACCCTGGACACCCCCACCAGCGGCAACACCGACGGCGGCGGCGACGGCGTCAGCCTCACTGGTACCACCGCCGACCAGTCGGCCAGCGTCACCAGCATCAGCGCCGCGCCCACCGGAGGCGAAAACACCGAGGCCTTCTATGTGACCGGCGGTCCCCTGGCCGAGCCGGCCGGCGCCGCCCGCAACACCCAGGCCGGCGCCACCTACCCGCAACTGTTCATTCACTACTTCAACTCGGCCGGCACCAACCTGTCCGCCAGCACCACGGTAAGCATCTCCATCGTCCCGGCCGGCGGTGCCAACAACCCCATAGAGCACAGCAGCGCCAACGGCCGCGACGCCTCGCCGCCCGCCACCCAGGGTGACATCTGGCGGTTCCGCCCCGGTTCGCACAGCGACACGCCGTTCGTTCCCCCGCTGCAGTCCATGCAGACCGACCAGGGCTTCCCCACCGCCGCCCAACTGCGCGGCCCCACGGCGGTGCGCAACCGCGACGACAACGCGGTCACTTTTCTGGCCTCTGACAACCTCGCTGACAGCATTGCCTCGTGCGGCAGCGCCACCAGCCGCTCCGGGTGCGACGAAAATACCCACCAGGTCGCCGCATTCGTCATGGACCCCAACCACGACAACCTCAGCGAAGGCGTCGAGCATTTCTGGGTTTATTTGAGCAGCGACCGCGGCCGCGTCGGCCCGCCGCTTCTGGTCGCCGTCAACGACAACGCCGATGACGCCCTCACCGTTTCCATCGCCCCCAGTCCGGACGCCGAAGGCAATTCGGTCGCCGACGGCACCGCGTTTGACGAGGGCAGCCTGGCGCGGTTCACGGTCAGCATCTCCGGGGCCACCGTCACCTCGGATGTGATGGTGGATTACGCCATCAGCGGTGCGAACATCGAGGCCGGGGATTTCAGCGGCATCGCTTCCCTCACGGGTCACAGCGTCACCATCCCGGTCGGGCGCACCAGCGCGGAAATCGTGCTGACCTTAGCCGAGGACGAAGTGGTGGAACTCGCCGAATCCTTCACCGTCACCATCAGCAACCCGCGCACCGCCGGCGCGGTCAGCGTCGGCAGCGCGGCCACCGCTAATCTCGGCATTGCCGCCGACCCGGCCGGCGAGGCCGCCATTACCCTGACCCCCCGCCCCGACCGCAATGATGTCGGCAATGTGATCACCGTCCCCATGTTCCGCGTGCAACTGCACCGCGCCGGCGACACCGGCACCGCCATGACCTTCGGCCAGAATGTCCGCCTGGCCGCGACTTTCGGCGGCACCGCCTGCCACGGCACCCTCGGCAGCACCTGCGGCGACGCCGTCCCCGACTACACCCGCGTCAGCGGCGGCGGCGTCACTTACGGCAGCAACTATGTGGAGTTGCCGGCCGGCACCAGCGCCATTAACCTGCCCGGCCGAATCCGCGGCGACCCATTCAACGAAGGCGACGAGACCATCACCATCACCGTCACCGCCATCACCGCCCTGCCGGCCGGCGGCGGCGGTTATGCGGCGTTAGGCGGCATCGCCCTGCCGGCCGGCGGCCTCAGCACCACCTTCACCATCGCCAATGACGACGCGCTGACCGTCACCCTGGTCCCCGCCGCCAACGCCGGCGGGGTGCCCGAGGGCGGCAGCACCAATCTGCGCATCGAACTGCGCGGCGGCAGCCCGCACGGCCGCAACGACATGACCATTGGTTGGGCGGTGATGCCGACCACTGACGCCTCGGACAACGACGCCGACCCGGCCGACTTCACCGCCACCGCCGGCGGCACCGGCGGCCTCGCCAGCCGGCCCAGCGGCAGTTTCACCATCCAGCGGCTTTTTCGGTCCAACCCCCATTTCAACGCCGTCGGCAATGGGTTGCGCACCGTCGATCTGCATATCACCGACGAAGACCTGCCGGACGGCGACGAGAACTTCGACATCGTGGTCACCCTCACCAACGCCGGCTCCGATGATGTGTCGTTCGCCGGCCCGCACGCCGACGGCCGCGCCCACTACTCCATCGACGCCGGCCGCGACCAGCAGCGCGCCTTCACCTTGAGCGGGCCGACGGTGAACGGCGCCGCCGCCACCACCGTGAATGAAGACGGCGCCGAGGCCATGCGCACCGTCACCTACACCGTCACCTACACCGCCCACGCCATGGTCCTGGGGATCGATGACATGGCGGGCGGCTCCGCCCTCACCGGCGGCGCCGAGCTGACCCTCACCCTCGGCGCCGACTCCGACCCGGCCACCCGCGACGCCCAGTTCAGCGGCGCCAACAACGATTTCACCGACTCCGCCGCGCGCACCGTCACCTTCGCCATGGGCGACCCGCCCGGCACCGCGAAGACCGCCACCTTCATCATCGCCAACGACAACCGCAGCGAAAAAGCCGAGACCTTCACCGTCACCCTGGGCGGCCTGGCCGGGGACGAGGGCATCGACGACTCCTACATCGACGAGACCGGCGACGCCCACATCAGCACCGCCGCCATCGCCGCCTCGGACGCCGTCACCTGGACCCTGGAACCGCTGGCCGCCAACGCCGCCGAGCCGGCCACACCCGCCGACCCGGCTGAGCGCCCGGCCGCCGACAGATTCTATTTCCGCGTCACGCCGTCGCCGAGTCTCGACACCACCCAGACCGGCCACGCCGTGCTCGGCAACGACAACCTGGAGCGCATCAGTTTGGCTCTGGAAGTCCGGTCGCCCAGCGGCGCGGCCACGCTGTTTGTGGACGCCGACAGCGACGGCAGCCACGACACCACCACCGAGACGCCCGACTACCGCATCGGCGTCCTCTCCTATACCGGGACCGACGGCAACGCCCTCAGCGCCGCCGACATCGCCGCCGGCGTGGTCGCTGAGACCGTGGCCGGTTGCGCCAACGCCATCTGCGTGCGCGTGGAGGTGCTCTCGGACGACTTCAGCGAAGTCGACGAGACCGTCAACCTGCGCCTTACCTCGCTGTCCGCGCTGCAGTCCCAGGTCAGCATCAACGCGGCCCCGGCCCACGCCAGCCGCAACGCCGTCATCACCATCTCCGCCAACGACCCGCTCACCATTTCCATCGGCGATGCGGCGGCCGCGGTCAATGAGGGCACGGCATTGCAGTTCCCGCTGACCATCAGCGGCGGTTTGCCGGCCGCGGATTTGGTGTTTAGTTTCAGCGTCTCCGGCACCGGCGTCACCGACGGCGACTTCACCGGCATCGCCAGTTTGGCCGGCAGTTTCACCGTCGCCGCCGCCGCCGCCGCCAGCAGCCCCACGCTGGACTTGCCCACTGTCCGCGACAACATCATGGAGGGCGCCGAGACCGTCACCGTCACCCTGACCGGCGTCACCCTCGCCGGCGGCAACGCCAGCCTGGCCGGTGCCGCCGGCGGCGGCGAGCGCCAGGGCGGCGGCACCATTAGCGCCTCGACCGGCGATGTCCGCACCCTCACCGTCACCGGCCCGGCCAGCGTCACCGAGACCGACTCCGACCTGGAAAGCGGCAACTTCACCGTCGCCATCACCGCCAACAACGCCGGCGACACCGCTTTCGGCTTCAGCAGCGACACCGTGGTCACCTGGACCGTGACCCACGGCAGCACCGAAGACGCCGACTTCGTGGCCGCCTCCGACCGCACCGGCGAGGTGACTTTCGCCGCCGCCGACACCGCCGACAAAACCTTCACCATCACCTTCGCCGGCGACGACCTTAACGAAGGCACCGAGACCTTCACCGTGCAACTTTCCGTCTCCAACGCCGACGCAGACGGCGGCACCGCGTTCGGCGGCCCGGCCAGCGTCAATCTCAGAGGCGACGATCACATCTCCATCACTCTGTCCGACCCGGCCGGCCCGACCACCGAGGCCGACGGTGCCACCGCCGTTTTCGGCGTGGCCCTGTCCGGCGGCGTGCGCACCGGCGATGTCACCGTGCCGCTGGTCATCGAAGGCGCAGCCGACGCCGACTACAACATCACCAGCCCGTCCGGCATCGACGTCTCCGCCACCGGCCTGACCGTCACCTTCCCCGGCCCCTCGGCAATGGTCACGCCCACCGCCACCGCCAGCGTGAATGTGGTTTTGACCTTCGTCAACGACCAGGTCAACGAAGCCGACAAAACGGTTCGCCTGGTCGCCCACGACAGCGATACCCCAACCGCCGCCGGCGGCATCAGCTACGCCTTGGTGGAGGGTTTTCGGGACACCTCGGCGGAAGTCACCCTCGCCGATGACGACGATCTGACCTTCACCGTCACCCCGGCCAGCGGCGCATCGGTGAGCGAAGGGGCGACTCACACTATTACCCTCACCCCGTCCGGTGCCACCACCTTAGCCGCCGCCGTTACCGTCGGCTGGAGCGCCGGCGTCGAACAATCCACCGAGATGGATTCCGGCACCAACACCGCCATGAACCCTGACCTGGAATTTGTCGGCACGGCCACGCCGGCCGGCACCGCCGCCGCCGCCATGCTCAGCGGCCGCACCGTGGTTTTCGACGCCGGCACCCCGTTAGCCGCCATGACCGTGCAGATCAGAGTCAACGCGGACGCGCTCAAAGAGGGCCAGGAAACCGCCACCGTGGCCTTCACCGCATCCGCCGGCAACGGCGGCGGCCGCATCGCCACCCCGGCCGACCACACCTTCGACATCCCGGCCAACGAAGCCGCCGCCCGCACCATAGCCGTCACCGCCCCCGCCACCGTCGCGGAAGGGCGCTCCATCACCTTCACCATCGCCGTCAGCGGCGCCAAAGTGCGCGAGACTTTCAGTGTGGCGTGGCGCATCAGCGGCGCCACCGGCGACCTCACCGGCGCCACCGACGGCACCTGGATGGTGCCGGTTTCCACTTCCACCGGCGGCGGCGACGACGAGACCGTGACTCATGAAGTCAACGTTACCGCCACCGATGACGACCTGTCAGAAGGCGCCGAGACCTTCACCCTGACCCTCACCGACCCGTGCGCTTCGCAGACCTTCTGCCGCACCGGCGCCGGCGGCGTGCCCACCGGCACCACCTACGCCGGTTTCCCGGCCGACGCGCATTTTCTGGTCCTCGCCACCGCCTCCGCCGAAGTCACCATCGGCGAATCCGACCGCCCGGTCACCGTGGCCATCGCCGCCCCGGGCGCCGGTTTGACCGAAGGCACGGCGAGCGATTTCACCGTCAGTTTCCCGGAGAACATCACCACCACCGCCGCCGTCACCGCCGATTACACCATCGGTTTCCCCGCCGCCACCGCCGCGCAGGACGCCGCCGAGTCCGCCGATTTCAACACCGTCACCGGCACCGCCACCATCCCCGCCGGCATGCGCAGCGCCAACCTCGCCATCACCGCCCTGGCCGACTCCCTGTTCGAGTCCAGCGAGGCCTTCACTATCACCCTAAGCAACGCGCGCGGCGGCGGCGCCATTGCGGCCCCGGTGTTGGCCCCGGCCACGCCGGCCATGGACGGCGACCCGGCCAGCGTGGCGGCGGCGACCATTCGCGGCAGCGACCCGGTCACGGTCAGCATTGACAACCCCGGCGGCACCGTGCGCGAGGGTGCGAGTGCCGAGTTCACGGTGAGTTTAGTCCTCACCAGCGGCGGCGCGGCCGCGACCACCGAAACGCCGATTTGCGTGGTGTTCAGCACCGCCATCGCCGCCCAGCGCAATCCCCCCGGCAGCGCCAACTCCGCCGTCAACGCCGACATCGGCGTCACCGACTGCGCCAGCCTGGCCGTGACCCTCGACTCGGACGGCGCGGCCACCACCACCGCCAACCCCGGCGGCGTGCTGATTGCGGCGGGGCAGGGCATGGCCACCCTCACTATCGCCACTTTATACGACGGCATCGAGGAGAGCGCCGACGAGGCCCTGACCGTCACCGTCATCTCCGCCACCGACGCCGACGCTCCCGCCAACACCTTCTCCTACCCGGCTATCACCGTCGCCGCCAGCCCCGGCAACGCCGGCGGTATCAGCATCCAGAATGTCAACGCCGCCCGCAGCATCAGCGTGGCCGGGCCCGGCGCAGTGGACGAGGGCAGCTCCTTCACCTACACCGTCACCATCGACGGCGAGCCGGTGACCGAGCAATTCACGCTGGCCTGGACCCTCGGCACCGACAGCGACGGCAACACCGACGACGCCACCTTGAGCGGCGCCGGCGCCGACATCGACACCGCCCGCAGCGACTCCAGCCCGCTGACCGTGCCGGTCAGCGCCGAGCGCCGGCAGCAACTGACCATCACCATTTACACGGCCGAAGACGCCGCCGCCGAAGACGACGAAGTCTTGACCCTCACCCTGACCGACCCGTGCGCCTCCACCCCCGATGCCGACTGCAGCACCGGCGGCCGCCCGCCGGCCTTTTCCGCCGCCCCTGGCGTGAATGTGGACACTACCCCCGCAGCCGCCACCATCGGCCAGTCCGACCAGACCGTGACCCTGCAAATCGCCGCCCCCGGCACGGCCCTGGAGGAAGCCCTGCTCGCGACGCAAGCCGCGGCTCGTGGCGCTTTCACCGTCAGTTTCGCCGAGTCGGTGACCACCACGGCGGACATTCAGGTGCAGTGGCGGCTGAAATTCCCCACCGCCGTGGCCGGCCCCGACGCCAGCCGCATCGTCCCGGCGGTGGCCGCTGATTTCGCCGCCGCCACCGGCACCGCTGTCATCCCGGCCGGCATGTCCAGCGCGGATATCACCGTCACCACCGCCGCTGACCACATTCAAGAGCCGGTGGAAACCTTCATCGTGGAACTGCATGGCACACCCAGGGGCGGCGGCACGATTGCCGGCAGCGGTCTGACCATCTCCACCACCGCCGGCGAGGCGTCGCACACCATCGCCCGCAGCGACGATGGCAACCGCGACGGCATGACCATAGACATGGTTTCCACCGCCGCCAGGACGCAGACTGTGGACGAGGGCGCGGAGGTGACTTTCGGTGTGCGGTTGTTTAACAACACGCCTAACGAAATCACAAACCCGTCCCGGGCCACCGCCGCGGTCAGTTCGGTGGACCTGTGCGTTTCCTACACCGTCACCATCACCACCCAGCAGGGCGGCGCATCGGCGGACAACACGGTCGCCAACCACGACCTCGGCGGCATCACCGACTGCGCCGGCGACCCCGTCACCCTCACCGACGCCGCCGACGGCGCGACCATCGCCACCGGCGGTGTGCTGATTCCGGCCGGCAGCAACCGCCAGGACTTCAACATCATCGCGCGTTTCGATAATCTGGACGAGGGCGACACCGACGAGGCACTGGTTGTCCAAATCACCTCCGCCGCCCCGCCGATGAACAGCGGCCTCAGCAACATCCATGTGCCACCCAACCAGAACTCCCGCCGCACCGCCAACATCAACAACATCAACGCCGCCCGCGCGCTGTCCATCAGCGGGCCCGCGTCGGCGGTGGACGAGGGCGGCCAGTTGGAATTCACCGTCTCCGTCACCGGCCGCGCCATCGAGACGCCGTTTGATGTGGACTGGCGCGTCACCGCCGGCGCCGGCGACATCGATGCCGCCGCCACCGCCACCAGCGGCACTTTGCGCTTCACCGCCATCGGCGGCCAGACCATCTCCCTCACCACCCGCGACGATGCGCTCAACGAGGCGGCCGAGACCGTCACCGTGACCCTCACCGACCCCTGCCCGGACAGCGGCGTATGCGCGGTGGGCGGCCGCACCGGAATCACCAACGCGGCCACCCCGGCCCTGCAACTCACCGGCACCTCCGCCAATGGCAGCATCCGCGAATCCGACCGCCCGGTCACGGTCACCATCGCGGCTCCCGCCGGCGACCTGGCCGAAGGTGCGGCGAGCAATTTCGTGGTCAGTTTCGCCGAGTCGGTCACCACCACGGCCGCGGTCACCGTCAACTGGCAAATTTCCTTCCCCACGGCGTCCACCACCGTGAATCCGGCAGTAAACGCCGATTTTCCCGCCCTCACCGGCAGCGTGGACATCCCGGCCGGCCAGGCCACCGTGAACCTCGGCCTCACGGCCGTGGACGACGCTGTGTTTGAAGCCGACGAGGACTTCACCGTGTCCTTGACCTCGGTCAGTGGCGGCGGCGCGATTGCGGCTCCGATATTAGCCGCCGCGCCGAGGGCCAGCGCGAAAATCGACGCCGGCGACGCCGTCACCGTCAGCCTCGCCCGCGCATCCGGGCAGGGCGCGACGGTCGTGGAGGGCGGCACCGCGCGGTTCACCGTGAGTTTGGTTCTCACCGCCGACACCGTCACCGCCGCCACCGCCGCCGCACCGATTTGCGTGATGTTCGGCACCGCCGTGGACCAGCAGATGACCGCCAACACCAACGCCCAGGGCGCGGACATCGCCGTCACCGACTGCGCCGGCGCGGCCCGGACCGTCGCCGCCACCACCGGCGTCGCCACCGGCGGCGTGCGCATCCCGGCTGGCAGTCCCTCCGCCACCCTCAGCATCGGCGCAAGATACGACGGCTACGACGAGGGCATGACCGCCGAGACGCTGCGCGTCACCATGAGCAGCGCCGCCGATGAGGACGCCGACTTCACCTATCCTGCCGTCACCGTCGACATGACCGCCGCCAGCGTCGGCATCACCAACACCAACGCCGCCCGCAGCGTCACCGTCGCCGGCCCCGGCACAGTGGGCGAGGACGCCGGCACTTTCGACTTCACCGTCACTGTCACCGGCGAGCCGGTGACAGCCGCCTTCGACATCCCGTGGACCATCACCGCCGGCAGCGCCACGGTCAGCGGCAGCGGCGCCGACATTTCCTCCGCCACCAGCGGCATGCTGAATGTGCCGGTCGCCT
>JAPPQJ010000031.1 GCA_028817015.1 Gammaproteobacteria bacterium
GGTGGCCGCCGAGGACAGGTGATTTCGCTCCACCCACACGCCGCCCGCGAAGCAGACGGCTAAAAGGATGAGCATCAGGATGGTTTTGGTGTTGATTTGCATGGTGACACCTCGTATCCGAAAAAGTGAACTGAACCGCCGTGCCCTCGCCGTTTTAGCCGCCCCGGGCCGCAACCGCCCTCAGCCGCAACCCCGCGCCCGTTTTCCTCTTCGGCGATACCCGGCTTGGCTCGGTATCCGACGGCCATTTGACATGACAACAGCGCCTTTGCGATGGCGGCCAGCGACAGCCGGGCGTTGTTCGAGGCGGCGCCGGCCTCTGACCGGATTTTAGGTGGAAATCAGCGCGCTTGGGTGTTTTTACTGCCCAAACCTCCCGCCAACTCTCCCACAAACCCATGCACCCCGGCGACAATTTCTTCCTTCCCCGCTTTCGTTTCAAGCCCTTTGGCAATCCGTTCAATGATCGCCGACCCCACCACCACCGCATCGGCGGCGGCCGCGATTTGCGCGACTTGTTCGGCGGTTTTGACGCCGAAGCCGACCGCCACCGGCAAATCGGTGCGCTCGCGAATGCGCGCGACCGCGGTTTGTACCGCCGAGTTGGCGGCCGAGCGGGTGCCGGTGATGCCAGTGATCGACACATAATACACAAACCCCGAGCCGTTGGCCAGCACGCGCGCCAGGCGGGCGGCGTCGGTGGTGGGGGTGGTCAGGCGAATCCAGTGCAGGCCGGCGGTCAGGCACGGGTGGCATAACTCGTCGTCTTGTTCCGGCGGCAAATCCACGATAATCAGGCCGTCGGCGCCGGCGCTGATGGCGTGGTCGATGAAGCGCTGGTTGCCGTAGCGATAGATGGGGTTGTAGTAGCCCATCAGGATGAGCGGAGTGTGCGCGTCCCGGGCGCGGAAATCGGCCACCATGTCGAGGGTTTTGCGCAGCGTAATGCCGGCCTTGAGGGCGCGCTGGTTGGCCAGTTGGATGGCCGGGCCGTCGGCCATCGGGTCGGAGAACGGCATGCCCAGTTCGATGATGTCGGCGCCGGCTTCGGGCAGGCCGTGGAGGATGGCGGTGGCGGTCTCAAGGTCCGGGTCGCCGGCGGTGATGAAGGTGACCAGGGCGGCGCGGTTTCCCCGCTTAAGTCGCTCGAAGCGGCGCGCCAGGCGCCGGTTGGCGGCGTCCGGGTTCACAGCGCCACGCCGAGCGCATCGGCGACCGTGAACACATCCTTGTCGCCGCGCCCGCACAGGTTCATCACGATGAGGGAATCGGCGCCCATGGCCGGCGCGATTTGGGTGATATAGGCGAGCGCATGCGCGGGCTCCAGCGCCGGGATGATGCCTTCGGTGCGGCAGCACAACTGGAAGGCGGCGAGCGCCTCCTGGTCGGTCACCGCCACATATTCCACCCGCCCGCTCTCAAACAGCCACGCATGTTCCGGGCCGATGCCGGGGTAGTCGAGGCCGGCCGAGATGGAATGCGCTTCCTGAATCTGGCCGTCTTCGTTTTGCAGCAGATAGGTGCGGTTGCCGTGCAGCACGCCGGGCTGGCCGCCGCACAGCGAGGCCGCGTGCCGGCCGCTGTCAATGCCGTGTCCGGCCGCCTCGACGCCGACCATGCGCACCGACGGGTCGTCGAGGAACGGGTGAAACAACCCGAGGGCGTTGGAGCCGCCGCCGATACAGGCGACCAGCAAATCGGGCAGGGCGTTCTCGCGCTCCAGCAGTTGGGCGCGCGCCTCGGCGCCGATCACGGTCTGAAAATCGCGCACCATCTGCGGATAGGGATGCGGGCCGGCGGCCGTGCCGATGATGTAGAAGGTGTCGTCAACGTGGGCCACCCAGTCGCGCAGCGCCTCGTTCATCGCATCCTTGAGCGTGGCGGCGCCGCTGGTTACCGGCACCACTTCGGCGCCCAGCAATTTCATGCGAAACACGTTGGGCGCCTGGCGCTCGATGTCGGTCTCGCCCATATAGACCACGCACGGCAGGTTGAACAGCGCGCACACCGTGGCGGTGGCCACGCCGTGCTGCCCGGCGCCGGTTTCGGCGATGATGCGCGTCTTGCCCATGCGCCGCGCCAGCAGGATTTGCCCCAGGGTGTTGTTGATCTTGTGGGCGCCGGTGTGGTTGAGTTCGTCGCGCTTGAAATAGATTTTGGCGCCGCCCAGTTCACGGCTCAGGCGCTCGGCGAAATACAGCGGGCTGGGGCGGCCGATATAGTCGCGCGCGTAGCGCTCGAACTCGCGCTTGAAGTCGGCGTCGTCGCGGCATCTGCGATACGCGCGCTCCACCTCCAACACCAGGGGCATCAGCGTCTCGGCGACAAACCGGCCGCCGAAAATGCCGAAGTGCCCGCGCTCATCCGGACCGGAGCGGTGGGATTCCGGGGCCGCAGTTTGGTTGGCTGGGTTCATGGTGATGGGTGTGGGGAATAGGCGGGTGATTATAACGCCGATTGGCCCGGCCTCTGCAATCGCTCAAACACCGGGCGCGGCGCTTGTGCCGGGCCGGGTCATGCTCTATGGCTCAACAAGCCGCCCGATAAAACCCGCGCACCCGGAAGGCGGGATGCGTAGTTTGCGGGCCAACTCCATTTTTCCAACGGCCAAGCGCCGGCCGCGCCGCACACCGATTGTTGGAAGACCGGCCGGATTCGTGATAGCATGCCCGGCCAAAAGGAACACAACCCCGCCCAAGTTGCCGCACCCAGTCTTCGGCTTGCGAATCCTGACATGACCGACCGCATCGCATTCGCCGCCGGTTTTGTGCTGTGCGCCGCCTTGATCGCCGCGGCGCTCTACTTCCAGTATGTGGCGGGCCTTGCGCCCTGCCCGCTGTGCATCCTCCAGCGCCTGGCGTTCATCGCCGTCGGGGCGATCATGTTAGTCGGTTTTTTGCACGGCCCGCGCGGCTGGGGGCGGCGGGTTTACGGGGGGCTCGCCGGGTTCGCCGGGATTCTCGGCGCAGCCATTGCGGGCCGCCATGTGTGGCTGCAAAACCTGCCGGAGGAATATGTGCCGGAATGCGGCCCGGGGCTTGAGTTCATGCTCAACGCATTCCCGCTGCAACAGGCGCTTGGCCTGATCCTGCGCGGCTCCGGGGAATGCGCCGAGGTGCAGTGGACGCTATTGGGCCTGACCATGCCCGGCTGGAGTTTGGTGTGGCTGGTGGCGCTTGCGGTGGGCTCCTTTTATATCGCGCTGCGCAGGGGTTGATCGCGCCGCCGCCCCGCCGCCTACCGCCCTTTCGCAACCGGCGTGTTGCGGCCGTAGATCATGGCCAGCAGCGTGCAACCTGTTTCCGACACCGAGAAGTGGCGGCTGCCGGGCCGGTAGCGCACATGGTCGCCGGCGCGCAGCACGGTGCCGTCGCAGTCGGTGAGTTCGCCTTCGAGCACATGGAATTCCTCGCCGCCGGTGTGTTCATGCGGAGTCGAGGCGGCGCCCGGCTTGAAGCGCAGCAGAAAAATTTCGGGATGGCCGGGGGAGTCGTGGCGGTCGCCAAGCGGCAGCCATTCCATGTCGTCGCGCGCCACGCCGTAGCGGTGGTAGGGGCGGAACGCGGCCCCGGCGGTGGCGATGATGCGGCGCATCGAAGGGTCGAGCAGGTCGTTGTCGGGGACTGAGCAGCGGGTCATGGTGCGGTTGGTCGGGGTGTTGGTTTCGGCATGATAGCGGCTGGCGGCGTTTGCGCGCGGTTTACGATTCACTGGGTGGGCGTTCGACCACCACTTCATAGCCGGGCGCCTCGGGCTCAAAGTCGGTGATTTGCGCGGGGAATCCGGGCGCCCGCACTTCCACCCGGCAGGCCTCCTCCAGGCGCTTGATGATGTTGGGAGACCATTCGCGCGCGCCGTATTGACGCTCGCCGTCCCGGAAAATGTCCACCAGCAGCGGGGCCAGTTCCAGCGCCACGCCGCCGCGCTCGGCGATGGCGCTGAACAGGCCGATGTCCTTGCGCACCAGGTCCATGGTGAAGTTGATGTCGCGGCTGCCGTTCAGGATCACCCGGCTTTCGGTTTCGTGCACGAACGAGTTGCCGGACGAAATGCGGATGGCTTCAAAGGTGGTGCCCAAGTCCATGCCGGCCACCTTCGCGGTCACCAGCGCTTCGCACAGCGACACCAGGTTGGCGGTCGCCAGATAATTGCTCACCACCTTGAGGATCGAGGCCGAGCCCAAAGCCCCGGTGTGCAGGATGCGGCGGCCCAGCGCGGTCAGCACCGGCAATGCCTTGTCGAAGGCCGCGCGCTCGCCGCCGGCGAACACGGAAATGTTGCCGGTGGCGGCGCGGTGGCAGCCGCCCGACACCGGCGCATCCAGCGGCAGGCCGCCGCGCGCCGCGACTGCGCCGCCCAAACGCCGCACTTCGGCCTCGTCGGTGGTGCTCATCTCCAGCCACAGTTTGCCGCCCGGCCCCGATGCCAGCCCGGCCAACACGCCGTCATCCGCTTCCATCACTTCGGCGCCGGCGGCCGGAGACGGCAGGCAGGTAATCACGGCGTCGGCCCATTCGGCCATCGCCTTCGGTGAATCCCCCCAGCGGGCGCCGCGTTCCAGGAGTCCCCGGGCCGCCGCTTTATCCAGGTCGCGCACGCTTAAGTCAAAACCGTTGCGCAACAAACTGCCGGCCAGTTTGCCGCCGACGTTGCCGAGGCCGATGAAGGCGATTTTCACGGGTGACCGGTGCGCTGAATGGTTGCGGGGTGATGGGGTATTATACCGCCGTTCAAACGGCATACGGGAATCACCCGGCGAGGACACCATGATCGACCCATCGCGCGCGGATACCGCGTTACTGATTATCGATGTGCAAAATGACTTCTGCCCGGGCGGCGCGCTGGCGGTGGCGGGCGGGGATGCGGTGGTGGCGCCGGTCAACACCATGGCCGCGCGGTTCTGCAATGTCATCCTGACCCAGGACTGGCATCCGCCCGGGCATGTCAGTTTTGCCGCCAACCAGCCGGGCAAAGCGCCTTTTGAGACCATCGGCCTGCCGTACGGGGAGCAGACGCTGTGGCCGGCGCATTGCGTCCAGGGCAGCCGTGGCGCGGCGTTCCACCGCGACTTGCGCCAGGACCTCGCGCAACTCGTGGTTCGCAAAGGGTTTCGCCCGGACATCGACAGTTATTCGGCGTTCTTTGAAAACGACCGCGCGACCGCCACCGGGTTGCACGGCTACTTGCGCGACCGGGGCATTTCCCGGGTGGTGCTGGCCGGATTGGCGACCGATTTCTGCGTGGCCTGGTCGGCGCTGGACGCCGCGAGGTTGGGATTGGATGCTGCGGTGGTGTTGCCGGCCTGCGCCGCGATCGATCTGGACGGCTCGCTGGACGCGCAACTTGAGGCCATGCGGGCCGCCGGGGTGGCGGTGGAGGCGCAACTGCCGGCGGGGGTCGGTTAACCGGCTTCGCGGTAGTGCTTTGCGCCGTAAATCCAATACACCAGGGCGACCAGCGCCGCGCCCCAGTATACCGGCGGCAGAATGCCGGCGTCGGCGCCGGCCACCGCCCAGCCGAAGGCGATGAACATCACGAAAATCGCGGCCTGCGAGTAGTAACTTTTCAGCACCAGGTAACGGTGCGCGAGGGTCAGTTTGGCGATGTCGTAGAATCGTTTGTTGAAGGCCAGCCGGAACATCGAGGTGCTGAAGGTGATGAGCACTAACATGATGAACAGAAGTTCCAGCGACGACTTTTCATCGGTGAGCGCGCGCAGGCCCCACGACGCCGCATACAACAGCACCGCCACTTGATAGACGCGCGCGCCGCCGAGGCGGTCGATGGTGTTTTTGAGAAGATAAAACAGGATGCCGAAAATCACCGCCAACGACAGCACCATGATGCCCAGTTTGGTGAAACTCTCGCGGGCGATGAGGAACAGCGAAATCACCCAGAAGTAACTTTCCAGAAACAGGTAGGCGCCGTCCAACATGAAGATGGCCCGGGAGGCGTGGCGGTCGCGGAAACCGGCCATATCGCGCAGTTTCAGCGCCGGCGTGGCGGTCAGCGCGCCGGGGTATTCGGGCCTGCCGGCTAACAGCATCAGGAATCCCACCAACGCGGCGATGCCCGACAGCGCGATGACGAGTATCAAACTGCCGCGCTCCAGCAGCAGGCTGCCGAGCAGAATGCCGACCTGCAGCAGCGCGCCGACGAAGATCTGGAAGTTGCCGTATTTGCGCCCCGAGTTGGCCGGCTCGATGATTTCAAAAAACAGCGCCCGCTGCGTGGTCCAGAAAAAACAGTTATAGACGCCGTAGCACAGCCCCAACGACACCAGCACCGGCACGGTCATGTCCATGTCGAGGACATAGACATTGAGCAGGAGAAGAATCTCCAAAAGCAGCGACAGCGCGACCATCGACATCAGGTCGATGCGCAGCCGCAGCCGGTCCCAGGCCCACAGTCCGGCGCAGAAACCGAGCCCGGCGAGGGCGATGAAAACCGACACCGCACCCAGGCCGTAGTTGGCCTTCCACAGATAGACCGGCACGAAGAACGGGAAAATCCCGATCAGCAGCGAATGCAATCCCAGATACAGGTAGAAGGTTCGGGTCGGGCTGGCCGTGCTCAATGCGGGCATCAGAAAATGTCCTTGTCGGGGATGTCGAGTCGGTCCAGTTCGGCATACGCGGCGGACAAATCCTCGACCTTTCCATAACGAGGGAAGTGGTGCATCTTGGCATACGGCCGCGAGTTGACCTCAATGAAGATGCACTTCTGCTGGCGGTGGCTGACCTCGATGCCGTGCTCGAAGATGACATCGATGCCGAGCAGGTTGGCGTTGAACATGCGCACCACATCCTTGAACAACGCGGCGTTGTCGGCGGCGATGGTCTGCTGGTCGATGGTCTCGACGATGCCGCCGGGGGCCAGGGCCACGCGGTGGAACAACTCGACGCGCTCGTCTTTTGCCGGCACCGAGTCGAGGGTCAGGTTGCGTCTCTTCAAGTGGGCGGTTACCAGTTTGCTCTTGCTGATCGGGAAAATCACCGGATGCAGTTTCATGCGCGCGCGGATGCGGTTTTCGGCGTCGATCAACGCATCGATGCTGTCCTTGCCGTTGCCGGTGACGAACGGCGGATAACGCCGAATCACCGACACCAGTCTGTCGCCGGTGGCCAATACGCGGTAGTTGGCGCCGGCTAAGTATTGCTCGATGACCGTGGTCGGCCACCATGCCTTGGCCAGCAAAATGCCGCGCCACAATTCGGGGAAACTGCCGATGGGAAAATAGCTGCCGCGCGAGTAGCCGCTGACATTGGGCTTGACCACCACCGGAAAACCGTGCGCCTTGACAAACCCGCGCACCTTCCGCGGCAGCAGGAAAACCATGCCGCGCGCGTGCGGCACATGGTTGGCGGCGAACACCGCCCGCGCCTGCGCCTTGGAGCGGCAACCCTTGCGCACTTCCAGCGTGTTGTAACTGGTGCAGCCGTGCATGTAGCGGTCGCTGCGGTACAGCGCCGCCTTCAGTTTTCTCACCGGCGTTTTCTCACAATCTCGCCCGCACCCGGTTGAGCAGCGGACTGCGGCGGTTATACAGCATGCTCTTGATGAACACCGGCTTGGTTTCCGGGTCGCCGGGGCGGTGTTTGGTGGCCAGCGCCAGATGCCGCATATAGGTTACCGCCAGGGCGAACACCGCCATCGTTGAGCGGCGCGCGTCCAGGAGGTTAATCGGCATCGGCAGGAACAGGTTGACTTCGATGACATGCAATCGCCCGCGCAACAGGTCTTCGGCCGAGTTGGCGCGCACGCTGACCCGGGAGATGGCAAAATCGCCGATGCGCCGCATCATCCGCCACAGTTGGCGGCGTTGTTCGGCGCTGAACCAATCGGTGATTTCAACATAACGGGTGTTGGGGTTGTAGATGCTGTTCACCGGGTTGGCCTCGGCGTCGTTGCGCACTTCGGTGACGGTGAGCACCGCGTAACGCCGCGGGTCATGAGGCGCGCGTATGAAAAAAATTTCGTATTCGCTGGTTTCAAGCGCGGCTTCCTGAATCAGGTAGTTGACGCGCGCATCGCCGACCGAACGGCGAATGCGGCGCAACGCATCGGCGTTGTCGGCGCGGCACACGCCCCGGGCGTTCTGACTCCATTCCGGCTTGACGAACACCGGATAGCGCTGCACCGCGCGCGCGCCGTCATCGACAAACTGCGCCAGCCGCCATTCCGGGGGAATCAATGCGTCGATGCCGATTTTGGAGAAAATCCCGGCGCGGCGGTCGAAGAACCGCGCGTTCAACTGAAAGTATTTGCACGGCCGGGTGGCGAAGCGAGCGCAGAACAGAATATAGGCGGTCACCATCAGGCAGGCTAATTTCATCGAATGGTGAAATGGTCGGCGCGGTGCCGCCCGGTGATGCGGCTCGCCGGCGGACTTCAGCGCATGGCCCGCGAGTTCAGCGCGAACATCGCCAGGCCCAATACCAGAATGGAAACCGCGGCGTAGAACAGCGAGCCGCCGTCGCTTTGTCCCTGGTGCAGGACTTCCACGCCCAGCGGGGTGAACAGGTGGAAGAACACCGCGCCGGCCATCACCGCCGCCGCCATCAGCCCGCCGATGCGGTGGAAGCGGGCCCGTGTGTTTGCCCCTTCGCTGTTCGCCGACTTAACCTTGGCGATGACCCACAGCAGCGCCGGCAGCAACAGCACGACTGATGTCAGAAACTCGAAGCCGCCGACCACAAACGGGCCGAAGTCGGCGAACCATGCGCCGATGGCGCGGCCGAGAAGGCCTTCCATCCACGCGCCGATGGTGCCGAAGATGTGCTGCGTGTCGGGGTGGCGGGTGAATTTATAGGGCAGGGAGCCGAGAAAGACATAGCAAGTCCACAGGGTAATCGCCCAACTGACGATGGCGGTTGTTGTTTTGTTCATGGCGCGCGGCCCGGCGGGTAGTGGAGGTGGGATGGTAGCATGAAAAGCGGCGGCGAAAACGGGAAGCGCCCGGCCCCGGCAATCCCGGCGGCCGCCGTTTAAGCGGCGCTCCGCGGTTGTTCGGGGGAGTGGCCGAAGCCCTCCCGGGGCGCGATTTCTTGATAGACTCCGCCGCCATAGAATCGTTCCCCGCGTTTTTAATCGCCATGCGGCGCGGCCGGCGGCCAATGGTGTCGCCGCCGCCAACACCAACCCGCCACCCGGAGGTTCCCTTGATCGACTTATACACCTGGAGCACGCCCAACGGCCGCAAGGTTTCCGTTATGCTGGAGGAAATCGGCATGCCGTATACCGCGCACGCCATCGACATCATGAACGACGAGCAGTTCGACGACGACTTCCTGCGCATCAGCCCGAACAACAAAATCCCCGCCATCGTCGACCGCGACACCGGCATGTCGCTGATGGAGTCGGGCGCCATCCTTTTATATCTCGCCGAGAAAAGCCGACGATTCATGCCGGCCGACGCCGTTGCCCGATGGCGCGCCATCGAATGGCTGATGTTCCAGATGGGCGGCTTGGGTCCCATGTTGGGCCAGGCGCATCACTTCCTGAAATTCAACCAAGGCGCCAGCGACTACGCGGAAAAAAGATACGCCGTCGAAGCGCTCGACGCGCGCCTGGAAGACCACGAATACCTCGCCGGCGAATACTCCATCGCCGACATCGCCTGCTGGCCATGGGTGTCGCGCTTCGAATGGCAGCGCATCGACCTGCACGACTACCCGAATGTCAAACGCTGGTATGCCGCCATTGCTGACCGCCCGGCGGTGCGGAGGGGGTATCATGTGCCGGTG
>JAPPQJ010000115.1 GCA_028817015.1 Gammaproteobacteria bacterium
CGCGCAACCCCGGCGTGACCGAGGTCTACTCGTGGTGGCACATGGTCACGCGCGCGCGGTCGCGCAACATCGGCTGGCGCATCGATTACTTTTTACTCTCGAAAGAGCATCTGCACCGGGTCGGCGACGCCTGTTATTTGGACCAGCAGATGGGCTCCGACCACTGCCCGCTGCTGCTGGAAATCGATTAGCCCAAGCGGCTGGAAGCCACCGGCGCCCCCCATTCTCCGCCCTCAATCCTCGGCGCCGACCCCGACATACCTTTGCCAAAGTTGCGGCGCCGCGCGCAACTGTTCGACGCCGACCACCTCGCGGATGCGGCCGTTTTCGATAAACGCCACCCGGTCGGCCACCGGCAGCACCGCCTCGACGCGCTGCTCGACCAACAAAATGGCGACGCCCCGGGCGCGCAACTCGGTGATGACTTCGCGGATGGTGGCAATCATCGACGGCATCAGCCCTTCGGTGGGCTCGTCCAACAGCAGCACCGAGGGCTCCAGACACAGCGCCCGTGCCATCGCCAACATCTGCTGTTCGCCGCCGCTCAAGGTGCCGGACGGCTGCCCGAGCCGCGGCGCCAGCGGTGGAAACAAGGCCAGCACATCCGCTTTGATTTGCGCGCTGTCGGGCGAGGACCGGCCCGGCGCGCGGCGTGCCATCAGGCCGATTTCGAGGTTTTCGGCGACCGTGAGTTCGGCAAACAGCCGGCGGCCCTGGGGCACATAGCCGATGCCGAGGCGCGCCACCTCATGCGCCGCTAACGCGCTTAGTTCGCGCCCCGCCAGCCGCACCGAGCCGCCGGCTTGCACCAGGCCCATGACCGCCTTCAAGGTGGTGGATTTGCCGGCACCGTTGCGCCCGAACAGGCACAGCACTTCACCGGCGCCGACCGCCAGGCTGACTTCGCGCAATGCCTGGCTGCCGCCGTAGAAGGCGTTCAAGTGCTCGACGCTCAGCATCATTGGCCGAGATAGGCGGCCTGCACCGCCGCGTTGTCCTGAATATCGCGCGGCGCGCCTTCGGCCAGCACCCGGCCGCGGTCGAACACCGTGATGCGCCGCGCCAATTTCATCACCACCGGCATGTTGTGCTCGATGAGCAGAATCGTGGTCGAGCGGTTGGCGTCCGCCAGCAGATCGCAGAATCCCTGAATCTCGCCGTCCGACAAGCCCTGAGTCGGCTCGTCGAAGATCAGCAGGCGCGGGTTCAGGGAAAGCCCCATGGCCGCCTCCAGCAGGCGCTGGTGGCCGTAGGCCAATGCGCCGGCGCGCCGGTTTTCCTGGCCGCCGAGCCCGACTCGCCGCAGCGTCTCGATGGCGTCGAATGGCGCGCCGCCGCGTTCCGGGAGGCGGTTTTGCGCGGCGATGGCGATGTTTTCCAATACCGTCAGGTTGGCGAAGATGCTGGTGATTTGAAAGGTGTAGGCGATCCCTAAGCGCACCCGCCGGTGAACGGCCAGGGCGGTGATGTCGCACCCGGCGAATTCCACCGTGCCCTGGTTGGCCGCTATGCGCCCGCACAGCAGATCGACGAAGGTGGTTTTGCCGGCGCCGTTGGGGCCGATGATGGCGCGGATTTCGCCTTCGCGCAGGTCGAAATCCACCGCTTGAACCGCGCGCACGCCGCCGAACGACTTCGACAACCGCCGCGCCTTAAGCAGGGTTACGGCAGCCACGGCAGCCACCGGTGTTTCACGGTGCCGAGAATCCCGCGCGGGAAATACAATACCAGCAGAATCAACGCCACGCCGGTGACCAGCAGATAGGCGCTGGTGTATTGGCTGGCCACATCCACCAGGTAGAACATCAGGAAGGCGCCCAACACCGGGCCGAGCACGCTGCCGGGGCCGCCCAACAGCGTATACAGCAGCGCGTCGATGGAGTATTGAATGGCGGCGAACGACGAGCCGATATACGCGAACAGCAGCGCATAGGCGGCGCCGGCGGCGGCCGACAGCGCGCCGGAGATGATCAACGCCTGCAACTTCACCGCGAAGGTGTTGTAGCCGAGCATCCGCGCGCGCGGCTCGTTTTCGCGGATGGCGACCATGGCGCGCCCGGTGCGGCTGCGCGCCACGCCCCACACCGCCGCCAATGCGATCACCAGCAACAGCAGCGACAGGTTGTAGCGGGTTGCCGGGTCGGTCAAATCCACCGATGCGCCGAACCACTCGAAACTGCGCGCCGCTTGCGGCAGCACCAGGCCTTCGTCACCGCGCGTGTAGGCGGTGAAATACAGCGTCGCCAAATACGCCACCTGGGCGAACATCAAGGTGACGATCATGAACGACACGCCGGTGGTGCGAAGCGCCACGCAGCCGACCAGCAGCGCCAGCAATGCGCCGGCGACCACGCCCCCGGCGAAGGCCGCCGGCACGCCCCAGCCGAGGTGGTAGGCGCACAAGCCCGCCGTATACAACCCGGCGCCGAAGAACATCGCATGGCCGAGGCTGAGCAGGCCGGTGTAGCCGAACAATATATTGTAGCCGGTTGCGAACACCGCCAGGACCATGATGCGGGTCACGCTGAGGCGGTGATATTCCGGGAGCACGAACTGCAGCGCAAACAACGCCGCAATGACCGCAACAAACAACGCCGCGGCTTTCAGGTCGGGCGGGGCGGGGCGGTGTTTCATGCGCGGGGGCTGCGGAATGCGGTCATCGCGATTGAACCGCAAACAGCCCCTGCGGTTTGAACACCAGCACCAGGGCGACCAGCAGGGTGGATGCCATCTTGGCCAGGGTCGGCGAGAAGAACACCGAAATCAGCCCGTCGCTGAAGCCGATCAAAATGGCCGCCACCACGGTGCCGCGAATGCTGCCCAGGCCGCCGATGATCACCACGATGAACGACAGCAGCAGCGGGTCGAGCCCCATCAAGTAATGCGCCTGGCGGACCGGCACCACCAACACCGCCCCGACCGCCGCGAACATCGCCCCGACCGCAAAGACCGCCGCATATACGCGGTGCACATTGATGCCGAAGGCGCGCGCGGTGTCGCGGTCGAAGCGGGTGGCGCGCATCACCAGTCCGATGCGGGTTTTGGCGATCACATACCAGGCCGCCAACAGCACCGCCGCGGCGGCGGCGACCACCAGCAGTTTGTGGCCCGAATAACCGAACCACGGGAATTGCACGCGGAAATAGAACGGCGCCTCGACCGGCCGCGCGTCCGGGCCGAAAGTGAGCAGCGCGGTTTGCTGAATGACATACAAAAGGCCGATGGTGGCGACAATGGTGGCCTCGGGGCGGTAGTCGAGGCGTTTCAGAATCAGCCGGTCGGCGGCTAAAGCGACGGCACCGACCAGCGCCGGCGCGATGACCAGCGCCAGCGCAAAGCCGAACGCCGCATGGCCGGGCGTCAAACTGGCCAGCCACCACGCCAGCACCGCCCCCAACATGAAAAACTCGCCGTGGGCGACATTCACCACTCTCATCACCCCGAACACCAGCGACAACCCGACCGCGGTCAGGCACAACACCGCCGCCTGCACCAGGCCTTCGAGGCTGGCTAAAAAGAGGAACGGGGCGAAGTTCAATGGGTTGGTCGGATGGGTTGATTACAAGTCCGGGAGGCTTTCATTGCCACGCCCGCAGTTCCCCGTTCAAGCCGGGGACACGCTTTTGAGCGGAATCCACATAGGGTTTTCGGTGCTTTCGATCTAGGCCGTAAAAGGCGCTGTTGTCATGCCCAATTTTCCGGAGGGATGATTTTCCCTCTCCCTTGCTCCCTCTCCCAACGGGAGAGGGAAACCCTTCGGCCGCGTTTCCGGGGAAACGCCCTCTCCTCCCGGGAGAGGGCCGGAGCGATGGAAAATACGGTCGCTTCGCTTCTTATTTTCCAATCGTCCGGAATGACGGCTTGGGGTTTTGCGCCGTTGTTGCCTCTGTCGCCTTACATTCACAACGGCATCTGCGTGTAATCCGCCTCCGCTTCATACAGGCCGTCGGCGATGGCGGTGGTGTGCACTACATCGAGGCGGCCGTTGTCGACTTTGGAAATATACTGATGGCCGAAACTTTGGTGAATGCGCCCGTTGAAAATTTTATCGCCTTGCGGGTGTTCACGGCTCAGCGCAAAACCGTTCAGCGATTCCAGCGCCTCCACCAGGCCGCGCCTGGACGCCGCATCCGGCCTTTGGTAGTCGCTCATCTCCATCGCCTGCTTGATGATGAACAACGTCTCCCAGCAGCCGAACATGTGCGCGTAGGTCGAGACGTCCCTGGCGTCGGACACGCTCGCGCCGTTGTCATCGACGCCGACTGCGCGGCGGTAGAATTGATCGTGCGCGGTTTGGCCGGCTTGCGCGTAACGCGGATTGCCTTCCCAGAAATAGGTGCCGTCGAGGAACTCCAGTTGCGGCGTCGCCAGGTCCACCGCCTCCAGCGAGTCGATGAAGCCGAAAATCTGCGGGCGGTTCCGGCCAAAGTGCTGGCCCAACTCCTTGACGAAAGTAAGCACGCCGGGGCCGACCATCACATGGTACAGGACTTCGGTGGACGACGGGATGCGCGGGAAGTAGCGCGTGAACGACGATTCGGTGGGCGGAATGGCGATGCGCTGCACCACTTCGCCGCCCTGTTCGGCAATCGCCGCGGAAAAATAATCGCGGTGGTCGTGGCCGAAGGCGAAGTCGGGGAAAATCATGGTCACCTTCCTGCCGAGGTTCTGCGAAATCCACGGCGCCATGGAAATCACCTGCGACCTCACATCGGTGATGCCCGGCTGGAACACATAGCGGTTGAGGCTTCCCGAGGCGACATGGTGGCCTTCGGACACCACCAGATACGGCAGTTTCAACTCGCCGGCGCGCGGCGCCGAGCCGATGACCACATGCGAGAACAAGGTGCCGTAGGCGACATCGGCCTTGTGCAGCGTGGCGAATTTTTCCACCACCTCGGCGCCGCGCTTGGGGTCGGTGCCGTCGTCTTCGACGATTAACTCCACCGGGCGGCCGTTGATGCCGCCTTCTTCGTTGATTAAATCGACGGCGGCGCGGGTCACGCGCTCATACCACCTGCCGTAGGAGGCGCCGATGCCGGTGCGGTGAATCTGCGCGCCGATGCGAATCGGCTCGGACGCGGCGTATGCGAAGCGCGCGATGCCCGGCGCCGCTTGTGCGGCCGCGCCGGCCCCGGCCAGCGCGCCGAGTTGTTTGAGCGTCGAGCGGCGTTTGGAATTGAACTTGGACATTGTTATCCTCCGATTGGGTTGGTTTAATCTGCGGCGCAACCGGCCGCGCCTGAACAGCATGAATACGGCGGCGCGCCTGCGGCGATTGTAGCGTAGCGCGCGGCGTTTTCCACGCACCGCGCCGCTCACTTAAACCCGGCGCGCCAGCCACCGAATCCCGCCGAGTTTGCCGGAGCGGAAATACCCGTTCACCAGGCTGTAAAAATCTTCCATCGCGCGGTAGGTCGGCGCGCCGTGCACGCGGATGTGGCGCGCGCGCGCGGCGCGGTAGGCGGCCAGCCGCTCGCCGGTGAAGTGCGTCCAGTCGTCCGACATGTCGTTGACCTGTACAAGCGAAAAGCCGGCGTCTTCGACTTCGGCGCGATACGCGGCCCAGTCCGGCAGGTGATTGGCATACAGGCCGCTGGTCACTTGCGCCCATTGGTTTGCGTCGAACGGCCGGCGGCTGAATAAATCCTCGGCGTAGAACGCGCCGCCGTCGGCAAGCAAATCGCGGGCAATCCGCAGCAGGCGCGGGCGGTCGGGGATGTGATACAGCGCCAGCCAACTGACGATGACGTCGAAGCGCCGGCCGCGCCAGTCGTGCGACAAAAAATCGCCGCGCACATGCGTCACATGGCCGGCCAGGCCGCAGCGTTCGGTGAGTTCCGCGGCCAGGCGGTGGTGGTCGGCCTGCAATTCCAGCGCGGTGACCTGCGCGCCGGTGTTGTCGGCGACATGCCGCGCCGGGCCGCCCAGGCCGGCGCCGATTTCCAGCACGCGGGTGTCGCGGTCGATGCCGACGAGCGCGACCCCCGCATCGACCGCGTCGGTGCCGTGGTAATGCAGTTGGTCGAAGGCGGCAAGGTCGGCGGCGGCGAGCGGCGCGTCGCCGGCCTTGCCGAGTTCCGCCAGTTCGTTATGGACGCGGTCGATGTGCGAGTAGAGCTTCATCGACTTGATGCGCACGGCGTGGTCGGCCATGTTGTTATCCGCTGGTGTCGTGTTATCGATTTCCTCCGATTATAGCGCATCTCAACGCCGGGCGCACCGGCGCGCGCGGTTAAATCGCATCCAGCCCGGTTTGCAGGTCGCCGGTGATGTCGCCGATGTGTTCAAGGCCGGCACAGACGCGAATCAGGTTGTCGCCGATGCCGGCGCGGGCGCGCTCGGCGGCGCTGATGCGGGCGTGGGTGGTGGTGGCGGGGTGGGTGATGGTGGTCTTGGCGTCGCCGAGGTTGGCGGTAATCGACAGCAGCCGGGTGCAATCGATGACCCGCCAGGCCGCCCGCCGCCCGCCGCGCACCGTGAAAGCGACCACGCCACCGAAACCGTCCAGCAGGCGTTTGGCTTGTTCGTACTGCGGATGCGTTTCAAGCCCCGGATAATAAACCGCCTCGACCGCCGGATGTTTTTCAAGCCACTTCGCCAACTGCAGCGCGTTGTCGCAGTGCGCTTTCATCCGCAGCGCCAAAGTTTCCAGTCCCTTGCTGAACACCCACGCATTGAACGGACTCATGCACGGCCCGGTGGTGCGCAGCATCGCAAACAGGTCATCATAAATCGCCTCGTTGTCGGTCACCAGCGCGCCGCCGACGCACCGCCCCTGGCCGTCCAGGTATTTGGTCGCGGTATGCACCACGATGTCGGCGCCCAGTTGCAGCGGCCGCTGCAGCGCCGGCGTGCAAAACGCATTGTCCACCGCCAACGGCGCGCGCGCCTCTTTGGCAATCGCGGCGACGGCCTCGACATCGGCGATTTCGCACAACGGATTGGACGGCGATTCGAGGAACAGCAGGCGCGTGCTAGGCCGCAGCGCCGCGCGCCATGCATCCAAATCGGTGAGTTTGACGAAGGTGGTGTCGATGCCGAAACGGTTGAACACTTTGGTGAACACCGACAGCGTCGAGCCGAACAACTCCGCCGACGCCACCACATGGTCGCCGGCCTTCAACAGCGCCAGCAGCAATCCGGACACCGCCGCCATCCCGGACGCGGTGGCCAGCCCGAACCGTCCGCCCTCGAGTGCCGCCAGACGGTTTTCAAATCCGCGCACCGTCGGGTTGGTGAACCGCGAATACACATTGCCCGGTTCATCACCACTGAACCGCGCCGCGGCCTCGGCCGCATCCTTGAACACGAAACTGGAAGTGGTGAAGATGGGCTCACAGTGTTCCTGCTCCGCGCCACGACGGTGGCCGCAACGAACGGCCGCGGTGTGCGGGTGATAGCGTTTGGAATGTTCGCGCATGGTTCGCTCCGCTTAACGCTTAAGTAACCGGAGGGCTAAACAAAAGCGGCGAAACCGATGCCAAAAATAGGCGGGGCATGAGCCGGACTTCTCTTTAGCCGCATTTATCAAGCGCCCGCAATCTGAAAATCAAATCGGCGCTGAGAGGGGATTATAAAGCGCGCGGCGGTGGCGTCAACTGTTTCTCGCCATCATTTCGGAAAATATGTCCCGGACTTAATTCAGGCCGCAGTTCCCTCTCGCTATGCCCGCAACCTCTCACTCGCCACGCCCGCAGTCCGTTAAGCGGGTGTCCAGTGTCTTTTGCGGGTGTCCGGGTGGATGTGAGGTCGTCATCCATGTCGTCCGAGTTTTCGGCTTCTCTGCCGGAATTTTGAGTTGGAGCAGAACGCTGAGTCACCGTCGCATCTCCCGTCCCGAAGGATCCCCCACCGCCGTGCTTGCATTCTCCCGTTCGAGTCGGAAGCAGGCCTTTGGATGGCGTCATTCACAGATACTCCGGTGCCAGCCCGGCGTTGCGGCAACGCCGCCGCCCGACGGTTGACATCGGTGGCGGGAATGTGCGATAAACCCGCTTGCCATAATTGTGAGAAACCCGCATTAGCCGGGTTACCTGCTAAATACCATAGCCGTAGAACCCGGCGGATTCATGCCCGCCGCGCGAATAGGCAGGGCTTTCAATGTTTCTCATGATTGTGGCAACGGCCCGGCACCGTTGCGCCGGGTGATTTCGACAATCCACCGGAGACACCCGATGAAAACCAGCCCACCAATCGCCGTCACCGCCATCGCTTTCTGTTTCGCCACACCCGCATCCGCCTCTTTAATCTCAAAGATTGTGTTGAGTAAAATCCCCGGGAGACTCATCAGTTTCGATGCCAATTTTTTGGAGGGCATGATTGGCGCAATTCTCGGCGGTATCACTGGTTATATCCTTGGCAATAAAATCGGTTTCAAACCGTGGGCTCTCGCTGCCATCGATGCTGTCCTCGGTGCCGCATGGCTTGGCAGCGTCTGACACATTCAATCACTATAACGCTGTTCAATCAACCGGAGTAAATCCAGATGAAAATCATGACCATCACCGCTCTTGCCTTTCTCATCTTAGCCGCTCTCCCGGCTTCTGCCGACCACAACCGCACCGACGAGCAAGGGCGGAAACAGGGGCATTGGGTGGAAGTATATATGGACTATACCGACCTGTCTGCCCCCCACGAGCATCGGGGCGAAGGATCGTATGTTGACGGTAAACGCCAGGGTCATTGGGTTGAGCGGCATACTGACGGATCTGCTGTGGGGGAAGGCCCTTATATGGACGACAAGAAGCAAGGCCACTGGATTGAACGATTTGCCGATGGCAGTGTGCAGGAAGGCCCCTATGTAAACGACAAGGCGCACGGCTATTGGGTTGCGCGGGGAGTCGATGGTACTTTGGCGCAAGGATCATATGTGAACGGCAAGATGCATGGCCATTGGGTTTTGCGGAATGACGATAGCGATGTGGAAAAAGGCCATTTTGTGGACGACAAACGGCACGGCCAATGGGTTTTACGACGCGCCAACGGCGATGTGATTAAAATGTGCTATGAAAGTGGCGATGAAGTGGACTGCTCGGTGTCCGTCAATCCAAAATTCGTCGTGGAAGGTGAGATTTTGCACTACAACACCGAATTGGCCCCCAAAGCAGAGGAACGAGAGATTAGAGATGATGATCTTGATTACTTTGACAAAGTACTAAAGGAAAATCCGAATATTAAAGTCGTATATCTGACGAGTTGGGGCGGAGATGTTGAGGCAGCAAATGAAATTGCAAGTTTGATTATCGACTACGAGTTGAACACGCATACCGTCGACATTTGTTTTAGTGCTTGTCCAACGATATTTCTTGGCGGCGAGAAAAGAACCCTGCAACGAGGTTCTAAAATCGGATTCCACCGCAGTTGGTGGCCTATCGATGGTCTGAAAGCCTACTATGAAGACAACAAAGAAACAGAGGGATGGAAAGATGTTTTTTCGTTTGCAGCATGGGTGCATGAATATACGCAGGATGAAATTTACAGAGATTTCAGGTTTTTGCTCGAAAGAGGAGTCGCCCCACTTTTTGCCATCGAAACGCTCCAAGAAGGCCCAGAGGGCGGCTGGTATCCGCGCCGAAAAGAATTGCGCGAAGCTAATTTTTTGACGGAATAGGATATCCAACGGAGAATCTCCATTGAATTCAACAGGAGGACACATCGATGACTTTCACCGAATCGATTAAAACGTGTTTCCACAAATACGCCGACTTTCATGGGCGCGCCGCT
>JAPPQJ010000057.1 GCA_028817015.1 Gammaproteobacteria bacterium
CCTTGGGGCCGTTTTAACCCGGACCCATGTGGGGGGTGGTCGGCGGCGGTAATTCTCCCTCCGGGGGGTTATTTCAATTCCCCCCCCCCCCCCCCCCCCAATTTGACCTGCGGCCAGCCAGTGGCGAATTTGGGCGGCCCCATATTTGATCAGCCCGTGATACGCATAGTGACAGAAGTAATACACGCTCCTCGCCCAGCCTAATCGCTCATGGCGGCGGTATATCCACCATCGCCGCCGCGCCGCGCGGAATTTGTTGCTGGAAAGCGATGTTTTTATGATGCGGTAGGCAGCCAACGGCTCGGTCAATCCGCGCGCGGTTCCGATGCGTTTTAGAATCGCCAGCCACAGCACATAATCCTGGCCCGTGGCGATATCCGGCATATACATCCTGCCGAGATGACGGGTGTCATATATCGCTGTCAGGCAACTGACCGAGTTGATTTTCAGGAGGCTGATGCGGGTGATGGACGGGGCGACCGTGAACACGCCAAGGTTGCCGCCCCGGGCATCGATCAACCGGTATGAGGCGTAGTTGAGGGCCTGGTTGTGGGCGGTCATGAACGCGATCTGTTTGGCCAACTTGTCCGGGAACCACAAATCATCGCTGTCCAAAAAAGCGATATAGCGGCCGCGGGCCGAAGCCATGGCGGTGTTGCGCGCGCCCGCCGCCCCGGTTGGCCGGGGCAGCGACACCGGGCGAATGCGGCGGTCGCGCGCCGCGTAGTCGGCCACAATCGCCGCGGACGCATCGGTCGAGGCGTCGTCGACGATGATCATTTCCCAGTCGGTCAAGGTCTGCGAGCGCACCGAGTCGATGGCCGCGGCGATGAACGCTTCGGCGTTGCGGCACGGCGTGATCACCGACACCAGGCAGGGCGCGGGGCGGTTCATGCGCGCTTCAGACGCCGGTCACAGGCCGCGCGGCCGCCGCGCATGTGCCGGTAAAACTGCCGGCAACTTAAACTTAGGCCGGGCAGCCGGTATTTCTCACACGCGAAGGCCATTTCGACCGGCGGCCGATAACCGCGCTTAAAAAACGCGCCATCCATTGTCGAAATCAGCGGTTGAACAGTCATCGCCTCGCTACCTGGCACCCCGGCCGCCTTTCCCGCGCCTGTTCAAGGCCTGCCCCCCCCCCCCCCCGATTTTCACCGACGGCCAGCCAGTGCCGAATTCGGACGGTCCACAGATATCTCATCAGCCCGTGATACGCATAGTGGCAGAAGTAATACGCGCTCCTCGCCCAGCCTAATCGCTCATGGCGGCGGTATATCCACCACCGCCGCCGCGCCGCGCGGAATTTGTTGCTGGAAAGCGATGTCTTTTTAATGCGGTAGGCGGCCAACGGTTCGACCAATCCGCGGGCGGTTCCGACTCGTTTCAGAATCTCCAGCCACAGCGCATAATCATGGCCCACGGCGATATCCGGCATATACATCCTGCCGAGATGACGGGTGTCATATACCGCTGTCAGGCAACTGACCGAACTGATTTTCAGGAGGCTGATGCGGGTGATGGACGGGGCGACCGTGAACCCGCCAAGGTCGCCGCCCCGGGCGTCGATCAACCGGTATGAGGTGTAGGTGAAGGCCTGGTTGTGGGCGGTCATGAACGCGATCTGTTTGGCCAACTTGTCCGGGAACCACAAATCATCGCTGTCCAAAAAAGCGATATAGCGGCCGCGGGCCGAAGCCATGGCGGTGTTGCGCGCGCCCGCCGCCCCGGTTGGCCGGGGCAGCGACACCGGGCGAATGCGGCGGTCGCGCGCCGCGTAGTCGGCCACAATCGCCGCGGACGCATCGGTCGAGGCGTCGTCGACGATGATCATTTCCCAGTCGGTCAAGGTCTGCGAGCGCACCGAGTCGATGGCCGCGGCGATGAACGCTTCGGCGTTGCGGCACGGCGTGATCACCGACACCAGGCAGGGCGCGGGGCGGTTCATGCGCGCTTCAGACGCCGGTCATAGGCCGCGCGGCCGCGGCGCATATGCCGGTAGAACTGCCGGCAACTCAGGCCGGACAAGTGGTGTTTCTTGCACGCGAAGGCCATCTCAAGCGGCGGTGAAGCGGCGCCGAACATGCGGCGAAACGCGGCCCCCTTGGCGGCGATCAAGTCGGGACGGGAAAAATCCGCGCCGGAGCTTTCCGCGGGGTGGATGGCGATGGGCGCCGGGATGTAGCGAAGGTGCAGGCCGCGGCGCAGCGCATCCATTAAAAAGATGTTTTCCTCCCCGGTCGGGAAATCCGCGCCTAAGCCGAACAGTTCGTCAAAACGCAGGCCGGCGGCGCGAACCGGCGCGGTGCGCAGCGCGATTTCCCAGGAGGTGACGCGCATGATGGAGCGGCGGGTGTGGCGGCGCGGCCGGGATGCGTATCTTTTGAACGGCGCGCCATCCGGGGTGCGCGCCTGGAAAGTGATGATGTCCGCGCGCGGATGGTCGGCGAACGCCCCGGCGATAATCTCCTGAGCCGCCGGCAGGTGGCACACATCGTCATCCCCGACCACACAGATGTCGGCGGTGGCATGCTGCAACGCGCGGTTGCGGCTTTTCGACAGGCCGGTCTCATTGTAGTCGAATGCCCCGCCCGCCGGCCCCCCCATCGGGGGGACAGAGGAATCGGCAGCGTCAATGTTTCTTTCACCCCCCCAATGGGAGGGGCATGGAGAGGAGCGGCTGATTTGGTTGATGACCAGATAATCATCGAACGGTGGCTGATACCCGCGCTTAAAAAATGCGCCATCCATTGTCGAAACCAGCAGTTGCACGGTCATCTCGGCGTTACCCGGCGTCCCGGCCGCCCTTCCCGCCCTTGTTCAGGTGTCCCGGTAATGGCCGGCAATATGCCATATGATTCAAAAAGAAATGTTTTCCCGCCGAAGCACCTGGGCGAAGGTGATGAGCAGGATTTTGATGTCCAGCCACAGGGTCTGGCGGCTCATGTATTGCAGGTCGAAATCGACTTTTTCGGCGTCGCTCAGCAAATCGCGGCCGTTGACTTGCGCCCAGCCGGTGATGCCGGGGGTGAGGGTGTCCACTTCCTTTTCGGCGCGCAGCGAAATTAAGCCCGCCTCCACCGGCTCGATGGGGCGCGGACCGACGAAACTCATGTCGCCTTTGAGGATGGAAAACAACTGCGGCAACTCGTCCAGACTCGCATAGCGAAGAAACTTGCCGAAAAATTCATACTGGCGGCGGGCGGGCGGCGATTCCGCGGCGGCTGAGACGGGTTTCAGCGTGCGGAATTTCGGCATGTTGAAAATCACCCCGTCTCTGCCGACCCGCCGCGACCAGTATAAGACGCCGCCGCGCGAGGTCGCCTTGATGAGCGCGGCGATCAGCAGCATCGGCGCGATCAACACCGGCAGGCAGATGATGATTAAGGCGATGTCAAACACGCGCTTCCGGCGGCGCTTGCCGGGGTGGTCGATCTTGTAGAAATGCAACTGATCCGACTCCGGCAGCCCGGCATCACCGCCGGCGCGCCGCACATCCACCCGGGAGACCAGCGGATATAGATCGAAGTGGTCGAACACCGCCTTGAGCATCGAATCGTTGGCGTGCTCATTGGTTTTCCAAAGCGCGGCATCCTGGGCGCCGTGCAGGTAAATCATCGGGAAGGTGACGCTCCTGGGGCGCACCATGACCGCCCGGGTGCGCGCCAGCAAACTCATCGCCTTATACCAGATGTCGTCGGCGCCGGGGCACAGGCGCATGAACAACCGCCCGGGGTCGGCGACGCGCGCATCCAGCGATTGCGGCGGAAACCAGGCGCCGGCGCCGTAAGTCGGAAACACATCGAAAGACGGCCCGGCCGGGTCGCCGGTGACGCTGTCGGCGGCCGGCCACACATTATACGGGCGCAGTTGGCGCTCACCGCTGCGGCTCATCACATAGCCCCGGTAGGCGGCGATGCAGTCCGGGTGCCGCCGGTGGGCGCGATGCAGGTCGCGCAGCCAGTGGCGGGGAACCATGAAATCATCATCGGCGGTGACGATGTGGCAGTCGCCGAAATCCTCGACGGCGTGAACGAGTTTTTTATAACAACTTAAGTTTTCATCCACCCAGCGAATCTCCAGGCCGCGCTTTTCCTGTTTGCGAAGCGCGGCCGGGAGGTCGGCCGCTTCCAGTTCCGCGCTGGAGAGGTACAGCACGATGCGGTCGGGCCGGAAGGATTGGTTCAGCAGCGACTCCACGGCCAAAAACACGCTGTGCAACCGCGGCGGATGCGAAGTCAAACTCACCACCACCGGGCGTTCGCGCGGCTTCTCGTTGAGCCCCGGCGCGCGCCTGAGCGCATGCGACAGGCGATGCCGGATGCCGTGCAGATGACCGCTTATGCGCAGCGCGATTTGCATGGCGTCACATTCCGCCGAGGGCGGCCGGGAGTTTGCGCACCCGCTTTTTGCCGACGCCAACGCGCCACAGGCGCATGCGCGCGGCGTTGATGTCCAGCAACGGCAGCAGCATGTAATGGATGTAGCGTTTGATGTCGCCGCGTTCGCTGCTGCGGAAAATGACTTTGGCCGTCTGCGGCCAGCGGGCGACCACTGAAATCAATGTCGAAAGCATCCGGGGTGATTGCTGTTTGGGGTTTGCCGGGTGGCCGCATGCGCCGGCGGCGGTTTGCGCTCGCGCTTTTATCCGAAAACAACGGTTGCGCATTTCGTGGTAGGCGATGCTTGGCGCATCCAGTTGCCCCCGCCAGGATTGCAAAAACCGCCGCTGCGCGGAGGCAATCTGCGGATAACGGTTGGATATTCTGTCGTTGTCGATCCGGCCATACACATGGCGCAGCGGGTTGATGCGCGCCGCCCCCCCGGTGGCGGCCAGTATTTTCAACCATAAATCCCAGTCTTGCAGCGCATCCAGCCCTTCGTCTATGCGCAGCGCGCCGAGATGCGAGCGGCGCGTCAGGCAGCGCGAAAATCCGTCGAGTTTGTTCTCGCACGACAAATCACCGAAGCGCAGTTCGGCGGCGCCGGTGTCGGCGGCGCCGGCCGGCCGCGCAAACTCACGGCCGTCCCGCTCATACAAATAGAAACTGCAGTTGCTGACCAGCGCGCAATCGTGGCGGTTCAGCAGTTCAACTTGCGCGGAAAGCGCGTCGGGATGCCAGAAGTCGTCGTCGTCCAAAAACGCCACATACTCGCCGCGCGCGCAGTCCATGCCGATGTTGCGCGCCCGCGCGCCGCCGAGCGTTTCCTTGAAAACACGGAGGGTGAAAGCGATTTGTGCATCCGCCGCAGGCCGGGTTTGCGATTCCACTCGGCGCTGAAAGTCGCGCGCCACTTGCTCGGTGTCGTCAATGCAGCCGTTGGCGATGACGATGATTTCCATGCGCGGATAACTTTGCGCGCGGATGCTGTCCAATGCGCGCTTGAGGTACGCGGCGCGGTTGTGCGTCGGCACGATGATGCTGACCGTCCCCTGCCCCGCCGCCATCACCGACTCCAGTGCGACAAATCGCGGCCGATTAAACTTTCCAGCAACCGCACATCATCGGCGAAATAATCCACCAGCGCGCGGCGAAAATCCGGCGTCAGCGGCGGGTGCGGGGCGATGCGGGTGTTGAACCGCTTCAACGGCATTACCCATGCGGAGGAATTAAACCGGCGGCGGATGCCGAGCGCGGCTTTTACCCGCGCCAACCGCCCAAGCGCGTCATCCATCATGCGATTCAAGCAAGGCACCCGCGGCACCCGGCCGGGATTATGCACATCAAACACCGCCATGTGGTCATCCGACACCCGCAAAAATTTCAACACCGAACGATAAACGCCCGCCGGGTCGCGCTTCAAATCGTCGAACACCACCACATGCACGCGCTCGGGCCGCGCCTGTTCATAGACGCGCGCCAGTTGTCCGCCCAGACTGCACACATCGCCATACAGCAGGTTGGCCCTGTCATAGCACATGCGCGGAATGGCGGCGCCGGCGCGGCGCTTGTCCTGCAGATTCCAGGCCGTCTCAAAATCCCGCATATTCTCGTTTTCCTCGCGAATTTGCTGCCAGTGAAACGAAGCCGCCATGTCCACCGGGTTTCGCACCATGACGATAAAACGCGCCTGGCGGTTGTAGCGCAGGATGTTGGCGACCGCATCCGGGCATCTTAGATATTTCGGCGAGGCTTCCCCGATGGCCAGGTGGCGGTCGGTTGCGCCGGCAAACAAGGCTTCATATTTGCTTGCACTGGTCATCCCGAAACCCCTGGTGTTGAAGTAATTGGGCTCCTTGACGGCGGTGAAAATGCGCGGATGCGATTTCAGCCACGCATCCAGGGAAGTGGTGCCGCACTTGGGGGCGCCGATGATGAAGAAGTTCGGTTTTTTAGCGCTCATTGGGGGATTAAATGGCCGCAATCAATGGGGTGGAGTGGCGCCGGCAAGAGCAGGTAGAATGCCCTTATTATATCCGCCGCCCCGGCGGTTTTCCAGCGCGCGTTTGCGCCCGCCCTGTTCCCCGGCGATGCGGGCGGCACCGGCGCTGTTGGCGCGCAGCACGGCTGGGGCAAAGCCGGGCGGCTGGCGGGCGGTGAACGGGTGGCGGGGAGGCCGCCGCCGGGAAAAATGCCGGATGCAAGCGGCCAACCGCCCTGTGGCCGGCGATTTCGGCGCAAATGCCGTTTGTAACCTGCGCCGATGTCGAGTAAACTCCGCGCTTTCTCACTGTCCGCAGAAACATGGCCAAAGAAGAAAGCATCGAGATGGCGGGCACGATCATCGAAACCCTGCCGAACACCCGGTTCCGCGTCAAACTGGAAAACGGGCACGAGGTGATCGCGCACATTTCCGGAAAAATGCGCAAGCATTACATCCGCATTCTTCGCGGCGACCAGGTCACCGTGCAACTCACGCCCTATGATTTGTCCAAGGGGCGCATCACCTTCCGGGCGCGCTGACCCCGCCCGCCACCCGTCCATGGCCCATGGCCCGCGGCTTAAGTCTCGGCGGGCAACAGCGCATCGATGAACTCAGCGGCGCAAAAAGGCCGCAAATCCTCCGCCTCCTGGCCGACCCCGACATAGCGAATCGGCAGCCCGAAACGCTCGGCCAATGCCACCACTGTTCCGCCCCTGGCGCTGCCGTCCAGTTTGGCCACGCACAGCCCGCCGAGCCCCGTGGACTGCTGAAAATGCGCGGCCTGGGACAGCGCGTTGTGGCCGTTGCCGGCGTCCACGGTCAGGAGGATTTCGTCGGGAAAACCGGGGTCGGCCTTGCCCAGCACCCGCGTCATTTTCTGCAACTGCGCCATCAGGTTGTCGTCGGTATGCTGGCGGCCGGCGGTGTCGATGAGGAGGGCATCCACCGCCCGCGCCCGCGCCGCGTTGCACGCATCAAAGGCCACCGCCGCGGCATCGGCGCCGCTTGACTGCGCGATCACCGGGATGTCCAGTTGCCGCCCCCAGTGTTGCAGTTGTTCGACGGCGGCGGCGCGGAAGGTGTCGCAGGCCGCCAACATGACCGCGCACCCCTGGCGCTGCAAACGGGCGGCTAATTTGGCTAATGTGGTGGTCTTGCCGACCCCGTTGACCCCGACCATCAAAATGACAAACGGCCGCCCGGCGGCTTCGACCAGCAGCGGCTGCTGGCACGGTTCCAGGATCTCCGCCAGCACCGCGCGCAACGCCTCGGTCAACTGTTCCGGGCGCTTGAAGCGGCGGTCGTTGGCGTCGGTGCGCAGGCGGTTTATAATGCGCTCGCTGGCGGCCACGCCGACATCGGCCAGCAACAGATGGTCGTGCAGGTTGTCGAACAGCGATTGGCTTAGAGGTGCGTTGCCGCCAAACAGCCCGGCGACACCGTCGGCCAGATGGCGGCGGGTTTTGGCCAGGCGGGCAAACAAGTTGCCGCCGGCACTGTTGGCGCCATTGGCATCGGTGGTTGAAAGATGAGGGTTTTTCTCTGCCATTTTGAGCGGCGACCGGCTGACAGGCGTATGGTAGCAAACCGGCATGAAAAAAAGCGGCCACATTAGAATCATCGGCGGGCAGTGGAGGAGCCGCCGGCTGGGTTGCGCCCGCGTGGCGGGGTTGCGGCCGTCGCCGGATGCGGTCCGAGAAACCCTGTTTAACTGGCTGCCGCACCGCTTGCACGGCCAATTTTGCCTCGACTTGTTCGCCGGCAGCGGCGCATTGGGTTTTGAGGCCGCATCGCGCGGCGCGCCGAATGTGGTGCTGGTCGAGTCTCATCCGCAGGCGCTTCAATGGTTGCGCGCCAACCGGGGGGCGTTGCAGGCGGAAAACCAGGTCGATATTTTCCCCGGACGGGCGGAGCGGTTTTTGCGGCAGCACGGCCGCGGGCAACCCTCCCGGGACGCGCGCAAAGGCTTCGACATCATCTTCCTCGACCCGCCCTTCGCCGGTGGGATGATCGCGCCGGTGTGCGAGACCCTGCGCGGGTGCGACCTGCTCAATCCGGGCGCGCTGGTATATATCGAATCGCCGCACGCCGGCCCCGCCTTACCGGTGCCGCCGGATTGGCATATCATCCGGGAAAAGCGTTGCGGCGCGGTTCGCTCAACGCTGCTCCAAACATGAATAAAACCGCGGTCTATCCGGGCACCTTCGACCCGGTTACCAACGGCCACAGCGACCTGGTGATGCGCGGGGCGCGGATGTTCGACCATATCATCGTGGCGGTCGCCGACAACCCGGAAAAGCGGCCGCTGTTCTCGCTGGATGAGCGCATTGCCCTGGCCGGCCGGGCCCTGGGTGCGGTCGGCAATGTCGAAGTGGTGGGGTTTTCCGGTTTGTTGATCGATTTCGCCCGCCGGCGCGGCGCCGAAGTCATCCTGCGCGGGCTGCGCGCGGTGTCCGATTTTGAATACGAATTCCAACTGGCGTCGATGAACCGCCGGCTGGAGCCGAAACTGGAGACCGTGTTTTTAGCCCCGGCGGAGCAGTATACTTTCGTGTCGGCGTCCCTGGTCAAAGAAATCGCCCGCCACGGCGGCGATGTCAGCGCTTTCGTCCACAGCGAGACGTTGCGTGCGCTGGGCGAAAAATTCCGGCAGCCCGGCTGAGCCGCGCCGGGCGGAGGTTGGACGATGGCGCTGATGATCACCGACCAGTGCATCAACTGCGATGTCTGCGAGCCGGAATGCCCCAACGACGCCATTTTCCAGGGCGAGGAAATCTACCACATCGACTGGACCCGGTGCACCGAATGCGTCGGCCACTTCGCCACCAGCCAGTGCGTGGAAGTGTGCCCGGTGGACTGCATTCCCCTCGACCCGGCGCATCGTGAATCCGAAAACCAACTCATGAGCAAATACCGGCGCCTGGTCGAAGCGGGCGGACGCGAACACGCCAGCCCCTCGACAAACCAGCCGCCGTCTTCCCGCATCTAAACGGGCGCGCCTTCGCATACTGTCAGCCCGTATAAAAGCTTCCCGAATTTTTTGTTTAGTGGGAAAGTTAGGAGAAAAAGCATGAAAATATGAGCATAAGTGGCGAATAAACGCCATTTTTGGCTATATTATGCTATAAAAGTGGGAAATTTTTCGTGCAATTCTTGTTTTATGGAGTTTTTACACGGACTCGACGCCACCAGTCCGGCCCATCCGCCGGCAGCACCCGCATCAACCAGCAAGGCCACTCCCTGCTGCGCCGCCTGGCCTACATGGCCGGCCATGCGTTATAACCCGCATATCAAACAATGCGCCGCCCGATGGCAGTCGC
>JAPPQJ010000010.1 GCA_028817015.1 Gammaproteobacteria bacterium
GTTGGCGGGCGAACGCCGCGAAAAAGACAACCCCGCGGCGACGCACAGCGTGATGCTCAAAGGGAAAATAAACCTGTAAGCTATGGCGGAGGTGGATTTTACCGGCGGAAACTTCGCTATCCTGCTATCATTCGGCAATCCTGGCGGAACTCGCCGCATAGCAACAGAGCATACCGGATAAGCGAGCCGCCCGCGCCCCATACGGCTACCACACCAGCAGCACGCCACCGGCGCCCGGACTATGTAATCTGGCGGGACACTATAATCTGAAAGTTCCGGATCAGTATCTGGCTTCCTTGCAATTGTGGCGACGAACCCCTATCCTGACTGAAATCCCCCCTTTCCCGACCGATACGGCCGGTCTTTTTCCTGCGACTGGGCTGTTGCGCTCCCTTTCCAGGCGCATCGGCGAACTCGCTGATGGAAAAAACTCTGCTCAGATCAATCACGGATTTCGGGGGCCCGTACACAGGTATTGCATTTTTTGTAGTTTTGGGTATAAACTCCGTGCCACGGGGGGGTTGGGTTAGAAACCGTTACCCTTTGTCTTTTTTACGAAAACCGGGATTTATAGTATGTCAAAATCGCCCAATACGATTTATTCATGCCTGAGGCTAATGGGGTTGACTGCGGCTCTTTTCGCCATGGCCGCAGCGAGCGGTTGCATCAGCGCCAAGAGCAGGCCGGCGGAAGCCGCGGTTCCCGCCGCTCCGGCGGCGCTTGCCGAGCCGTTGACTCCCACCGAGACGGGCGCCGACGGCGATGCGGACGATGCCAGACGGCAGTCGGATGCCTTGACCAGTTGGATCGTGGCCAGGGGCGAGCACCTGTGGGGGATATCGGCGGTGGATGAGGTATACAACCAGGCCGAGCAATGGCCGTTGCTGTATAAATCCAACCTCGACCAGATCACGGACGCGGACTTAATCTATCCCGGTCAAGTTCTGGAGATTCCGCGCAATGTCAGCCTGCGCGAAATCAACGCCGCGGTTGAGCACGCCAGAACCCGCGGCGCCTGGGCGCTGGGGCCGGTTGAACTTTCAGACAAGGAATACCTGAGACAGTAAACGCTTCTCGGGCTTGTCGCATAAACCCGAACCACCGGGCGGTGGTTCGGGTGTCTGCCGCGCTTTCGACACCCGGCACCTCCTGTTTGGGTATCGGCGTATCGGCGCTCGCGGGGCCCACATCCACAACCGGCGATGCCCGGTTGCGCCCGGCTTAGGCGACCAACTTCCTCAGTTCAAACTCGAGGATGCCCTCGGCGCCGGCCGCCTTGAGCATCGGCACCAGGTCGCGCACCTCGCCTTTGTCGATCACTGTCTCCACCGCCAGCCAGTCGTCTCCGTATAATCGGTTGATGGTCGGGGCGTGCAGACTGGGCAGTTGACTCACCACCTCGTCCAGGCGCTCGGCCGGCACATTCATCTTCAGGAGCACCTTGTCCCGGGCCGCCAGCGCGCTTTCCAGCAACAGCGCGATTTTGCCGATCTTGCGCTTTTTCCACGCATCCTTCAGCGCTTCCCGGTTGGCCACGAACACCGTGTGGGTGTGCAGCAGATCGCAGACAATGCGCAGGCCGTGAGCGCGAATGGTGCTCCCGGTTTCGGTGATTTCCACGGCCGCATCGGCCAGCCCCTCGACCACCTTGGCTTCGGTCGCGCCCCAGGAAAAATCCACCGTGGCGTCGATACCGCGCTCATTCAGGAAACGCCGGGTGAACGACACCAGTTCGGTGGCGATGCGTTTGCCCTGCAGGTCTTCCAGCGAGCGAATCTCCGAAGCCTGGTCGACGATCAGCACCCACCGGCACGGGTTGTTGGAGGCCTTGGAATACACCAGATCGCTGACCACCTCGACCTCGGCGCCGGTTTCGGTGATCCAGTCCTGGCCGGTCAGCCCGGCGTCCAGGGTGCCGCTGGCAATATACGCCCCCATTTCCTGGGAGCGCACCAGCGCGCAACGAATCTCCGGGTCGTCGATGGAGGGAAAATAATTGCGCGAACGGGTGTTGATGTTCCAGCCCGCCTGCGAAAACAATTCCCGGGTCGCCTCCTCCAAACTGCCTTTCGGGATACCCAGTTTCAGTTGCTTGTCGTTCATTTCTTGCCGCCGCAAAACAAACTATTGTAACCGATCGATAAGCGGCTCCGCCCGTCAAGCGCAGCCCTCCGCGTCGGCGCGCCAGCGGTTCCAGCTTTCGCGTGGCGGGGTGTTGCCGGCCAGCCGGGCGCGCGCGTCCCGCCACATCTGCGCCCATCCGGCCGGCGAGCGAAGTTCGGTTTGCGGCGCAGCGCGGCTGCGCGCCACGAAGGACGGATACAACTCGCGGCCGCTGGGCCGTCCGGCCGGGATGTATCTTAAATCAAAACTCCACCGCATGCGCGAACTTCGATTTGCCAGTGCGGCGTGGCACAGGCGGCGGTGCAGGAACAGCACATCGCCGGCGCGCATCGGCAGGGGCCTGGGCCGGGGCGCCGGCAGCATGGATGCGGGGATGGACAGTTCGCCGTTGCGGTCCGGGCAGTGGCGCAAAATCCGGCCGTGATGGCTGCCGGGAATGACTTGCAGGCAACCGCATTCAACCGGTACATCGGTGATGGAAAACCATACCGTGAGCATCGGCGTGCGGTCCGCGTCCGGGGTAATCACGCCGTTGTCCTGATGCCACGGGGTGGCGCGAAACAGGCCGACGCGCTGCCGGCGCTGGCCCGGTGCGATTAAATTTTCCGGTGGCTTAATGCGCACATTGCCGACCGGGCTGACCGCGATCTCGGGGCCGAGAAAATGCTCCACTGCATCGATGATGCGCGGGTGCACGAGCAGGTTAAACACTTCCGGCGCCAGCAAAATCGGCGTGTCGGCGGTGACCCCCTGCTGCGGCAGCGCGATGGTGAAATGCTGGGCGAACACGCCGCCGGTGTCGCGGGTGATTTGCAGGTAGCGATCGAGGAACGGCAGGCCGGCATAGGCGTCTTTGATGCGGCCGTCGGTTTTCAGTTGTGCGCAAAGTTGATCCAGCACGCCCGCGCAGGCGTCCATGACCGGGGCGAAGTCGCGCGGCTCGATCAATCTGTCAATTTTGCAATAGCCGTCCCGGTCAAAGGCTTCCAGTGTGCGTGAGTCGAGCATGGCGATGCCTCGCATAACTTTCATTTCATTTCGGCCCGGGCCACGGGCTGCACCTGTGCGGGTGCGGTTTGACAACCGCTTGGCCTTATAGTATTTTGGGGCCGATTGTGCTTCAAATGGAAACCCCATGGCAACCACGCATAAGGCGCCATCCGCAAGTGCAAAACACCGGGCCGGCAAAAAAGCGCCGCCCGGGCCCGCCGGTAAAGCCCCGAAAAAAATCGCTTTCATAGGTCTCGGCGACATGGGCCTGCCCATGGCCCGGAACCTTGTTCGCGCGGGCTATGAAGTGTCCGGATATGATTTGTCGGCAAAGCGGCGCAATCTGCTTAAAGCCGCCGGCGGCGGCGCGGCCAAAAATGCCCGCGACAGCGCCGAAGGCGCCGCCGTCGCGTTCATCATGGTGATGTTCGGGCGCCAGGTCATGGAGGCGGTGGCCGGCGAAAACGGCTTGTTGCAGGCCATGCCGCGCGGCTCGGTCATTGTGGTCTCGGCCACGGTGGAGCGCGACGAATTGACCGAGGTGGCCGAAGTCGCGGCCGCCCATGGCGTGCACATCGTCGACGCGCCGGTCAGCGGCGGCCTGCCCGGAGCGCGCGATGGCACGCTGACCTTCATGGCCGCGGGCGCGCCGGCGGCGATCAAAAAGATCCGCCCGCATTTGCGGGTGCTCGGCAAAACCGTCCACATCGCCGGCGAAAACCCGGGCGACGGGCAGACGGTCAAGGCGGTGCTTCAAGTCATGCTTGGCGGCTTTTTCTCGGCGATCTTTGAATCCATGACCCTGGGGCGCAAAGCCGGCATCGATACCCGGGTGGTGTTTGATGCGCTGACCACCAGCATGGCGGCATCGCCCCTGCTGGCAAACTGCGCCGGGCTGATTAAGGCGCGCAAGTTCAAAAACACCGGCAGCCGCATCGCCACCATGCATAAAGACCTGGGCATCAGCACCAACCTGGCGCGCCGCGTCGGGGTGCCGGTGCCGGTGGCGTCCGCGGCGCGCGAGTTGTTTCAAGCCGGTATCTCCAGTTATCCCGATGAGGACAACTGGTGTGTGGTCAAGGTGCTGGAGCGAATGGCGGGAATCGACCCCGACGCGCCGCGCCGCGCCCGGTCCCAATCCAAGACCGGCAAGAGGTGACCGAGCATGCGGCTGGGGGTGATTAGCGACGGCATCAGCCGCGATGTGCGCGCGGCGGCGGAGACCGCCAAATCCGCCGGGCTTACCGACATCGAATACCAGTATCTGTGGGAATACGAGGTCGGCGACCTGCCGCTGGCCAGGCGCCGTGAAGTCCGCGCAATCACCGCCGACAACGGCCTGCGCGTGTCGTGTCTGTCGCGGCATATCTTCGCGCGCCAGCCGGTGCAGGTCGAGGCCGACTCGCATGAATACCGCGAGCAGATGAACGCATTGGCGCGATGCATCGAGTTTGCCCACGAACTTGGAACCGACATCGTGCGCATGATGAGTTGCCGTCGCGAGACCATTTTGTTCGGCGGCGGCGGCGCCGAGCACTGGGTGGTCGCCAACCATGCGTGGGGCAAACTGCAGGCGCTGATGGAGGCGCCCCTCGAACTCGCCGCGCGCGAAAATGTGAAACTGGTCATTGAGACCGGCAATGGCACCATGGTTAATTCGGCCTACACTATGAGCAAACTCATAGACGACCTCGGCGCCCGGGGCCGGCTGTTCGCCCTGTGGGACCCGTGCAATACGCTGTATTGCGGCGAACCGCCCACCCCCGACGGCTTGAATTTTCTCGCCGACGGCAAAATCGGTCATGTGCATATCAAGGATGCGGTGGTCGAGCCGGCGCGCGCCAGCGTGACCTTCTGCAAGTTGGGAGAAGGCCACATGGCGCCGCATTTGCAGGCCATCGCCGACGGGTTGCGCGAGCACAACTATGCCGGCAGCGTCTCCCTTGAAAGCACCTACCGCCCGCCCGGTGGCGGCTTTGCCGACGGCTTCCATGAATCCATGCCGTTGTTCGTCAGGTTGTACGGGTAGGGGCGGTTGCGCAATTTGTCCATCCGCATAACCTTTCCTCCCGCTTTTTCGCCCGCCAGGGGGAGTCATCCGATGAAAATTCGCTTCATTCGCCGGGCCGTGCCGACGCTGATGGCTTTCGCTTTCCCCGCCCGGGCGCAACAGCATACCTTGCGCTGCGGCAACTGGCGGCCGGAAGCGGCGGCGCGCCCGGCAATGAATGCGAAATGACCGGCCAGGCTGCCGCCGGCTAAGCGCCGCGGATTTCTGCAACCGGGCGCGCGAGACGGCTATGACCGGCGCGCGCATCCTGATGATCATCGCCATGTTCGCGCTTTACCTGTGGATGCCGGCCCCTGAGCGAATCCCCGAGGCGGTTGCCCTCGGCTTCGGCGCCGGCACCCTGCTGCTGGTCAATCCGGTCGTGCTGTTGTCCGGCGCTTTGATCGATGTGAGCCCGGCGACCTTGCTTCTGACGCCGGCGTTAAGACAGTGACGGGCGTGCCGCTTTGACCCCGGATGCAAACCGCCTGACCCGGCCTGAAGCCAGGCCGGCCCCGCGCAACAACCTCCCGGTCAGGCGCATCCACGCGCTGTTGCTGGGGCTGGTGGTGTTGCTGCTGTGCGATGTCGCGGCCGGCTGGCTCATCTGGCGGCATCAGACCGGCGGCCATCTGGCCTGGGCGGTTGAGATCGCGCTGGCGGTCGCGTCTGTGGCGCTGGTCGCCGCGCTGTTTGCGGTCAACCGCAAGGCGCTGGTGGAGCCGATTCGCGGCATCGCGGAGTGGGCTTCGCACATTCGCCAGGGCAATTTTTCGGCGCGGCTGGAGGCTGGCCAGACCGGGTTGTATGGGCTGACCGACGATATCAACCGCCTGGCCGAGTGGCTGGAATCGCTCGCCGAATCGAAGAACCGGGAGTTGCTTGAACAGGCCGCGCGACTGAAAACCCAGACCCACCTGGTGCGTCTGCTGTATGACATTTCCGGGAATTTCAGCCACAACGCCGGCGCCGCCGAATTGATGGAGCGCAGCGCCGCGCCGATGGCCGAGGTGCTGGAGGCGCGCCGGGTGGAGTTTTTCCGCTTCGACGGGGGCGGCGATGGCCATCAACCGGTGCGGGTCGCCGAGGCCGGCGTGGCCGGCCCCGCCGCCGCCGGCGGCCTCCGCTGCGTCAAAATTCCGCTGCGCTTCAGCGCCAAAGACTACGGCGAATGCCGCGTCTGGTTCGCCGCCGGGCGTTTTCCGTTGCCGGACGAATTCAGCCAACTGCTGTATAACCTGGGCCGCAACATCGCCATGGCCCTCGAGCGCATCGACCTGCACGCCGAGTCGGCGCGCTTGTCGCGCATGCGGGAGCGCACCCATTTGGCCAACGAACTGCACGATTCGCTGGCCCAGACCATCGCCGGGCTGCGTTTCCAGGCGCGCGCCCTCGGTGATGCGCTGCGCCAGCGCGACCAGCAGGCGGCGTGGGAGCAAATGGAAGCCCTCGAGAATCTGCTGGCCGAGGCCAACGCCGAGTTGCTTAGCCTGATCCGGTATTTCCGCGCGCCCATTGACCCCGGCGGGCTGCGTCCGGCCATTCAGTCGGTGGTGGACCGCTTCCGCGGCCAGTGCGGGATTTCGCTGTTTTTCCAGGACCAGTGGAGCGAAGTGGAAATCCCGGAAAAATGGCGACTGGAAATCGTCCGCATCATCCAGGAGGCGCTGACCAACATCCGCAAACACAGCCGGGCCCGCAATGCGCGGGTGCTGTTGGGCGTGGACGGGGATGGCCGCTACACCGCGCTGGTCGAGGACGATGGCGGCGGCTTCGACGCCGCCGATTCCGCCAACCCCGCCGACTCCGCGGCGCGCATCGGCCTGTCGGTGATGGCGCAGCGCGCGCAATCCATCGGCGCCGACTTGCAAATCGACAGCGAGCCCGGCGAAGGAGCGCGAATCCTGCTATCCTTTCCGCGCCCCGCCGATTAGCGGTTGGCGGCGCTAATGGCTCAGGGCCGCCGATGCGCGTACTCCTCATAGACGATCACACCCTGTTTCGCGAAGGCCTGGCGGGGCTTCTGAAACGCCGCAACATCGACGCCGCGGCCGCCGGGGACGGGCGCGCCGGGGTGCGGCGGGCGGAGGCGTTCAACCCGGATGTGATTCTCCTGGATTTGCGCATGCCCGATATCGACGGCCTGGAGGTGCTCGACCACCTGATGCGCCGGCGGGTGGCGGCGCCGGTGGTGATGCTGAGCACCAGCAGCGACCAGGCTGACCTGGCCGAGGCGTTGCGCAAGGGCGCGAAGGGCTACCTGCTCAAAGACATGGAGCCGGATGCGTTAGTCGCGGCGTTATACGAAATCGCCGCCGGCAAAACCGTGGTGGCTCCCGGCCTCACCCCGGTGTTGGCCGAACTGGTCAAGCGCGGCGACCCCCCCGCGCCGCAACCGGCCCCGGCCCCGTTCAGCGCATTGACCCGCCGCGAACTGGAAATCCTGTGCCACCTGTCCGAGGGGCGGAGCAACAAAGCCATCGCCCGCAACCTGGACATCTCCGACGGCACGGTCAAACTGCATGTCAAGGCGATCTTGCGCAAACTGAAAGTCCATTCCCGCGTGGAAGCGGCGGTCATGGCGGTTGAAAACGGTCTGCGCCGCCGGATAAAAACGGGCGGGCAGGGCGGGCAGGGGTGAGGGTTAACCGAGACCGCCTAACACCTCCTCGATGCGCTGCCTGGCGTCGCCGAAAAGCATGCGGGTGTTGTCCCTGAAAAACAGCGGGTTTTCCACCCCGGCGTAGCCGCTGGCCATGCTGCGCTTCAACACGATGACGCAGCCCGCCTTCCACACTTCCAGCACCGGCATGCCGGCAATCGGGCTGTCCGGGGTGTCCAGCGCCGAAGGGTTGACGATGTCGTTGGCGCCGACCACTAATACCACATCGGTCTGTTCGATGCGCGCGTTGACTTCATCCATTTCCAGCACGATGTCGTAGGGCACTTGCGCCTCGGCTAACAGGACATTCATGTGCCCCGGCATGCGCCCGGCCACCGGATGGATGCCGAAGGTCACCGCCACCCCCCGGTCGCGCAGGCGGCGGGTCAATGCCGAAATCGGGTGCTGGGCGCGCGCCACCGCCATGCCGTAGCCGGGCACGATGACCACCGATTGGGCGCCGCCCAGCCACTCGGCGGCCTGCGCGGCGTCGATGGCGGTGCTTTCGCCGCCGGCGCCTGCTGTGGCCGCCGCCGGCGCACCCGCACCGCTGTCGGTGCCGCCGCCGAAGCCGCCGGCGATGACGCTGAGAAAACGCCGGTTCATGGCCCGGCACATGATGTAACTCAGGATCGCCCCGCTCGAGCCGACTAATGCGCCGGTGACGATGAGCAGGTCGTTGGCCAGCACGAAGCCGGTCGCCGCCGCCGCCCAGCCGGAATAACTGTTCAGCATCGAAATCACCACCGGCATGTCGGCGCCGCCGATGGCCAGGACCATGTGGGCGCCGAACAGCAACGCCAGCGCGGTCATGATGAGCAGCGGCACGGCGGCGTCGGCGGTGGAGGGCGCGCCGACGAACACCATGCCCAAATACACGCACGCCAGCCCCAGAGCGGCGTTCAGGCAGTGGCGTGCCGGCAGGGTCAGCGGCGCGCTGCTGATGAGGCCCTGCAGTTTGCCGAACGCAGCCACCGAGCCGGTGAAGGTGACCGCGCCAATCAACACGCCGAGGTAGATTTCGATTTCGTGGATGGTTTGCTCGACCCCGGTATACCGGGCGCCGCCGTCCAAAAAGGTCGTGAAACCGACCAACACCGCCGCCAGCCCGACAAAACTGTGCAAAATGGCCACCAGTTGCGGCATGTCGGTCATTTGCACGCGCAACGCCACCGCGCCGCCAATCGCGCCGCCGACCGCCATTAGCAACGCAATCAGCGCGAGGTTGCCGGGCGTTTCACCGAGCAGCGTGGCCGCTAACGCCAGCGCCATCCCGGCCATGCCATAGCCGTTGCCGCGTCGCGCGCTGCGCTGGTGGCTCAGGCCGCCGAGGCTGAGAATGAACAAAATGGCGGCCACCAGATAGGCCGCGTTGACCATGCCCTGCGGTATCATGGGTTCAGCCAGCCAATGCGGTTGCCGGCGGAGGATGTCCGTGGGTCAGGCATCCGCCATTGCGGAGGCCATAATCCGCTTTTCCTGTCACACCGGGCTTGATCCGGTATCCAGCGCCTTTTGTGGCTGTGACAGGATAACCGGCGCGGGCGTGGCGAATCGGCGTTGGGGCGGCAACGGGCATCGGCCTATTTAGAAAACATCTTCAGCATGCGCTGGGTGACCAGGAAGCCGCCGGCGATGTTGATGGAGGCCAGCAACAGCGCGAACAGCACCAGATAGCGCCAGTTGGGGGAGTCGGCCAGCAACAGCGCGCCGATGACGATGATGCTGCTGATGGCGTTGGTGACGCTCATCAGCGGCGTGTGCAACGCCGGGGTCACGCGC
>JAPPQJ010000111.1:0-745 GCA_028817015.1 Gammaproteobacteria bacterium
GCACGCGGGCGTCGAAATACTGCACATTGTTGATGAACGGAATCTTGAAGTGCAGGCCCGGCTCCAGGTCGGAGTTGACGATTTCGCCGAACTTGAAGACGATGGCTTTTTCGCGCTCGTCCACATAAAACACCGAGGCGAACAACAACGCGCCGGCGATGGCGGCGACAATCACAAAGAGGGTGCTTTTGCCTTTCACGGTCAGTTCCTCGCGGTGCGGTTGATGCTGCGCCCGGACGAGCGGTTCGCGCGGCCGGTGGGCAATTCGGCGCGCTCGGCCGACTGGCTGACCGCGGCCGCGGCCGCACCCGGTATCAGGTCGCCGTCGCGCGAAACATCGCGCCCGCGCAGCAGTTGGTCGAGCGGCAGATATAAAATACTGTCGCTGTTTTCCTGGTCGATGATCATCTTGCTGGAGTTGGCGAGGACTTCCTCCATGGCCTCCAGATACAAGCGGTCGCGGGTCACCGCCCGGGCCTTGACATACTCGTCATACACCTGCTCGAACCGGGACGCCTCGCCTTCCGCCTTGGCCACCGTGGACGCTTTATACGCGGCCGCTTCCTCGGCGATGCGCGCCGCCAGACCGCGCGCCCTGGGGATGATGTCGTTGGCGTAGGCCTGGGCCAGGTTCTTAATGCGCTCCTCGTCCTCGCGCGCCTTGACCACATCGTCGAAGGCGTTTTTTACCTGCGCCGGCGGCTGCGCGTTCTGCATCTCCACGGTGCGCACATTGATGCCGGTC
>JAPPQJ010000111.1:890-3430 GCA_028817015.1 Gammaproteobacteria bacterium
GACATCGATGATGTTCTCGTCCTGGGTCAGCATCAGCGCCTCGCGCGGCACCGTGGACAGGGTGCCGGTGCCTTTGCGATACCCCACCTCAACGGTGTTGACCTGCTGGGTGTTGATGATTTCCACCGACTCGAACGGCGCCGGGATGTGCCAGTGCAGACCGGCGTCGTTGGTCTCCAGATATTTGCCGAAACGCAACTCCACGGCCTGCTCGCCCTGGTCCACTGTGTAGACGCCGCTGAACAGCCACACGCCCAACACCACCAGAAGCACCAGGCCGATCATGCCGCCGCCGGGAATATAAAACTGCCGGCCGTTGCCGCGCCCGCCATCGCCACTGTTTCGGCGGCCGCCGCCGCCCAGGAGCGAATCGAAGCGATTCTTGACCGTGCGAAAAATTTCATCGAGATCCGGCGGCTCTTCACGGCGACCACGCCGCCGGCCTTCATACTGGCCCCAGGGGTCTTTGTCGTCAGGGCCGCCCGACCCGGGTTGATTCCAAGGCATCTATCTTGTTCCCATGATTAAGAAGAGGTTGAACAGCGTATCAGCGTCTGAATATAGCATAACTGGGCACCGAAAGGGCTAAAGTCAACCCAAGTCAACCCAACGCCGCGTCAAAACGCCGGCGCGCATCGCCGGCATCGAGCACCTTGCGCACCCTCTCGGCACCGTCGCGCAATGTGGCGGCCTGGCCGCAGTGAAACAAACAAAGCGCGCCCCCATAGACCAGGCTGTCGCGCATCGCCCCCGCTTCCCCGGCCAGCGCGCCCAGGCCCAACTCGGCGCAGTGGGCCGCAACGCCCCGCGTATCCACCGGCGCGACCACACCATAGCGCTCGGAGCCGGGGTATACCGGCGTTTCTCCGATGAGATGCGGCGGTATGGGAGCGGCCCTTAGCGACTGATCGACACCCACTTGCGCAGGCGTGATCCGTGTCGCTTGGTCGCCGCTGCCGGCATTGTAACCGAAATATTTGGCCGGATGGCTAAGCGACGGGATGCAGCCGCCTTCGACGCCGCGGATGATCAGGGCGCCGTCGTAACCCGCCTCCCTGGCCAGCAGCGTATAGACCGGCGGATACGCTTTGTGCACATAGCCGGTTAAAAGATGGGTCGTGCCCGCCGCCCGCAACGGCCCAAGCGCCACCTCCAGGGTGGTGATGCAGGAGCGTTTCACCATCTGTGCGCGCAGATCAACCAGGTTGTGCAGCGCGGGGGAATACACCGACTGGTCGATATAACCCCATCCGATGCGCCGGTCGGCGATGCGCCCGGCCACTTCGGCTGGCGGCAAATCCACCGCCATTCCCGCCGCCGCATAGACCATGTGATGGGTGACGCCGTATTTCGGGCCGACCGTGCGCAGGCCGTGGGAATAGGCGTTCAATCCGCACGCCGCCAGCACCGCGCCGAGGAACGGCGTGGCCGGCACGTTGCGCGCATAACCGTTGAACGGGTCGGCGATATCGACCAGGCACGCACAGTCCACCGTGTGGCGCTCGACCCGGTCGAGCAGCGCGTCCAGCGAGCCGAGGTTTTCCTGGTCGGTTTCCCGCTTCATCCGCATCGCGATCAGGTAGATGCCGGCCTGCACCGGGTCAACCTGCCGCGCCAGCACCATTTGCATCGCATCCCTGGCGGCCGCGCGGCTGATCGGCTTGCTTAATTCGGGCCCGGTGGCGACTCGCTCCAGGTAGGCGCGCATGCGCGCCGCCGGCGCCGGTTCATGGGGGTGGTTCAAAGCGCCGCTCAAGCGCTGTGGATGAGCCAACGAGGCGTTGCCGGCCGCCGCGCTGACCCGGCTGGCGGCGCCGCCTCAGACGCTGTAATACATGTCGAATTCACACGGATGAGTCTCCAATCGCAGGCGATTGACCTCTTCCATCTTAAGTTCGATGTAGGCGTCGATCATGTCGTTGCTCATGACCCCGCCGGCGGTCAGAAACTCACGGTCGCCGTCGAGCGCTTCCAGGGCGATGTCGAGGCCGTGGGCCACAGTCGGCAGTTGTTTTTCCTCCTCAGGCGGCAGGTCGTAGAGGTCCTTGTCGGCCGGGTCGCCGGGGTGAATCTTGTTGTGGATGCCGTCCAGCCCGGCCATCAGCATGGCGGTGAAGGCAAAATACGGATTGCCCGCGGCGTCCGGGAAGCGAATCTCGATGCGCCGCTCCCCGGGGTTGGTGACATAGGGAATGCGGCACGAGGCGGAGCGGTTGCGCGCCGAATAGGCCAGCAGAATCGGCGCCTCAAAGCCGGGCACCAGGCGCTTGTAACTGTTGGTGCTGGCGTTGGTGAAGGCGTTGACCGCGCGGGCGTGCTTGAAAATCCCGCCGATGTAGTAAAGCGCCGTCTCGCTCAGGCCGCCATACTGGTCGCCGGAGAAAATATTTGCGCCGCCCTTGAAGATGGACTGGTGGACATGCATGCCGGTGCCGTTGTCGCCGACCAGCGGCTTGGGCATGAAGGTGGCGGTCAGGCCGTGGTTGTCGGCGACGTTATGCACGACATATTTAAGGATCTGCACTTCATCGGCCTTTTTC
>JAPPQJ010000187.1 GCA_028817015.1 Gammaproteobacteria bacterium
GCCGGGGGGGAGGAGATGCGGGCGCAGGGACCAGCGCGGTCGCGGGGGAGGGGGGCGGCGGGCGCGAAAGCCTAGGGCGGCCGTGCCCCGGCCCCCCCCCCCCCCCCCGATCAATTGGTAGCGCAGCCGCCGCCGGTGCAGTCGATGTGGGTGGGCGAGCCCCTGTCGCCGATTGAACAACTCTGCGCGCAGTCGTTTCTTTATCACGGTCATGAGTTTATTTTGTATGCATATGATGAGCCGGCGGGCGTGCCGGCCGGCGTGCGCGTGATGGACGCCGGCGCCATCATTCCGCGGCGCCAAGTGTTCATGCATCGCTATGGCAGCGGCAGTTACGCGATATTCAGCGACTGGTTCAGGTGGACGCTGCTGTACCGGCGCGGGGGATGGTGGGTGGACATGGATGTGGTCTGCCTGAAACCGTTTGTGTTCGAAGCCGCTCCGGTGTTTGGCGGCGACCAAAACATCGTGCCGGGCGGCAGCCGCAATCCCGGCGGCGGCTCCTGTCACATCGATGTGCTGTGGTTCCCGGCCGGTCACGCTTTTTGCCGGCACATGATGCAAAGATGCGCGCATCCCAACCGCTTCACGCCTTACGACACCTGGCGCGACTGCGCGCGCAAACTGAAACGAATCATGCTGCGGCGGGGCAGGGCGTTCACCAACTGGGGCGAGGCCGGCGGGCCGGTCGGCTTCACCCGGGCGTTGGCGCATTACGGCTTGCTTGAACACGCCAAACCCTGCAGTTTTTTTTCGCCGTATTTGGCGTTCCCGCGCGCGCAATGGCGACGCATGTTGTTGGAGCGCTTCGACGGCGACCTCGATGCGTTGTTCCCCGACAGTTATTCATTTCACATCGGCAATGAATTCCTGCGCCTCGGCGGCTACGACAAACACCAGCCCCTGCGCGCGCATTCCCTGCTGGGGCGGTTAAGCGAGATGTACCGGGGGTGCGGCCGCCGGGCGGTTTGAATGGGCGACTTCAGCGAGTTTCAGTTCGACCCGCGCACGCTCGCCGGGCCGCGCCGGCCCGGCATCAGCGCCTACATGCGAATCAAGAACGAGCAGCAGTTGGTGCGCATCGCGGTGATGTCGCACATCGACCACTACGACGAAATCATCGCCTGCTATAACGGCTGCACCGATGACACCGAGCGCATCCTGCATGACCTCGCGGCGCAGTATCCGCGCAAACTCAAGGTGATGCACTACCAACCCAAAGTGCACCCTCCGAATAGTCGCGAGCACGCACAGACCGCCGACAATTCGGTGCACAGCCTGGCCAACTATTACAACTGGGCACTGTCGAAAACCACCCGCCAGGTGGCGGTCAAGTTGGACGCCGACCACCTCGCCATCGCCGGCAAGTTAAGCGCATTGACCGCCGCCATCCGCCGTGACCTGGCGGCCGGCCGCGGCAAACTCTATCTGTCGTCGGGCATCAACCTGCTGCGCGACCCGCGCCGGTCGGCGGTGCCGGGGGTGCGCGTCAACTATCTGCTTGCCGGCCAGACCGACTTCGTGTATCACCCGGTCAACGAGCAGACCGTTTACCGCAACGACCCGCAATACGAATCGTTTGACATCTACCGGTTGCCGCTGGAAGTGGAATACACCGGCATCACCTTTTTCCACCTGCGGGCGCTTAAACTCTCGCATCATTACCGCCCGCCGCCCTCGCGGGAACGGCTTGCGTGGCTGCGAAAGGAGCCGCCCGACTTGAACGCCACCGTCCCCTACGAGCAATTTTGTTCGGCGCGTTACCAGCGGCAACTTCGCCGCCGCCTGCCGGCGCAACTGGGCCCCCGCTCCCGCCTGATGTTCCACCTGTCGGCCAGCGCCACGCTTCGCCGATTGAAACGGCGACTGACCGGCGAGCCGGCCGGCCTGCTGCGCGAGCAACTGGCGCGCCTGGAAGACGATTTGCGCGACATCGACTTCTCGCGCGATGTCCTCGACCCGCTGCGCCGATGGGAGGGCGAGGCGGGCGCCAACGCGCCTTGCATTGCCGGCTCCGCTTGGGCAGAATCCCCCGCCAAACACGACCCCGCATCATCAGCAAGAGGCCAGGCACCCCGTGAACTTTAAAGCCTTCATCACCTGCCCCCCCCCCCCTCCATTGGTAGCGCCGCCGGGGCAGTCGCTGTTGGGGAGCGGCGTTTGAATGGGCGACTTCAGCGAGTTCAAGTTCCACCCGCGCATGCTTGCCGGGCCGCGCCAGCCCGGCATCAGCGCTTACATGCGAATCAAGAACGAGCAGCAGTTAGTGCGCGTCGCAGTTCTTTCGCACATCGACCACTACGACGAAATCATCGCCTGCTATAACGACTGTACCGATGACACCGAGCGCATCCTGCGCGAGTTGGCGGATCGATATCCGCGCAAACTGAAAGTGTTTCATTACGCACCGAAAGTCCACCCGCCGAGAAGCCGCGACCACGCGCGCACCCCCGATGATTCGGTGCACGGCCTGGCCAACTATTACAACTGGGCGCTGTCGAAAACCACCCGCCAGGTGGCGGTCAAGTTGGACGCCGACCACCTCGCCATCGCCGGCAAGTTAAGCGCATTGACCGCCGCCATCCGCCGTGACCTGGCGGCCGGCCGCCGCAAACTCTATTTAGCCTCCGGCATCAACCTGCTGCGCGACCCGCGCCGGTCGGCGGTGCCGGGGGTGCGCATCAACCACCTGTTCAACGGCCAGGGCGACGACTTCGTGTATCACCCGGTCAACGAGCAAACCGTTTACCGCAACATCCCGCAATACGAATCGTTTCGAGGCATCTACCGGTTGTCGTTGGATGTGCAATACTGCGGCATCACCTTTTTCCACCTGCGGGCGCTTAAACTCTCGCATCATTACCGCCCGCCGCCCTCGCGGGAACGGCTTGCGTGGCTGCGAAAGGAGCCGCCCGACTTGAACGCCACCGTCCCCTACGAGCAATTTTGTTCGGCGCGTTACCAGCGGCAACTTCGCCGCCGCCTGCCGGCGCAACTGGGCCCCCGCTCCCGCCTGATGTTCCACCTGTCGGCCAGCGCCACGCTTCGCCGATTGAAACGGCGACTGACCGGCGAGCCGGCCGGCCTGCTGCGCGAGCAACTGGCGCGCCTGGAAGACGATTTGCGCGACATCGACTTCTCGCGCGATGTCCTCGACCCGCTGCGCCGGTGGGAAGGCGAGGCGGGCGCATCCGGTTAATCGTTGCGCGATGGGCGCGCAAACCCCGCCTTGCATTGCAAGGCGCGGTTGGGCAGAATTCCGCGCATTCAAATCCTGACCAGCACCCACTTGATGACGCCGCATCGACGGCGGGAGGCCACCTCGACATGAACTTCAACGCCTTCATCACCTGCGCGGTGACCGGCTCCGGCAACACCGTCGGCAAGCATCCGGACATTC
>JAPPQJ010000081.1:0-27767 GCA_028817015.1 Gammaproteobacteria bacterium
TATTATCAATCCCTCAAAGAGGCCGCCTGAGCCTCAGATGTATGGAACCCGTACACGACCTTGATATTCAGCCGCGGACGGGATATATTCCGCTACCCTCATAATCCGTCAAAATTCCCCATGAAACGTGTTTTTCAGCCCAGCGAAGTAAAGCGCAAGAGAACCCACGGTTTTCGCGCCCGCATGCGCACCCGGGCCGGCCGGGCGATCATCAATGCCCGGCGCGCCAAACGCCGGTCGCGCCTGAGCGCCTGATCATTATTCCTCTCAAGCGGAGCGCCACAGCGGGTTTCGACCGCCGCCGGCGGTTGGCGGACGGCAAGCACTTCACGGCGGTTTTCGACCACAGAACGCGCATGCACACGCCCCATTTCAGCGCCCATGTGGCCCCCAACGGGCAGGGCCATCCGCGCCTCGGGATGTCGGTGTCGCGCAAGGTCAGCAAAAAGGCCGTGGAGCGCAACCGCATCAAGCGCGTCATCCGCGAATCATTTCGCCGCCACCAGCGCCAGCTAAGCGCGACCGACTATGTGGTCGTGGCCAAATCCGGCGCCGCCGGGCAGCACACCCCGAGGTTGCGCTCGGAACTGGACAATATGTGGGTCAGAGCCGGCCAAAAATGCGACAACCGCTGATATTGCTGATTAAGGCCTACCGGCTGGCGGTCAGCCCGTTGCTGGGCCGTTGCTGCCGTTTCCACCCCAGTTGCTCCGCCTACGCCATCGAGGCGCTCGAGCGGCACGGCGCGCTGCGCGGCGGCTGGCTGGCGTTGAGGCGAATCGGGCGATGCCATCCGGGCTGCGAGGGCGGCTACGACCCGGTGCCGGCGCGCCCGTTCAACACCGGTAAGCCTCGCCATGTTTAGCGCCGACCTCCAGCGCATCATCCTGCTTGGCGCGCTTGGCCTGATCGTGGTGATGATCTGGCAGTCGTGGCTCGAGTTTCAGCAGCAATATGCGCCGGCCCGTGGCGGGGTTGAGAGCGGCCGCACCGAGTCCATCGCCCCCGGCGGCGCCTCAAACCGCACCGGAGACATCCGCGACATCCCCGCGGCCCCGGCGCTGCCGAGCCCGCCGGCCGCGCCCGGCCCCGAAGAGGCCCCGCAAACGCCCCCGGCCGGCGGCGATTTAATTCACATCACCACCGACCTGGTGCGCGCCCAAATCGACCCCCGGGGCGGCGATCTGGTGCGGGTGGAACTGCTGCGCCACCCGGTCAGCGTCGACAAGCCGGATGAGCCGTTTGTGTTGATGCATCGCGACCACCCGGACTTATTCGTGGCCCAAAGCGGGCTGATCGGCTCGGGCCGGGAATACCCCAATCACGGCGTCCAGTATTCGGTGGCGCAACTGCAATACGATCTCGGCGACCGCGAGATGATGGAAGTGGCGCTTGACTGGAGTGCGCCGGACGGGGTTGCGTATCAGAAGGTGTTTCGCTTCAGGCGCGACACCTACCGCATCGAAATCGATTTCAGGGTGGACAACCGCAGCCCGGAACCGTGGAATGGATTCGTCTATGGCCAACTGAAACAGACCGAGGTGGTGCAGGAGAGCGCCATGGGTTTCCTCGGCCGCCTGCCCAGTTACCAGGGCGCCGCGATTTACACCGCCGAGGAAAAATACGAGAAAATCGATTACGGCGACATGCGCGAGGCCGACCTGAACCGCACCTCTCCGTCGGGTTGGGTGGCGATGATGCAGCACTACTTCGTGGCCGCCTGGCTGCCGGCCAGCGCCGGCGGCCACCAATTCTTCTCCGGAGTCGGCGCCGCCGCCAAGCCGCAATACCGCATCGGCTACAATGCCGTCGAGCCGGTGCAAATCGCCCCCGGCGAGCGGGGCGCGCTCAGCGCGGTGTTGTTCGTCGGCCCCAAGGAGCAGAAGCGCCTGCGGCGGCAGCAGGCGGAAGGCCTGTTGCTGACCGTGGACTACGGCTGGTTCACGCCGATTGCCGACCCGCTGTTTTGGCTGCTGGAGAAAATCCACGGCCTGGTCGGCAACTGGGGCTGGGCCATTGTGCTGCTCACCGTGCTGGTCAAGGCGGTGTTCTATCCGCTGTCGGCGGCCAGTTACAAGTCCATGGCGCGGATGAAGAAACTGCAGCCGCGCCTGCAGACCTTGAAGGAGAGATACGGCGATGACAAGCAGAAATTCCAGCAGGAAATGATGAAGTTGTACAAGACCGAAAAGGTCAACCCGGCCGGCGGCTGCCTGCCCATTTTAGTGCAGATTCCGGTGTTCATCGCCTTGTATTGGACCTTGCTGGAAAGCGTCGAATTGCGCCAGGCGGATTTCCTGCTGTGGATCAGGGATTTGTCCATCCCCGACCCGTATTTCGTGCTGCCGCTCATCATGGGCGCGTCGATGCTGGCGCAGTTTTTCCTCAACCCGGCGCCGGTCGATCCGTTGCAGAAGAAAATCATGATGGCGATGCCGATCGTGTTCACGGTGTTCTTCCTGTGGTTCCCCGCCGGACTGGTTTTGTATTGGGTCGTGAACAACCTCCTGTCGATTGCCCAGCAGTATTACATCACCCGCAAATACCAGCACGCCTGAGCCGCGGCAGCCCTTGCCGGCTTCCGATCCGCCCCGCCACCGCGACGCCGACATCGTGGCCGTGGCGACCCCGCCGGGGCGCGGCGGCATCAGCATCGTGCGCCTCTCCGGCCCGGGCGTTCCGGCATTGTGCCAATCGCTGACCGGGGCATTGCCCAAGCCGCGTTACGCCACCCTGTGCGACTTCCTGGCCGCCGACGGGGCGGTCATCGACCGCGGGCTGGCGTTGTATTTCCCGGCCCCCCGCAGTTACACCGGCGAACACCAACTGGAACTGCACGGGCACGGCAGCCCGGTGGTGATGAAGATGCTGCTGCGCCGCTGCCTCGAACTGGGCGCGTCGCTGGCCCGCCCGGGTGAATTCAGCGAGCGCGCGTATTTGAACGGCCGCCTCGACCTGGCCCAGGCCGAAGCGGTCGCCGATTTAATCGAAAGCGGCACCGAAGCCGCGGCGCGTTCGGCCTTGCGCTCCCTGCAGGGCGAATTGTCAGCGCGGGTTGGCGACCTGGTCGGCGAATTGACCGAACTGCGCGTGTTTGTCGAAGCGGCCATCGACTTCCCGGACGAGGAAATCGATTTTCTCAGCCACCACAGCGTGCTGGCGCGGTTGCGCGGCCTGCAGCGGCGTTTCGCCCGGTTGCGCGAGTCGGCGCGCCACGGGCAACTGTTGCGCGACGGCCTCAAGGTGGTGCTGACCGGGGCGCCCAATGCCGGCAAATCCAGCCTGCTGAACGCGCTGTCCCGGCAGCCGCGCGCCATCGTCAGCGCCATCCCCGGCACCACCCGGGATGTGCTTGAGCAGTGGGTCGAAATAGACGGCCTGGCGGTGGAGATCATCGACACCGCCGGCCTGCGCGACAGCGCCGATGAAATCGAGGCCGAAGGCGTGCGCCGCGCGCTCGACGCGCAGCGCCACGCCGACCTGATCCTGCTGGTAGTCGATGACGCCGTCACCGCCGCAGTTGACATCGCGCCGCTGTATAAGCGCGTTGCCGCCGGCGCCGGCGCGCCGGTGTGCCTGGTGAGAAACAAAATCGATGTAAGCGGCCGCGTCGCCGGCGTGGCTGCCGGCGGAGACAGCGTGGCGCTTTCCGCGCTGAGCGGTGCGGGGCTGGCCGACCTGGTGGCGATGATCAAGGCGCGCGCCGGCTTCCGCGACAGCGAAGACAGCGGCTTTACCGCCCGGCAGCGGCACCTGGATGCGCTGGCCCGCGCCAGCGACTGCCTGGACGCCGGCGTCAAACAACTGACCGCCAATCGCGCCGGCGAATTGCTGGCTGAAGATTTGGCTGCGTGCCAGCGCATCCTCGGCGAAATCACCGGAGAAGTCGGCAGCGACGACCTGCTGGGCCTGATTTTCGCCTCGTTCTGCGTCGGCAAATAGGCGCCGGCGGCGATGTAACCGTCATCGCGGACCGAACAGGCCGGAAACAGGCTGTTGTCATGTCCCATCCGCCGATGGCAGGGGGCGCGCCAACGAGCCCATGTCCGTCCCACCACCTCCGCATCGCCGATGAAATCCCGCCTCGTATCCTGGGCCAATCCCGACAATCGCACCGGACTGTCCATCGCCGGGAGAGGGAGAGAGAAGCAGGTAAATAGCGGGAGAGGTGCGCAAACGGCATTCCCGGCCAGTCCCTCGCGGGGCATCGCTCCCGGTTGTATACCATAAGGTGGCGGCAAACAATCGATGGACAAGCGGCCCGCGCAAAGGGTAGAATGATGCGCTTTCCCGACCATCCCCATACACCGGAATTCGCCATGGCTGAAGAGACTTCGCAACCCCGATACACCCGTAACGTGCTGATGCAAATGTTGGCGGTTTTTGTGTTGCTGGGTGTCGTTGTGGTCTGGCAATGGGATGTGGTGCGCCAGATTTACCTGAAAAACCAGATCAACGAGATCGGGTGGGCCATCAATGGCAGCATCATGGTGCTGTTTTTTTGCGGGCTGGGTGTGCTGATCTGGCGTTTTCTCGAATATCGCGGCCAGGAATTCAGCATGGCCCGGTTAAGGCGCAATCTAAGCGGAAACATCGACCCGATGCAGGGGTTGGACCGGCGCAGTATGCTGGCCGAGCGTTATCTGACGCTGCTGGAACTCAACCGGCGTCGCGCTGACATCAACCACAACGCGCTGGCGGCGACCCTGCTGGCGGCTGAGTCCAGCCGCAACAGTTTCCTCAAGTTCGTTCACAATGTGCTGATTCTGACCGGCGTTTTCGGCACCATCGTGTCGCTGTCCCTGTCCCTGCTGGGGGCATCCGACATGATCCATGGAAACGCCCAGGCGAGCGGTCAGGCGAGCGGCCTCGGCACCATGATCTTCGGCATGTCCACCGCGTTGTCCACGACCATGACGGCGATCCTGGCGTATCTGATATTCGGCTATTTCTACATCAAATTGACCGACACCCAGACCTATTTAATCAGCGCGGTTGAAGAAGTGACCGCGACCACGCTGCTGCCGCATTTGCGCCCGGGTCAGCAGGCCGCGGAAAGCTCGTATTCCGAGAGCATGCGCGGCGCCGCCGACTTGATCGAGCGGCTCCAGCAGTCGCAGCACCAATACGAAGATTCGATACAAGCCCTGGTCGCGGTTTCGCAGACGCTGTCCCGGCAGTTGGCGGAAGGCCGGGCCGCCGGCGGGCAGGAGCAGGTCGAACTGCTAATGCGCATCGGCGAACTCCAGCAGCAGTCCACCGCGGAAACCCGGGAATTGTTGTCTCAGGTGGTCAGGCTGCTGCAGGAAGGCTTCCGCTTGCACTCCTGACCGGCGCCACATAGACATGTATTCCGGCGGCAACAGCGGGTTTACCGACCTTCGAGTCGGCCACGGCGCGCGCGGCATCGGCGACGACAGCGTGTGGCCGTCGTTTACCGACATCATGACCGTGATCGTGATGATTTTCCTGATGGCGTTAGTCATCATGATGGTGCGGAATTTTGAACTCGACCGCCAACTGACCACCACCGTCAGCGCCAGGGAAGCCAGTTTGCTGGAAAATCGCAACCTGGTCAGCAGGCTCAATGTGCTGGAAGCCAGGGTGGTCGGCTTGCAGGGCTCGCTGGGGGAAAGCGTCAGCGAGCGCGATGCGTTGCGCACCCAATTGCTGGACGAACTAAGGCGCATCGAGTTGCTGGCCGCCGACAACGTCAACCTGGAGGAGCAACTCGCCGCTATCATCGAAGAGCGCAACCTGCTGGCCCGGGAAAAACAGCAACTGGTCGAGCAGGGCGAAGCGGCGCTTGGCCGGATTACCGATCTAACCGCCACCGAGGAGGAACTGCGCGAGGAAATCGCCGCTTTGAGCAAGCAATTCGGCGACTTGCAACTGAGTTCGGGGCGGGAGATCGAGTCGCTGACCTTCGCCAACCGCTCGCTGTCCGAGCAACTGGCCACGGTTTCATCTCAACTCAGCGACCTCATCGCCGCTTCCGGCCGGGAAATCGAGGCGCTTACCCGGGCCAATCTGTCGTTGTCCGAGCAGTTGGAAGCGGTGTCTTCGCAGTTGAGCGCGCTGCAGCTCAGTTCGGGGCAGGAGATCGAGTCGCTGACCTTCGCCAACCGCTCGCTGTCCGAGCAACTGACCGCGGTTTCATCTCAACTCAGCGACCTGGCCGCGGTTTCCGGCCGGGAAATCGAAGCGCTTACCCGCACCAATTTGTCGTTGTCCGAGCAGTTGGAGGCGGTGTCCTCGCAGTTGAGCGCGTTGCAACTCAGTTCAAGGCGGGAGATCGAGTCGCTGTCCGAGCAACTGACCGCGGTTTCATCTCAACTCGGCGACCTGACCGCGGCTTCCGGCCGGGAAATCGAGGCGCTTACCCGCACCAATTTGTCGTTGTCCGAGCAGTTGGAGGCGGTGTCTTCGCAGTTGAGCGCGCTGCAACTCAGTTCGGGGCGGGAGATCGAATCGCTAACCGGCGCTAATCTGTCGCTGTCCGAGCAGCGCGAGGTGCTGGCCAGCCAACTGGCGCAGGTGAGGGGGTTGCTGGAAACCGAGCAACAGCAGCGCCGGGCGCTGGGCGCCCGGGTCGAGGAGCAGGACCTCGAATTATCCGCCGGGCAGCGGTTGCTCAAAGAACTGCAGTTAAGCCAGGAGCAAGCCGCGCAACGCAACATCGACGCGCGCGCCGAAATCGAAAGGCTGAGCCGCTTGATCCGCCGCCGTCAGGCGGAAAACGCGGCCCTGCAGGAACTGGCCGATGCGGCCGGCGAGCAGTTTCGCTCGCTTCAGCAGGAGTATGAAGCCCTCGACGCCAAATACCGCGATCTGGTGCGCCCGGCGCGCAGCCCGGCCGGCAAGTATGTGGTGGATGTGCGGTTCAGCAAGTGGGGCGACCAATACCGTTTCCAGTTGAAGGAGCCCGCGCAAAGCCAGGCGGCGGACTACAGCAGGGAGCAACTGGCGCGGCGACTGGCGGCGCTGAAGGAGCGCCACGGCGACGACCTGTATACCCGGGTGGTGATCCCCGAAGACAATCAGTTGACCCACAACGAAGCGTGGCGCTTCACCCAGGAAATTCTGCAGGGCTATGACTATTACTACCAGCAATACCCGGACGCGCTTGGCGGCTCCGCCGCCCCGCAATAGGACGGGGGGCGGGGGGCCATTATGCCCGGCGCCCGGCGCCCGGCAGCGGGCATCGCGATGAAATACCCCCAGTCGTTTGCGGTCATCGTGGTCGGCGCCGGGCACGCCGGGGTCGAGGCGGCGCTGGCGGCGGCCAGAATGGGCGCGCCGACTCTGCTGGTCACCCACAATATCGAAACCATCGGGCAGATGTCGTGCAACCCGGCGATTGGCGGCATCGGCAAGGGGCACATCGTCAGGGAAATCGACGCCATGGGCGGGGTCATGGCGCGCGCCATAGATGAGGCCGGGATTCACTTCCGCACCTTGAACGCGCGCAAAGGCCCGGCGGTGCAGGCCACTCGCGCGCAGGCCGACCGGTCGCTGTATAAAACCGCCGTGCGCCGCGCCGTTGAGCACCAGCCCGGCCTGTCGCTGTTCCAGCAATCCGTGGACGATTTGCTGATCGACGGCACTCGGGTCACCGGCGTCAGGACTCAACTGGGCATTGAATTCACCGCCGCCACGGTGGTTTTGACCGCCGGCACATTTCTGAACGGCCGCATTCACGTCGGCCTGGACAACGCCCGCGCCGGGCGTGCCGGCGACCCGCCGTCGCTGGCATTGGCCGAGCGCCTGCGTGAACTGCCGTTAGGCGCCGGGCGCCTGAAGACCGGCACGCCGCCGCGCCTGGATGGCAGGACCATCGACTATTCCCGCCTCGAGGAGCAGCCGGGCGATGACCCGCCGCCGGCGTTTTCTTTTGCCGGCCGCCCGGTGCAGCCTCCGCGCCAGATACCCTGCCACATCACCGCCACCAACCCCGCCACCCACGACTTCATCGAAGCGGCGCTGCCGCGCTCGCCGCTTTACGGCGGTGTCATCGACGGCGTTGGGCCGAGATACTGCCCGTCCATCGAGGACAAAATCGTTAGATTCGCCGGGCGCGACAGCCATCAGATTTTCATCGAGCCCGAGGGCCTGAACACCGCCGAGGTCTATCCCAACGGCATTTCCACCAGTTTGCCGTTCGATGTCCAGCACCGTTTTGTGCGCACCATCAAGGGCCTGGAGCGGGCCGTGATCACGCGCCCCGGATACGCCATTGAATACGACTTCTTCGACCCGCGCGGCTTAAAGCCCAGCCTGGAAACCGAATGCATCGACGGGTTGTTCTTCGCCGGCCAAATCAACGGCACCACCGGCTACGAGGAAGCGGCCGGGCAGGGCCTGATCGCCGGGCTGAATGCGGCGTTGCGGGCGCGCGGGCGCGACGGTTGGTGCCCGGCGCGCGACCAGGCCTATATCGGCGTGATGATCGATGATTTGGTGACCCGCGGCACCGGCGAGCCGTACCGCATGTTCACCTCGCGCGCCGAATACCGCCTGCAACTGCGCGAGGACAACGCCGATTTGCGTCTGACCGAAACCGCCCACGAACTGGGGCTGGTGGACCAGCACAGGCGGCGCGAACTGGAGCACAAGCGGCGCGCGATTGAAACCGAGCGGCGGCGCCTTCGCGACACCCGGGTGGGCCCGCACAGCGTGGACGCCGACCTGGCCTGCGAGGTGCTCGGCCAGCCGCTGCAGCGCGACACCAGTTTGCTCGACCTGCTGTGCCGCCCGCAAGTCGGGTATGACCAGGTGATGCGGTTGTCGGGCGGTGCGCACCGCCTCAGCGACCGCCAGGCCATCCGCCAGATCGAAATCGAGGCCCGATACAGCGGCTATATCGAGCGCCAGAGCGCGGACATCGCGCGCCGCGAAAAACACCGCCGCATGAAACTGCCGGCGGACACCGACTATCGTTCGGTGCGCGGCCTGTCGGCGGAAGCGCGCCAGAAACTGGCCGAAGTGCGGCCCCAGACCCTCGACCAGGCGGCGCGCATCCCCGGCATCACCCCGGCGGCCGTTTCGTTACTCATGGTGCACTTGAAGAAGCGGCGCGCCGCTTAGCGAAGCCGAGAGCGAAGCGGCATTCCCCGCCGCCGTTACCGCAGGGTCACCAACTCTTCGGCGGCGGTCGGATGAATGGCCACGGTGCTGTCAAAATCCGCTTTGGTCGCGCCCATTTTGATGGCCACCGCAAAGCCCTGCATCATTTCATCGGCGCCCTCCCCGACCACATGGCAGCCGACCACCCGCTCGCGCGCTCCGGCGGTGATGAGTTTCACTACGGTCGGCGCCTGGTGGTCGCTGACGGCGTAGCGCATGTTGACGAAGCGGCTCAGGTAAACCTTGATGCGCGCTTGGCCGTGCGCTTCGGCGGCCTGCGCCTCGCTCAAGCCGACGCTGCCGATGGGCGGGTGGCTGAACACCACTGTGGGGATGTTGTCGTAGTCCAGTTTGGCCTGCGGCTGGTTGCCGAACAGGCGGTCGGCCAGGCGCCGCCCGGCGGCGATGGCGACCGGGGTCAGCGCGGCGGCGGGGGTGATGTCGCCGACCGCATAGATGCCGCCGGCCGCGGTGTTCTGGAACGCATCGACCGGGATGAAGCCGCCCGAGTCGGCGGTGATGCCGGCGCTGCCGAGTTGCAGCGCGGCGCTGTCGGGGTGGCGGCTGATGGCAAAAATCACGCAGTCGTAGCCCGAGTCCGAAGCCCCGCCGGCCGCGCGGTAGCCGAGGCTGCCATCGGCGGCGCGGTGGATTTCGCGGCACTGCACGCCGGTGCGGATATCGACTCCGCTGTCGCGCATGTGGGTCATCACGGTCTCGCCTAACACGCTGTCGAAGGCCCGCAGCAGGCGGTCTTTGCGCAGCATCAGGGTGACCTCGCTGCCCAGGCCGTGGAGCATTCCGGCCAGTTCGGTGGCGATATACCCGGCGCCGATGATGAGCGGCCTCGAAGGCCGGGTTTCCAGTTCAAAAAAACCGTCGCTGGTGATGCCGAGGCCGGCGCCGGGGATGTCGGGCACGCTCGGGCGGCCGCCGGCGGCGATCAGGATGTGCGCGGCGCGGTGAACTTGCCCGCCGCCTTCCACCTGGCCGCGGCCGCGCAGCCCGGCGGTGGCGCGAACCAGGCGCACCCCGGCGGCGTCTAAATTGTCGGCATAGATGCGGTTCAGCCGCCCCACATAGGCGTCGCGGGCGCGCTTGAGCGCAGCCCAGTCGAAGCCGCGCTGCTCAATGCGCCATCCGTAGCTGCCGGCCAGTCCCAGCGCGTGGTGGATTTGCGCCGCATTCCACATCACCTTTTTGGGCACGCACCCGGCGTTGACGCAGGTGCCGCCCAACGGACCCCGTTCAAACAGCAGGGTGCGCGCGCCATGCCGGGCGGCGCGCCGCGCCGCGGCGATGCCGCCGCTGCCGCCGCCGATGACGATGAAGTCATAGACGCCGGTCATGGGACGCGCCGGGCCCCGCCACTGCACGGCGGCGAGAATGCGGGGGGTTGCGCCGGAGCGCCGGTTCCGGCCGTGCCGCTGCGCGCGGTGGGCGGCTGGCTGGCGCTGCGGAGATCCGGGTTGGCGATGCGAAGCATTGAGTCGGGGCCGGGTTGCGGCATAAAATGACCGGGCTGCGTAGCATACCAGCACATCAACCCGAGGGCATGCCCGCATACACAGACAAAAACGGAGGAGAACTCGATGAAAACAATCCTGATCGCCAATCCCAAAGGCGGATGCGGCAAATCCACATTGGCCACCAATCTGGCCAGTTACTATGCATTGTGGGATGTGCGGGTGGCGCTGGTCGATTACGACCCTCAGCGCTCCAGCCTGGAATGGCTGGCGCAGCGCGGCCCGGAATTAAATCCGGTCCACGGCGTGGACGCCAGCCACGGCCAACCGGCCAGCGTGCCCGGTGAAGTGCGGCGGGTGATCCTGGACGCTCCGGCGCGCATCGACAAGGCGCAGTTGAAGCGCCTGTTCCGCTTCGCCGACCGGGTCATCGTGCCGGTGCTGCCGTCACCGCTTGATATTCGCGCCGCCGGCCACTTTGTCGGCGAGTTGATGCTCGACGCCCTGCTGAAGCCGTCATCGGTGGCCCTGGTGGCCAACCGGGTCAGGAAGAACACCGTGATCTACCGCAACCTCACGCAGTTTCTCGACAAACTGAACATCCCGCTCATGGCCCATCTGCGCGACAGCCAGAACTACATTCGCGCCGCCGAGGCCGGCCACGGCATTTTTGACATGCCGCCCTACCAGGCCGAAGAGGATGTCGAGCAATGGCGGGCGTTGATCCAATGGGTCGAGGGCAGCGCGCCCGGCCGCGGCCGGTAACGGGGAAGGGGGCAAGGGGCGGGCACCGCCGGGATGCGCGGCCGGCGTTTCAATCCGGCAGGATGCGCTGCAGGATTTCATCCAGCAAGCGGTATCCGGCGGCGCTGCACCGGATGCGGCGCCCGCCGCGGCTGAATATCACCCACCGCCGGCGTACCGCGTCATCCAGCAGCGCCGCCACTTCGGCCGCCGGGCGCCCGGTTCGGGCGCGCACCAGGGCGGCGTCGAAGCCGTCGGTCAGGCGCAGCGCATTCATTAGAAACTCGAACAATAGATCGCCCTCGGCGACCGGCCCGGCGCCGCCAAGCGCCCGGGCGCTGCCGGCCGAGGCTGCATAGGTCTGCGGGTGTTTGTGCTTCCAGTAGCGCTCAACCGCGCCGTCGGCGGTGATTTTGCCGTGGGCGCCGGCGCCGATGCCGAGGTAGTCGCCGAATCTCCAGTAATTCAGGTTATGACGGCAGCGCCTGCCCGGTCTGGCGTAACTGGACACCTCGTATCTGCGATAACCGTCGCGCGCGGTCCGCGCCTGCAGGCCCTGTTGCATGTCACAGATGCGGTCCGGGTGCGGCAGGCTCGGCGGGTGGCGGTGGAACCAGGTGTTCGGCTCGATGGTGAGTTGATACAGCGACAGATGGCCCGGTGAAAACGCCAGCGCGGCCTCGAGGTCGCGCAATGCGGACTCCACGCTTTGTCCCGGCAGGCCGTGCATCAGGTCGAGATTGAAGTTGTCGAAGCCCGCATCGCAAGCCGCCTGAATGGCGCGCCGCACCGCATCGGCGTCGTGGATTCGCCCTAATGCGGCCAAATGCGCGTCGTTGAAACTTTGCGCGCCCAACGACAGGCGGTTGACTCCGGCGCCCCGGTAGGCGGCGAAGTCATCGTGCTCGACGCCGCCGGGATTGGCCTCCAGGGTGATTTCAATTTCTTCCTCAAGGGGCAGGCGGCGGGCCACTTCCCGCAACAGACGGCCAATGGCCGGCGCGCCGAACAAACTCGGGGTGCCGCCGCCGAGGAAGATCGACGACAACTTGCGCTGCTTCGCGGTGATGTGGCCATAGCGCCTCAGATCGTGGTCCAGGTCGCGAATCAGGGCGTCGATATACGCCATTTGGTCGATGTCGCCGCGCCGCGGATGCGAGTTGAAGTCGCAATACGGGCATTTTTTCACGCACCACGGGAAATGCACATACAACGCCAGCGGCGGTGAGCCGCTGGCGTGGCGCCCGGGCGTGCCCGGGGCCGCGCAATCAGCCGTGCGCCGCCGGCGCGCATTCAAGCGCTGATGTGGCGCTGATAAAACCACGATTTTCCCTTGACAATCGGATTGATTCGCCTCTATAGTGGGTAAATGTAGCAAAAAAGTGGGTGATTGTGGGTGAATCGTGGCGAATGATGGCTAAGCATCGGGCAGTCGTGGGGAAGGGCCCGGTCGCTGCTGTCATTCGTCATCGGTGAAGCCGCCCAATTCGATCATGTTGACCGGCGCAACTATATTACAACTGGATACCAAGGGGCGGCTGGCGATTCCCAGCCGCTACCGGGAGGCGCTGATGGAGCGCTGCGGCGGCGCGCTGGTGACCACGGTCAGTTTGTCGGTCAGCAGGGACAGCGAAGACCGCAGCCTGTGGATGTATCCGCGCGACGCCTGGAAGCGCGCCGTGAAGAGGGTGGCCGCGCTGCCTGATTTCGACGCCAACCACCGGGTCGTCAAAAGATTCTTCATCGGCTATGCCAGCGACATGGAGATGGACAAAAGCGGGCGCGTGCTGCTGCCCGCGCTGCTGAGGGACTTCGCGGCCATCACCAAGGGGATTTACCTCATCGGCCAAAGCAACAAATTCGAATTGTGGAGCGAGGAAAAGTGGGCCGCCCGGCACGATCAATGGCTGGTGGAGGCCATCGACATGGACAAGATTTCGCCGGAACTGGAACAACTTTCGCTGTGACCGCGTGATGCCCTGATACCGTGATGACCGCCCCCCCGACCCACATCCCGGTGCTGAAGGAAGAGGCCATCGAGGCCCTGAACATCGACGCCGATGACCTGGTGGTCGACGCCACCTGCGGGCGTGGCGGCCACGCCCGGGCGATCCTGGCCCGACTCGGCGACGGCGGGCGGTTGTTGGCCATCGACCGCGACGCCGGGGCGGTGCAATGCGCGCGCCTGGCGTTGGGCGGCGATGCGCGGTTTGAAATCATCCACGCGCGATTTTCCCACCTTGGGCGGATTCTCAAAGAGCGCGGCCTGAACGGGCGGGTGGCCGGGATGCTGTTTGATTTCGGGGTGTCATCGCCGCAACTGGACAGCCCGCAGCGCGGTTTCAGTTTCAACGCGCCGGGGCCGCTGGACATGCGCATGGATCAATCGGGCGGATGCTCCGCCGCGCAGTGGCTGGAGCGCGTCGATGAGCGCCAACTGGCCACGGTGTTGCGGGAATTCGGCGAAGAGCGCTTCGCCCGCGCGATTGCCCGCGCCATTAAGCGCGCGCTGGCGCGCGGCCCGGTCGCCACCACCACCGAATTGGCGCAACTGGTGGCCGCTGCGGTGCCGTCGCGCCAGGTCGGCAAGCATCCGGCCACCCGAACTTTCCAGGCCATCCGCATCGCGGTCAACGACGAACTCGGCGAGGTCGGCAAGGTGTTACCGCAGGCGCTCGACGGTCTGGCCGGGCGCGGGCGCCTGGTGATCATTAGTTTTCATTCGCTGGAAGACCGCCTGGTGAAACATTTCCTGCGCGAGCAGGCCACTGGCGACCCCTGGCCGCCGGACTTGCCGGTCACCGAGGACCGCAGGCGCCCGACCCTGAAACTGATCGGCAAGCCGCGGCGGGCCGGCCCCCGGGAAGTGGCCGCCAACCGCCGGGCGCGCAGCGCCATCATGCGCGTTGCGGAGAAATTAGCCGAGCCCGGTGAGCCTGGCGCGACACGGCGCGCGGCGCGATGAACCGGGGGCTCGTGACCCTGTGGCTGGCGGTGGTGGTGAGCGCCATCGCCGTGGTCACCGTGCGCCATGAGAACCGCCTGGCGTTCATCGAATGGCGCAAGGCCGAGGCCGGGAAAATCGAATTGCAGTCCGAGCAGGGGCGCCTGATGCTGGAGCGGGCCACCTGGGCGGGGCGCCGCAACATCGTCGATGACGCGCGCCGCCGCCTGCAGATGACCGAGCCGGCACCGCACCGCATTGTCACCATTAAGTTGGAGGAGCGGCGGTAGTGGCGCGCGGCGGCGCGTAACTCGGGTGGCTGACCATGGCGAAAAGCAAAAACTTCGGCAAACCACCGCTGTGGCGCCAGCATTTAATCGTGGTTGCGATGTTGGCGGCGTTCGCCGGGCTGGGCTGGCGCGTGGTGCATTTACAAACCACCGAGCACGAGCACCTGCGCTCCCAGGGCGATGCGCGTTATCTGCGCGAATTGACCGTGGCCCCGCAGCGCGGCCGCATCCTCGACCGCGATGGCCGGGTGCTGGCGGTCAGCACGCCGGTCGACTCGCTGTGGGCCAACCCGGCCGCTTTCTGCGCCGCACCGGCCCGGGCGCAGTGGGCGCCGATGTTGGCGCTCATCGGGGGCACCGCGGACCAACTGAGCGCGCGCTGCCGGCGGCGCAAAGACGCCGGCTTCATGTATGTCAAGCGCCGCCTGCCGCCGATGCTGGCGCAGCGCGTCATGCAACTCGCCGTGCCCGGGGTCGGCACCCGGCGCGAATATAAGCGTTTCTATCCGGGCGGCCCGGCCGGCGCCCATCTGTTGGGTTTCACCGACGTCGATGACGCCGGCCAGGAGGGACTGGAAAGCGCCCATGACGCGCCACTCGGCGGCACGCCGGGACGCATCCGGGTGCTTAAGGACCGCGCCGGCCATTATGTGGAGAGCGTCGAAAGCATTCAGCAGGTCGGCCACGGCAGCGACCTGGTCATCAGCATCGACCAGCGCCTCCAGTCGCTGGCCGGCGACCACCTTGAAGCCGGCGTGCGCGCCCACGATGCGGCCGGTGGCAGCGTGGTGGTGCTGGCCGTGCCCAGCGGGGAAATTCTGGCCATGGTCAACTCGCCGCAGTTCAACCCCAATGACCGCAGCACCATCACCGGCGGCGCCTTTCGCAACCGCAGCGTGACCGATGTATTCGAGCCGGGTTCGACCATCAAGCCGTTCACCGCGGCCATGGCCCTGGAGAGCGGCCGGATGGATGTCGATACCCTGGTCGACACCGAACCCGGCCATATCAGGGTGGGCGGCCACACAATCACCGAGGCGCGCAATCACAACTACGGCACGCTGTCCCTGGCCGAAGTGGTGGTGAAATCCAGCAATGTCGGCGTGACCAAAATCGCCCTGCAACTCCCTTACGACGACCTGTACAACACCCTGGCCGCGGTCGGTTTCGGGCAGCGCGCCGCCGGCCTGCCCGGCGAAGTCGCCGGCACCCTCCCGCACCGCACCCGCCCCATCGAACACGCCACGCTGTCGTACGGCTACGGCCTGTCGGCCACGCCATTGCAACTGGCGCGCGCCTACACCGTGTTCGCCACCGACGGCGAGTTGCTGCCGGTCACCATCGCCCGCCAGCCGCCCGGCCACCGCGCCCGCGGGCGGCGCGTGTTCACCGCACGCACGGTGGCCGCGCTGCGCCCGATGTTAGAGGAGGCCGCCAGCCCGGCCGGCACCGCGCGCAAGGCGCGCATCCCGCGCTACCGAATCGGCGGCAAGACCGGCACCATCCACAAACTGGTCGGCGGCAAATACCACGACAAGCGTTATCTGTCGGCCTTCGTCGGCCTCGCGCCGCTCACCGCCCCCCGGTTCGTGGTGGCGGTGGTGGTCGATGACCCGCGCGGCCGCTTGTATTACGGCGGCGATGTGGCCGCCCCGGTGTTCGCGGCGCTCATGGCGGATTTAATGCGCCTGTATAACATCCCGCCCGACGCGCTGCCGCACACCGCCACGGCCGCGGCTGCCGGGGATGGCACATGATGCCGGACGCGAACATGGCGGCGCAACCGGCCCAGTCGGCCAAGCCCCTGCGGGCGTTGCTGCACGGCTTGGCCGAAGTGGCCCCGCGCCATGACCGCGCCATCGCCGGCTTAAGCCTGGACAGCCGCAGCGTTGCCCGCGGCCATTTGTTCATCGCCGTGCCCGGTGCCACGCACGATGGGCGCGACTACATTCCGCTGGCGGTGCAGCGCGGCGCGGCGGCGGTGGTGCGAGAGAAAATGCGGGCCCCGCCGGCCCGCGATTGCAGCGTGCCCAGTTTCGACATCGCCGGCCTGAACGCTCATATCGGCGGCATCGCGGCGCGCTTTTTCGACCATCCATCGGCGCGCATGCAGTCGGTCGGCATCACCGGCACCAACGGCAAGACCACCTGCGCGTGTCTCATCGCCCAGGCCCTCGACCTGCTGGGACGGCGTTGCGCGCTGATGACCACCCTGGGCACCGGCTTTATCGGTGCGCTGCACCCCTCGCCGCTGACCACCGCCGATGCGCTTGCCACCCAGCGCACGCTGGCGTCGCTGTTGGCCCGCCGGGCCGCTGCGGTATGCATCGAGGTGTCCTCGCACGGGCTGGAGCAGGGCCGGGTCAACGGCGTCGCTTTCGACATCGCGGTGCTCACCAACTTAAGCCGCGACCACCTCGACTATCACCGCAGCATGGCGCGTTACCGGGACGCCAAGCGCAAACTGTTTAAGTTCGATGCCTTAGGCTGCGCGGTCATCAATATCGACGACCGCTTCGGGCGCGATCTGCTGCACAGGCACCGCGCCGCGCGATGCCTGACCTACGGCGTCCACAACGCCGCCGCCGACTTGCGGGCGCGCGGCTTTGATGCGAGCGCGGACGGCATCGCTTTGCGGGCGGAGTATCGCGGCGAAACTGCGGTGGTGCGCTCGCCGCTTCTCGGCGCGGTGAATGTGCCCAACCTGCTCGCGGCCATCGCCGCCGTATTGTGCTGCGGCCACGGTTTGCGCGAAATCGCCGCCACCGCCGGGCAATGGCGTGCGCCGCCGGGGCGCATGGAATTAATCCCGCGGCAGCCGCACCGCCCGGCTGTGGTCATCGACTACGCGCACACCCCGGATGCGCTGGAGCGCGCGCTCGCCTCCCTGGCTCCGCTGTGCCGCGGGCGGCTGTGGGTGGTGTTCGGCTGCGGCGGCGACCGCGACCCGGGCAAGCGCCCGCTGATGGGGCGGGTGGCTGAAGCCATAGCCGACCGGGTCCTGATCACCGACGACAACCCGCGCTTTGAGTCCCCGGAGCACATCGCCGCGCAAATCACCGAGGGCATGACCGGCAAGGCTGAGGTCATTCACGACCGCCGCCGGGCTATTTTGACCGCGCTCACCGCCGCCGCCGCCGAAGACATGGTGCTGGTTGCCGGCAAAGGGCATGAAGCCACCCAGACGGTCGGCGACCGGGTGCTGGAGCTAAGCGACCGCGACATCGTCGCCGAAGCGCCGGCAGTGCCGGGGGGGCCGCAGTGATGCGGTTGTCGGAGGCGGCGGCGGTCACCCACGGCGCGTTGCTCGGGCGCGACGCCCCGTTCACGGGGGTGGCCATCGACTCGCGCGAGACCCGAAGCGACGACCTGTTCGTGGCCATCCGCGGGGGGCGGCGCGACGGCCACGATTTTGTCGGCCAGGCCGGTGCAAAAGGCGCGGCCGGGGCGCTGGTGTCGAGTGGCGGCGCCGGCGCCCTGGCGCATATCCAAGTGCCCGACACCACCGCGGCCCTCGGGCAACTGGGCGCCCACTGGCGAAGCCGGTTCAATCTGCCGGTGGTGGCGGTGACCGGCAGCAACGGCAAGACCACGGTCAGCGCACTGCTGGCGTCCATCTTCAACCGCGCCGGCCGCTGCCTGGCCCCGCGCGCCAGTTTCAACAATCAGTGGGGGGTGCCGCTGACTTTGCTGAGGCTGCGCCCATCCCACACCCACGCGGTCATCGAAATGGGCATGAATCACCCCGGCGAGATCGCCTATCTCAGCGGCCTGGCCCGGCCCGGCGTGGCGCTGATCAACAACGTGGGCCCGGCGCATTTAGCCGGGCTGGTGGATGTGCGGGGCGTAGCCGCCGCCAAGGCCGAAATTTTCAGCGGCCTGGCGCCGCACGGCTGCGCGGTGCTGAACGCCGATGACCGTTTCCACGACTACTGGAGCGGGGAATTGCAACGCCTCGGCGTGCACCGCGTGGTGCGTTTCAGCGTGCGCCCGGCCGCGTCGGCCGGGGGTGCGGCGGCCGAGGTCAGCGCCGCGCGGGTTGACGAGGGCCGCATCCAACTGCGCATCGCCGGGGAGCGGGTGGTCGTGGACTGGCCGCTGCCGGGGGCGCACAACCTGGCCAATGCGGCCGCCGCCGCGGCCGCCGCCCACGCCGCCGGAGCCGCCGCCGCGCACATCGGCGACGGGTTGCGCGCGTTCCCCGGCGCGCTGCCGGGGCGGCTGTTCACTTTCACCGGGCTGCACGGCGCCACCGTCATCGACGACAGTTACAACGCCAACCCGGTTTCCATGCGGGTCGGGCTGGACACGCTGGCCGGCCATGGCGGCGTGCGCATCGCCGTGCTCGGCGCGATGGCGGAACTCGGCCAGCAAAGCGAGCATTTGCACCACCGCATCGGCGCGCACGCCCGGCGCCTGAATATCCAGCACCTGCTGTGCCTGGGGCCGCGCCGGGACAGCGGCCTGTCGGCGTATTTGCGCGGCTTTGGCGGCGGCGCGGGAGGCCGGCGCTACGATCATCTCGAGCCCTTAATGGCGCATTTGCTGCCGATGCTGCAAGGCGGCGCGGTCACGGTGCTGGTCAAGGGCTCGCGCTCGACCGGCATGGGCCGCGTGGTGGCGCGGTTGAAGGCGGCCCGTGACCCGGTCGCCGAAGCCGCCGGAGGTGCGCCGTGCTGACCTGGCTGTTCGAGCACTTGGCGCGCGAATACGGTGTCGGCGCATTCAACGTGTTCCGCTATCTGACCTTTCGCGGAATCTGCGGGGTGCTGACCGCCATCGGCATTTTCTTCGTGTTCGGCCCGCGCGTGATTCGCAAACTAAGCGATTACCAGATTAGCCAGACAGTGCGCGCCGACGGCCCGCCAACCCATTTTGAAAAAGTCGGCACGCCGACCATGGGCGGCGGGCTGATCCTGTTGTCGGTGGTGATGTCAACCCTGCTGTGGGGGGACTTGGGCAATCGTTTTATCTGGGTGATCCTGTTCACCACCACCGCCTTCGGCGTCATCGGCTGGATAGACGACTACCGCAAACTGGTGGACAACAACCCGCGCGGCATGGGCGCCCTCAACAAACTGTTGGTGCAGGGCGTGGCCGGCCTGGTGGCCGCGCTGTTTTTATATTACAGCGCCGACTCGGCCGCCGAAACCGCGCTGCTTTTGCCGTTGTTCAAAGATATCGCCATCCCGTTAGGCTGGGGCTTTGTGGTGCTGACCTGGCTGGTCATCGTCGGCGCCAGCAACGCGGTCAACCTGACCGACGGCCTGGATGGGCTGGCGATTATGCCGACCGTCATGGTGGCCGGCGCGCTGGGCATCTTCGCGTATGCCACCGGCAACGCCATTTACTCCGACTACCTGGGGATTCCGTATATCGCCGGGGCCGGCGAAGTGCTGGTGTTCTGCACCACGCTGGTGGGCGCCGGCCTCGGCTTTTTGTGGTTCAACACCTACCCGGCGCAGGTGTTCATGGGCGACATCGGCGCGCTGGTCATCGTGCGCCAGGAAATCGTGCTGGTGATTATGGGCGGGGTGTTCGTGGTTGAAACCGTGTCGGTGATCCTGCAAGTCGCCTCCTACAAACTGGTCGGGCGGCGCATCTTTCGCATGGCGCCGCTGCACCACCACTTTGAACTGAAAGGCTGGCCCGAGCCGCGGGTCGTGGTGCGCCTGTGGATCATTAGTTTGATCCTGGTGCTGGTCGGCCTGGCCACGCTGAAGATTCGCTGACCCCGGCATAGCCGATGAGCACCGCACCCCGCACGCCGCAACAACCGACCTCCACCCTGGTGCTTGGCCTCGGCAAGACCGGCTACTCGGTGGTCGAACATCTGGCCGCGCGCGGCGACAAAATCACCGTGGCCGATTCCCGCGCTGTGGCGCCGTGCCTGGCGCAGGTGCGGGCGCGCCACCCCGGGGTCGAGGTGGTCACCGGGCGGTTGCCGCAGGAGCGCTTCGGGCAATTCGACCGCATCGTGGTCAGCCCCGGCATCGCGGTCAAAACCGGCGGCGCGCAGCGCCTGGTCGGCGACATCGAGTTGTTCGCCGAAAGCGCGCGCGCGCCGGTTATCGCCATCACCGGCTCGAACGGAAAATCCACCGTTACCACCATGGTCGCGGCATTGCTCCAAGGCGCCGGCCGCCGCGCCTTGAGCGGCGGCAACCTCGGCCCCCCCGCGCTGCAACTGCTGGCCGAACCGGCGCCCGATTTCTATGTGCTGGAGTTGTCCAGTTTCCAGTTGGAGAGCACCCACAGCCTGGCTCCCGCCGCCGCCGCCATTCTCAATATCAGCCAGGACCACCTGGACCGCTACCCGGATATGCGGCGTTACATCGAGGCCAAGGCGCGCATCTTGGAGCGCGCCGCCACCCGCGTGCTGAACCGCGACGACCCGGGCCTGGCGGCGCTGCGCAGCGCCGACCCGGCCGTTGTCTCCTTTGGCCTCGGCCGCCCGCCCGGGGAGCGCGACTACGGGGTGATGGACACCGCCCGGGGGCGGTTCCTGTGCAAAGGCCGGGTGCCGCTGGCCGCGGTCGAGCGCCTGTCGGTGCCCGGCGCGCACAACATCGCCAATGCGCTGGCGGCATTAGCGCTGATGGAATGCGCCGGAGTTTCAGCCACGCCGGCGGCGGTCGAGGCGTTGCTGGCCTATCGCGGCCTCGAGCACCGCTGCGAAATGGTGGCGGACATCGCCGGGGTGCGCTGGATCAACGACTCCAAAGGCACCAATGTCGGCGCCACCGCCGCCGCCATACAAGGGTTGCACGGCGCCGGCCCCGACCTCATCCTGATTGCCGGCGGCCTCGGCAAGGGGGCGGACTTTGCCCCGCTGCAGGCGCCGGTTGGCCGTTGCGTCGGCCATGCGGTGCTGTTCGGCCACGACGCGCCGCGCATCGCCGCGGCCCTCGCCGGGCACACCCGCATTGCTCGCGCCGCCGACTTGCCCCAGGCGGTGGCGTGGGCCGCGCGGCACGCCCGGGCCGGGCAGGTGGTGCTGTTTTCGCCGGCTTGCGCCAGTTTCGACCAGTTCGACGACTACCGGGCGCGCGGGTTGGCCTTCAAGCAACTGGTCGGCGAACTGGAGCAGGCGCAATGAGCGCCCCGGCCACCTTGCAGGCGCGGCGCGCGATGGCCGGCGCCGGCTGCGACCGCTTGCTGATGATGAGTGTGGCGGCGTTGCTGTCGGCCGGAATCGTGATGGTGCATTCGGCCTCCATCGCCACCGACAGCGCCACCCTGGACACCAACTTCCGTCACCTTCTGAGGCAACTGCTGCACATCGCCCTGGGGCTGGCGCTGCTGGCGCTCGGTGCGCTCATTAAATTGGAGTGGCTGCAGCGCGCCAGCCGCGTGCTGTTGCTCGCCGGGCTGGCCCTGCTGGTTGCGGTGCTGGTGCCGTCGGTCGGCGTCGAGGTGGGCGGCAGTCTGCGCTGGCTGGAAGTCGGCGGGGTGCGCGTGCAACCGTCGGAAGCGGTGAAAATCGCCACAGTCATCTACTTCGCCGACTATTTCGCCCGCAAACAAGGTGATCTGCACCGTTTCAAGGTGGGAGTCATTAACGTGGGGCTGGTCACCGGGGTCATCGGGTTTTTGCTGCTGATGGAGCCCGATTTCGGCGCCACCACGGTGATCGCCGCCAGCGTGGCCGGGATGATGTTTTTAGCCGGTGTGAGATTCTGGCATTTCTGCGCCAGCGTCAGCGTGGCCGGCGCGCTGATGAGCGCGCTGGTATGGATGGAGCCGTATCGGGTCAAGCGGCTGCTGGCTCACCGCGACCCGTGGGCCGACCCGTTCGATGGCGGGTTTCAGTTGGTGCAGGCGCTGATCGCCATCGGCCGCGGCGAATGGCTCGGCGCCGGCCTCGGCAACAGCATCCAGAAACTTTTCTACCTGCCGCACGCCGGCACCGATTTTCTCATCGCGGTGATCGCCGAGGAACTCGGCGCCATCGGCATTTTCGCCGTGCTGCTGCTGTATGCGGTGCTGTTGTGGCGGGCATTTGTCATCGCCCGGCGCGGCCTCGACCAGGGGCACCGCTTCGCCGGCTTCCTGGCCCAGGGCATCGGCCTGCTGCTGGCCTTGCAGGCCGTCATCCACATCGGCGTCAACACCGGGCTGCTGCCGACCAAGGGCCTGACCCTGCCGCTGATGAGTTACGGCGGCTCGAGCATGCTAAGCAGCATGGCGGCTATCGGCCTGCTGTTTGCGGTGGACCGGCACACCCGGCCGCGTCCGCCGCAGTCGTCCAAAACCCCCGGGCCGAAAGGGCGGGGCGCGACATGATCCGCATCCTGATCATGGCCGGCGGAACCGGCGGCCACCTGATGCCGGCCCTGGCGGTCGCTGAGCGCCTGCGCGCGCGCGGCGCCGAGGTGTGCTGGATCGGCACCGCCGACAGCCTGGAGGCGAAACTGGTGCCGCGCGCCGGTTTTCAACTGCACACCATCCGCATCAAGGGCCTGCGCCAAAGCGGCGCCGCGCGGGTTGCGGTCATGCCGTTCATGCTGTTGTGGGCCATGGCCCAGGCGCTGGCGGTCATGGCGCGGCACAAACCGCATGCGGTCCTCGGCATGGGCGGCTTCGTCTCCGGTCCCGGCGGCCTGATTGCCTGCCTGTTGCGGCGCCCGCTGGTGGTGCATGAGCAGAACACCGTGGCCGGGTTGACCAACCGCCATCTGGCGCGTTTTGCGCGGCGCGCGCTAAGCGGCTTTCCCGCGGTCAAAGGCATGGCCGGCGCCACCTGGGTGGGCAACCCGGTGCGCCGCGAAATCGCCGAGTTGCCGGCCCCGAAGTCGCGCCTGGCCGGGCGCCGCGGGCCGATGCGCGTGCTGGTGGTCGGCGGCAGCCGCGGTGCCGAGGTGTTTAATCAACGCCTGCCCGGCCTGCTGGCGCGCGCGCCGCAGCCGGCCCCGGAGGTCTGGCATCAATGCGGGCCGCACGACCCCGACACCATCGGCAAACGCTACCTCGAAGCCGGCATCCGCAGCCGGGTCAGCGGCTTCATAGACGACATGGCCGGGGCCTACGCATGGTGCGACCTGGTGATCTGCCGCGCCGGGGCGATGACCGTCTCGGAAGTGTGCGCGGCCGGGGTGGCGGCGTTGCTGGTGCCCTATCCGTTTGCGGTGAGCGACCACCAGACCGGCAACGCCGCCTGGCTGCAATCGCGCTCGGCGGCCCGCCTGGTGGCGCAGGATGACTTCGTGCGCGGCACTTGGCTTGAGCATCTCGGCGAATGGCAGCGCGACCGGAGGCACCTGGTGGAAATGGCGCAGGCGGCGCGGCACCTGGCGCGCCCGCACGCGGCTGCGGAAGTGGCGCGCGTCTGCCTGGAGGTGGCCGATGGGTGAGTTTCCCAAGTTCGGCGAGTTCGGCGGATTCGTCAAGCGCATTCACTTTGTCGGCATCGGCGGCATCGGCATGAGCGGCATCGCCGAAGTGCTGCTGGAACTGGGTTTCCAGGTGTCGGGCTCGGATGCCGCCGACAGCGCGATGCTCGAGCGCCTGAGCCGGGCCGGCGCGCGCATCATGCGCGGCCACTGCGCCGGTCATATCGCCGGCGCCGAGGTGGTGGTGGCGTCGAGCGCGGTGCACCACGGCAATGTCGAACTGGCCGCCGCCCGCGAAAGCGGCATTCCGGTGCTGCCCCGCGCCCAGATGCTCGGGGAATTGATGCGTTTTCGCCGCGCTATCGCGGTGGCCGGCACGCACGGCAAGACCACCACCACCAGCCTGGTGGCGGCGGTGCTGGCCAGCGCCGGCCTGGACCCGACCTTCATCGTCGGCGGCGTGGTCAACAGCGTGCACAGCAACGCGCGCCTCGGGCACGGGGAATTCATGGTGGTGGAGGCCGACGAAAGCGACGCTTCGTTCCTCCATTTAGCCCCGCAGATGGCGGTCTTGACCAATATCGACGCCGATCACCTGGAAACCTACGGCGGGAATTTCGACAAACTGAAGGAAGCCTGCCTGGCGTTTCTGCGCAACCTGCCGTTCTACGGGCTGGCGGTGCTGTGCTTCGAAGACCCGGCGGTGCGGGAAATCGCCGCGCGCTTGCGCAAGCCGGCGGTCACCTACGGGTTTGCCGAGGGGGTGGATTTTCGCGCCGTCGAGGTGCGCCAGGCCGGGCGCGAAAGTTTTTTCCGGGTCGAGCACGGCGGCCGGCCGGTCGGCGAATACCGCCTGGCGCTGCCGGGTCGGTATAACGTGCTCAATGCGTTGGCGGCCATCGCCATCGCCTCGCGCCTGGGGTTGCCGGATGCGGCCGTGGCCCGCGCGCTGGAGCGCTTTGAGGGCATCGGCCGGCGCTTCCAGGTCCTCGGCGAAGTGGCCGTCGGCCGGGCCACAGTCGAGGTGGTCGATGACTACGCGCATCACCCGACCGAGTTGGCCGCGACTTTGGAGGCGGCGCGCGCTTGCTGGCCGGGGCGCCGCCTGGTGGTGGTGTTTCAGCCGCACCGCTACACCCGCACGCGGGATTTGTTCGATGATTTCGTGCGCGCGCTGTCGGGCGTCGAGCACCTCATCCTCACCGGGGTTTATGCGGCCGGCGAAACGCCCATCGCCGGGGCCGGCGCGCGCTCGCTGTGCCGGGCGCTGCGCAAACCGGGCCGCGAGCCGGTGCTCATCGACGATTTGCCGGCGCTCGGCGAATATCTGCCGAACATGCTGCGCGGCGGCGATATTCTGCTGACCCTGGGGGCCGGCGACATCGGGCGTTTTGCCCGCGATTTCGCGAACCGCGCCGGCGGCGGAGTGAAGCCGTCATGATGGCGCAGCGCAACCCCGACCCGCCGCCGTTCATGCGCGGGCTGCGCGGCCGCCTGTTAGTGGATGAGCCGATGTCGCGGCACACCAGTTGGCGGGTCGGCGGCGCGGCCGATTATTTCTACACCCCGGCCGACAAGGCCGATTTGTTGCAACTCCTGGCCCGCCTGCCCGGCGACCTGCCGCTGTGCTGGGTTGGCCTCGGCAGCAATTTGCTGGTGCGCGACGGCGGCGTGGCCGGCATGGTGGTGAGAACCTCGCAGGGGCTGCGCGCGTTGCGCTTTTCGGCTGCCGGCCGGGGCTATGTCGAGGCCGGGGTGTCGTGCGCCAAGGTGGCGCGTACGGCGGCCGCCGGCGGCCTGACCGGGGTCGAGTTTCTGGCCGGTGTGCCGGGCTCGTTCGGCGGCGCGTTGGCGATGAACGCCGGCGCCTTCGGCGGTGAAACCTGGGACTGGGTCGAGACGGTGGAATGCGTCAACCGCGCCGGCCAGTGCCGGATGGTGCGCGCCGCGGAAATCCCGGTCGGTTACCGTCGAGTCGATCTGCCCGATGATGGCTGGCTGCTAAGCGCCGAGATCGTCCTCCAGCCCGGCGGCCCTGGCGGAGGCCGGCAACGCATCCGCAGCCTGCTGGAAAAACGCAATGCCACGCAGCCGGTGCAAAGCGCCAGCGCCGGCTCGGTCTTTCGCAACCCACCCGGCGGCCACGCCGCGAAACTCATCGAGCAGTCCGGGCTCAAGGGCGCGCGCATCGGCGATGCGGTGATCTCCGAAACCCACGCCAACTTCATCGTCAACGCAGGAAGCGCCACGGCCGCCGACATTGAGCGCCTGATCGACCTGGTAAAGCGCCGGGTCAAGGCGCGCACCGGCGTCGAGTTGATTCCCGAAGTGCGCATCATCGGGAGGCCGGCGTGAACCGCGCATCGCGCGCCATTGCCGGGTGGATCATCGCGCCGGCGCTGCTGGCGTTAGGCGCGTTGCTGGCGCTGGACCGGTTGTATCACTCGGAGTATTTGCGCATCCGCGAGGTCGAGGTGCACGGGCGCTTCACCCGGGTCGATGGCGGGCAGGTCAAGGCGGTGGTCGAAAGCGCGCTGCCGGGCCATTATTTTTCGGTGGAACTGGCCGACATCGAGGCGCGCATCGGGCGGTTGCCGTGGGTGTTCAGCGCCTCGGTGCGGCGGCGGTGGCCCGACACCCTGGTGGTCGAGGTCGCCGAGGTGCAGCCGGTGGCCCAATGGGGCCAGCGCCAGTGGCTCAACCTGACCGGCGACCTGGTGGAGCGCCCGGCGGCGGCTGAAGGGCGCGATTTGCCGATGTTGTCCGGGCCGCAAGAGCACAAGGAGGCGGTGTGGCGGGCCTTTTTGGATTGGTCTAAAGCGTTTGCCGCCAGGGGGCTCATCCTGGATGCGTTGCGCTTCGATGCCCGCGGCTTGTGGCATCTGACGCTTTCGGTCAGCGCGCTGGCGCCGCAGCGCAGGGCGGCCGCGGCCGATGGCCCGTCCGCGCCGGTCTTCAAGGCCACGCCCGTGGCCCTGATCGTGCAACAGCACAACGCCGGGGCGCGCATCCGGCGCTTCGTGCTGGCCTTGCGCCACTCGCTGATCGGTGATTTTTCCGCCATCCGCTCGATCGACCTGAGATACCCCAATGGCTTTGCCGTCAACTGGAAGGCCGGGGCGCAATCCCTGGTTGAGGCCGATTAGCCGTGGCCAAGAAATCAAACAGCGATTTAATCGTCGGCCTCGACATCGGCACCTCCAAGGTGCTGGCCATTGTCGGCGAGGTGGGCGCCCAGGGCGGCATCGAGGTGATCGGTGTCGGCCATCATCCCAGCCGCGGTTTGCGCAAGGGTGTGGTGGCCGACATCGAGTCCACCGTGCAGTCGATTCGCCGCGCCGTCGAGGAGGCGGAGATGATGGCCGACTGTCAGATTTACTCGGTGTTCGTCGGCATCGCCGGCGCCCATATCAACAGCGTCAACTCCCACGGCGTGGTGGCCATTCGCGATGGCGAGGTGACGCCGCGCGACATCGCCGCGGTCATCGACGCCGCCCGGGCCCTGGCCATCCCCAACGACCAGCGCATCCTGCATGTATTGCCGCAGGACTTCATCATCGACGGCCAGGACGGCATTCGCGAGCCGGCCGGGATGTGCGGGGTGCGCATGGAGGCGCGGGTGCACATGATCACCGGCGCCGACAGCGCGGCGCGCAACATCGTCAAGTGCGTGCGCCGCTGCGGGCTGGAGGTCGACGACATCATCCTCGAGCAACTGGCCTCGAGCGAATCGGTGCTCACCGAAGACGAGCGCGAACTGGGCGTGTGCCTGATCGACATCGGCGGCGGCACCACCGACATCGCGGTGTTTTCGGACGGCGCGATTCGGCATTCGTCGGTCATCCCCATCGCCGGCGACCAGGTG
>JAPPQJ010000081.1:27777-30041 GCA_028817015.1 Gammaproteobacteria bacterium
CAACGACATCGCGGTGGCGTTTCGCACCCCGGCCCAGTCGGCCGAGGAAATCAAGAAAAAATACGGCTGCACATTGGTGCAGTTGGTGGACGAGGGGCAGACCATTAAGACGCCAAGTATGGGCGGGCGGCCGTCGCGCACCCTGTCGCGGCAGAACCTGGCGGAAATCATCGAGCCGCGGGTCGAGGAATTGCTGTTGCTGGTGCAGGCCGAGTTGCGGCGCAGCGGCCTCGAGGCGCTGGTCGGCTCCGGCGTGGTGCTGACCGGCGGCAGTTCGCGCACCGAGGGAATCGTCGAGCTGGCCGAGGAAATTTTTCACCTGCCGGTGCGCCTGGGGGTGCCGAACTACCAGGGAGGGTTGTCCGAAGTGGTGCGCAATCCAATCTACGCCACCGCTATCGGGCTGGCGCAGTTCGGGCACGCCAACCGCGTGCGCCTCGACCAGGTTGCGGTCGATCCAGGCCGGGTTAAATCAACGCTGGGGCGCATGCAGCGCTGGTTCAGGGCCAGTTTTTAGCCGCGGGCCGGCGCATTCGGGCCGGCCCGTAATCGTGATTTTCTTAACAAAAGGGGAACGACAATGTTCGAATTAGTAGAAGCGACAAGCACACCGGCCGTCATTAAAGTGATCGGGGTCGGCGGCGGCGGCGGCAATGCGGTCAAGCATATGGTGGATGCCGACCTGGACGGCGTTGAGGTCATCAGCGCCAATACGGACGCGCAGGCGTTGACTCGCACCAGGGGGTCCACGGTGCTGCAGATCGGCGAGAGTTTGACCAAGGGGCTGGGCGCCGGCGCCAACCCGGAAATCGGCCGCCAGGCGGCGGTCGATGATCGCCAGCGCATCGCCGACGCCATAGACGGCGCCGACATGGTGTTCATCACCGCCGGCATGGGCGGCGGCACCGGCACCGGCGCCGCCCCGGTGATCGCCGAGTTGGCCCGGGAGATGAAAATGCTCGCGGTGGCGGTGGTCACCAAGCCGTTTCCGTTCGAGGGGCCAAAGCGCATGGAACTGGCCCAGGACGGCATCCGCGCGCTGCAGGATCATGTGGATTCGCTGATCATCATTCCCAACGAAAAGGTGCTGGCGGTGATGGGGCAGAAGGCGACCATCGTCGACGCCTTTCATAAGGCCAACGAGGTGCTGTTCAACGCCGTGCAGGGTATTTCCGAACTCATCACCCGGCCCGGGCTCATCAACGTGGATTTTGCCGATGTGCGCACGGTGATGTCGGAAATGGGCATGGCGATGATGGGCTCGGCCACGGCCAGCGGCGAAAACCGCGCCGAGGAGGCGGCCAAAATGGCCATTTCCAGCCCGCTTCTGGAGGATGTGGATTTGCACGGCGCCAAGGGCTTGCTGGTCAATATCACCGCCTCGCAAGACATGGCCATCGGTGAGTATGAGGCGGTCGGAACCGCCATCAGCGAATTCGCCGCCGCTGACGCCAATGTGGTGATCGGCACCGCCCTGGACTCCTCGATGCAGGGCGAACTGCGGGTCACCATGGTGGCCACCGGCCTGGCTGAGCCCAGGTCAGTGGCCGAGCACAAGCCCAAGAATCCCCCGCTTAGGCCGGTGCCCAGCCGCCCTCAGCCGTCGCCGGTGGTGCAGCGCGCAGCCTCGGCCAGGGCGCCTTCCGCCGCCGCCGGCGCCTTCGGCCTGAACACCCAGGACTACGATCTGCCGCCATTTTTGCGCAAACAAGCCGATTGAGGGCAAATGAGCGCATGCGCGCGGGAGCGGATTGGGTGTCGGGGCGGCCAAGGACGCGCTGAATCTGAAAGCAATGAGCGCATGCGCGCGGGAGCGGATTGGGTGTGCACAAAAGGGCCGGTTTGGTGTAATATCCCCGCCTGTTTGAAACACCGTTTCACAGTGAAGGCGCCGGGTAACCGGAATGATTAAACAACGCACCCTCAAAAACATCATCCGCGCCACCGGCGTTGGCCTGCATACCGGGGAGAAAATCTACCTGACCCTGCGCCCGGCGCCCGCCGACACCGGCATCATTTTTCAGCGCGTCGATTTGGACAAGGCGGTGGAAATCGCCGCCCGCCCGGAAAATGTCAGCGACACCCGGCTGTCCACCACGCTGGAGGCCGACGGCGTGAAAATTTCCACCGTCGAGCACCTGATGTCGGCCTTCGCCGGCCTGGGCATCGACAACGCCTTCGTGGAAGTCAGCGCCCCGGAAGTGCCGATCATGGACGGCAGCGCCGGCCCGTTCGTGTTCCTGCTGCAGTCGGCCGGCATTCGC
>JAPPQJ010000032.1 GCA_028817015.1 Gammaproteobacteria bacterium
CGCGGTTTTGTCCTGGCCCTTGCAGCCATCGCATTTGTCGGTTCGCACATAGGTTGGCATCGGTCGTCTCCCGGTTGGTTTGGTCGGTTGGTTGGGTAGGGATTGGTTTGCGAAACGGAAATATAAACGGTCGCCCGCGAAAAGGCCAATTAGAATTACGCAGCGGGGCATAAACCCGGTTTATGCGAAGACGCCGCCCCCGCCGCTGGGAATCGGCGCAATTCAGCGCGCCGGCCGCCACAGCAGAAACGCCCCGAGCAGCACCATCGGCACGCTTAAGAGTTGCCCCATGGTGACCCAGCCGAGCGCCACCGCGCCTAAATGCGCATCCGGTTCACGGAAAAACTCGGCGATGATGCGCAGTGCGCCGTAGCCCAGCACGAACGCCCCGGAAACCCGGCCAATCGGTCGCGCGCGCGCCGAATAGACCCAGACGATGGCGAACAACGCCACCCCCTCAAGCGCCAATTCATACAATTGAGACGGGTGCCGGGGCGCATCCGGCATGGTGTGAAACAGCACCGCCCACGGCGCATCGGTGACCCGGCCCCACAGTTCCTGGTTGATGAAATTGCCGAGGCGCCCGAGGCCCAGCCCCGGAGCGATGAGCGGGGCGAGGAAATCCCCGACCGCGAGAAAACCCCGCCCGGTGCGGCGCGCATACAGCCACACCGCCGCCAGCACGCCGAGCAACCCGCCGTGAAACGACATGCCGCCGTCCCAGATGGCGAACACCGCCGCCCAGTTGCCGGCATAAAACAGCGGATTGTAAAACAGCACATAGCCCAGCCGCCCGCCGGCGATGACGCCGATGGCGATGTAGAACAGCAGGTCGCTGATTTCAGCGACTTGCCAGCCGCAACCGGGCCGGGCGGCGCGATAACGCCCCAGCCACACCCCGACGGCAAAACCGATGAGATACATCAGCCCATACCAGTGAATCGCCAGCGGGCCGACCGAGACGGCGACGGGGTCGAAGTTGGGATGTATAATCAAGGCGGTTTGCCCGGCGACCCGGGTTGTTTTTCGGCCCGGCAATCTACCACCAATCCGACTCGATGGCCAACGCGCTCAGCACCCAGACCAGCCCCTACCTGCTTCAACACGCGCACAACCCGGTGGACTGGCGGCCGTGGGGCGAGGCCGCGTTGCGCCAGGCGCGCGAACTGGACAAACCCATTTTGCTGTCCATCGGCTACTCGGCGTGCCACTGGTGCCATGTGATGGAGCGCGAGAGTTTCGAGAATGAGGCCATCGCCGCGCGCATGAACGAGTTGTTCGTGTGCATCAAGGTGGACCGCGAGGAGCGCCCCGACCTCGACAAAATCTACCAGACCGCGCACCAGATGCTGACCGAGCGGCCGGGCGGCTGGCCGCTGACCGTGGCGCTGACGCCGAACGGCCACGCGCCGTTTTTCGCCGGCACCTATTTCCCGCCTGAGCCGCGCATGGGCATGCCGGGCTTCGGCGAAGTGTTGCAGCGCGTCGCCGGCCATTACCGGCAACACCGCGCGCGCATGGACGGCCACCGCCAGTCGTTTGCAAACGCCATGGCCAGATTGAACCCGGAGCCGTCCGCCATGCGATTGCCGGCCGTGGCCGCGACTCTGAACAAAGCGGCCGGCGAATTAGCCGGCCAGTTCGACCGTGAATTCGGCGGCTTCGGCGGCGCGCCGAAATTTCCGCACCCGACCCAACTCGAATTGTTGTTGCGCCACAGCGCGCTGAACGCCGGCGATGCCGGCCCCGACCAAAGCGCGCGCATGCTCGACCTCACCCTGCGCAAAATGGCCGCCGGCGGCTTGTTCGACCAACTCGGCGGCGGCTTCTACCGTTACTCGGTGGACCGAAGGTGGAACATCCCGCACTTCGAGAAAATGCTCTACGACAACGCCCAACTGCTGGCGTTATACAGCGATGCGGCGCAGTATTTCGGCGCGCCGTTATACCGCAGCATCGCCGGGCAAACCGCGGCCTGGGTGATGCGCGAAATGCAGCAAAGCCACGGCGGATACGCATCGACGCTGGACGCCGACTCCGAGGGCGTCGAAGGCAAGTTCTATGTGTGGAACGACACCGACCTGCGGGCGCTGTTGCAACCCGGCGAATACCAGGCCCTGGCGAATTTCTACGACCTCGCCGGCGAGCCGAACTTCGAGGGGCAATGGCATCTCGCGGTTCACCCCGAGTCTGAGGGCCGCGCCGACGACGCCTACGCCGCATCCGGCGACGACGCCCTGCAAAGCGCGCGCGCCAAACTCCTCGACGCGCGCAACCAGCGCGTCCGCCCGGCGCTCGACGACAAAATCCTGACCGCGTGGAACGGCATGATGGTCAAGGGCATGGCGCGCGCCGCCGCCGCGCTGGGCCGCGGCGACTTCGCCGACTCAGCCGCCGCCGCCCTCGACTTCATCCGCGCCGAGTTGTGGCGGGACGGCCGCCTGCGCGTCACCAGCCGCCACGGCCAGGCGCGGCTGAACGGCTATTTGGACGACTACGCCTTCCTGGCCGAGGGCATCGTCGAACTCCTGCAGGCGCGGTGGCGCTCCGACGACCTGGCGTTCGCGGTCGCGGTCTGCGACGCCATGTTGGACTACTTTGAGGACCCGCAATCGGGCGGTTTCTTCTTCACCTCCCACGACCACGAACCGCTCCTGCACCGCCCCAAAAGCGGCCCCGACGACGCCATCCCCTCCGGCAACGGCGCGGCCGCGCGCGCGCTGTTCAAACTGGGCCACTTGCTCGGCAACAGCAGATACCTGGAAAGCGCCGACAGAACCCTGCGCCTGTTCGCCCGCGCGCTCGAGCGCATGCCATCGGTGCACGGCCTGCTCAGCATGGCGCTGCAAGCCGGCCAGACCGCCAACCCAACGATCATCATCCGCGGCCAGCCCGCGCAAACCGCCGCCTGGCGCGCCGCGTGCCGCCGCCGCTACCACCCTGAACGCTTAACCATCGCCATCCCCCCGCAAACCCCCAACCTGCCGCCCGCCCTCGCCTCGCGCAAGGCCCTGGGCAAAACCGTCGCCTATATCTGCCACGGCAGCCAATGCTCCGCGCCGGTCGATTCGCCGGAGGAATTGGAAGCGCGGATGGGCGGCGGCGATTCCGGACGGGGAATCGACGGTGAATAATTCGCGTGTCATAACCATACCAGCGGCCGGTTTTCTTTGTGGTCACGCAAAACATGGGGGCAAGACCAAAAGGAATTTGCAATGAATCGGTTCGAAGCGGAAAGATTGTTGCGCGCCGCGGCCAGCAAACCTGAAGCACGGTTTCGCAACGGGCAGTGGGAGGCAATTGACGCCATCGCCAACCGTCGGCAAAAAATCCTGGTCGTGCAGCGCACCGGCTGGGGCAAGAGTCTGGTCTA
>JAPPQJ010000210.1 GCA_028817015.1 Gammaproteobacteria bacterium
GTTGGCGGGCGAACGCCGCGAAAAAGACAACCCCGCGGCGACGCACAGCGTGATGTTCAAAGGGAAAATACGCCTGTGAGTGACGGCGGTCGGAGGGTTTCGCTGGCGCCCGGACCATGTAATCAAGCAGGACCGTATCATTCAAGTCAGGGGCGGGCTGTGCGCGGGAAAGGCGGGTTATTTGCCCGGGACAAACGATCATTGCATAATTTCAACCCTTTCCGGATTGTCCGAACAGGCCCCGCCCCGGCAGAAAGAGCGTTCTTTGAGTTAAATGAATACCCCCGCGAAAAAGGTGATCGTCCATTTCTACCGCAAAGACGGCTGCCATCTGTGCGATGACATGGCGCGCGGGTTGGCGGAGTCGATGCGTGAATGGAGCGAATCGGGCGAATTGGATTCGGACTGCGAATATGAGATTATCGGGCGCGACATCGAAGACGACCCGCGGTGGTATCGGCGTTATCGGGAATATGTGCCGGTGCTGGTTGTCGATGGCCGGGAAATCTGCCATTATTTCCTCGACAAAGACGATTTGAAAGAGGCATTGCAGAAGGCGCCGCCATGCAAGTAGTCAACCCCCAACCGCGCCGCGACTGCGGCGACACGCTGGACGCGCTCGGCGTCGAGTTCGGCGAGCGCGTGCTCACCTCCCGGGCTGTCCGCGACCAATACGGCAGGGACGAATCCTTCCACCACCCGTCGCCGCCGGACGCGGTCATCCGCCCGCGCGATGCCCGCGAGGTGCAGCGCATCGTGCAAATCTGCGCCCGCCACCGCACCCCGGTGGTCGCATTCGGCGCCGGCACCTCGCTGGAAGGCAATGTGGCCGCATTGGCCGGCGGAATCTGCATCGACAGTTCGGAGATGAATCGCATCGTCGCGGTCAACGCTGATGACTTCGATGCGGTGGTGCAGCCCGGGGTCACGCGGCGGCAACTGAACGAGCACCTCAAGGGCAGCGGCCTGTTCTTCCCCATCGACCCCGGCGCCGATGCGTCGCTGGGCGGCATGGCCGCGACCCGCGCTTCCGGCACCAACGCGGTGCGCTACGGCACCATGCGCGAGAATGTCATCAACATCGAGGCGGTGTTAGCCGATGGCTCGCTGATTCGCACCGCCAGGCGGCCCCGCAAATCGGCGGCCGGCTACGACTTGACCGGCCTGCTGGTCGGCTCGGAGGGCACCCTGGCGGTGTTTACCGAGTTGACCGTTCGCCTGTATCCGGTGCCGGAGGCGATGTCGGCGGCGGTGTGCGTGTTCGAGAGCATCAAGGGGGCGGTGGACAGCGTGATCCAGATGATTCAATACGGCATTGCGGTGGCCCGGGTGGAACTGCTCGATGCGCTGACCATCAAGGGCCTGAACCTGTATTCCAAGACCGATTTGGCCGAGGCGCCGACCCTGTTTCTGGAGTTTCACGGCAGCGAAAACAGCGTGCGCGAGCAGGCCGAGGCCACGCAGGAGATAGCCGCCGAAAATGGCGGCAGCCGCTTTCAATGGACGCAGAACACCGAGGAGCGCCGCAAGATGTGGCGCGCCCGCCACGACGCCGCGTATTCCGGCAAGCGCCTGCATCCGAAGGGGGAGATTTGGGCCACCGATGTCTGCGTGCCGATTTCGCGGCTGGCCGACTGCATTGAGGAGACGCGCCGCGACATCGAGCGCTCCAAACTGCTGGCGCCGCTGGTCGGGCATGTCGGCGACGGCAACTTTCACCTGTTGCTGCTGGTCGATCACGATGACCCGCAGGAGGTTGCCCGCGCCCAAGCGTTGCACCGGCGAATGGTGATCCGGGCCCTGGAAATGGACGGCACCTGCACCGGCGAACACGGCATCGGCCACGGCAAGATCGACTTCCTTAAACTGGAGCACGGCGCTGCGCTGGAGCCGATGCGGGCGGTCAAAAAAGCCCTCGACCCCGACAATATCATGAATCCCGGCAAAATCCTGGAATGGAAAGCGTGATCCCGCTAATCGACGGAGAGTGCGTCCTAGTGGAGCGCTTCCTGAACCAAACCCGGGCGGACCGTTTTTTCCTGGACATCCGGCAAACCGCGCTCTGGCATCAGCCGCAACTCAACTTGTTCGGCAAGGTGGCGCGCTCGCCGCGGCTGGCGGCGTGGTATGGCGACCCCGGGGCGGTGTATACCTACTCGGGCCTGGTTAACCGGCCGTTGCCGTGGTTTGAGGGGTTGCGCCAACTGCGCCGCCGCATCGAAGGCCATACCGGGGCCCGTTTTAACGGTGTATTGATCAACCTATACCGCGACGGCAACGACGCCATGGGTTGGCATTCGGATGACGAAGCCGAACTCGTCCCCGGAGCGGTCATCGCCTCGCTTAGCCTCGGGGCGACGCGGCGCTTTGCGATGCGCCACAAGCGGCGCCCCCGCCTCGCCGTGGTGAACATCGCGCTGCATCACGGCTCGTTGTTGCTGATGCGGGGCCAGACCCAGCAGCACTGGCGTCACGCGCTGCCGCGCACCCGGCAAACCGTCGGCGCGCGCATTAACCTCACCTTCCGGCGGGTGCGCATCGCCGATGCGCCCGGTTCAACCGGCTAACCCCCGCCTGCGAACGCGGGGCGCCCGGTGATCCGCATAACCCGAAGAGGACTCCAAATGCCCGACCCTGACCCGAACTTTTCCGCCGAAGGCGGCTGTGCGTGCGGCACGGTGCGCTACCGCCTGACCCGCGCACCGCTGTTCGTCAATTGCTGCCATTGTCGCTGGTGCCAGCGGGAAACCGGCGCCGCCTTTGCGCTGAATGCGCTGCTGGAAACCGACTGCGTCGAGCCGCTGAGCGGGGCGCCCGAGGCGGTGGACACGCCGTCGCAAAGCGGCAAGGGTCAGCGCATCTTGCGCTGCCCGGTATGCCGGGTGGCGCTTTGGAGTCATTACGGCGGCGCCGGGGACAAAATCGCCTTCATCCGGGTCGGCACGCTGGACGACCCCGACCGCTTTACCCCGCGCATCCACATTTACACCGACTTCAAGCAGCCGTGGGTGGTGCTGCCGGACAATGTGCCGGCGACCGGGGAGCACTACAGCCGCCGCGAGCACTGGCCCGAATCCAGCCTGGCGAGGTTGCGGGCGTTGCGGAAGCGGTAGAGTGAAAGATCGCCGGGCTTTATGGTAAGGTTGTGCGACTGAACGATCGATTATTCATCACCATTCATTCAACTGGAGGACACTGAAAATGATGAAAACAGCAGAAAAACTGGTTCTGCTTGGCGCTCTGCTGGGCGGCCTGGGGCTGGCCATGCCGGCCGCGGCCCAGCAATGCGAGGAAATCACCTTAGGTGCGGCCATTTCCCTGACCGGGAAATACGCCACCAACGGCATCCACACGCAAAAC
>JAPPQJ010000040.1 GCA_028817015.1 Gammaproteobacteria bacterium
CGAGTTCGCGTTCGAAATCTACGGCGAAAAAGGCGCGCTGCGGTGGGACTTTGAACGGCTGAATGAGGCGGAGGTGTTTTTGGTTGGGGGGGGTGACGGTGGTGGCGATGGCAATGGCGACCGCGGCGGTGACGGTGACAGTGACGGCCGCGGCGGTGGCGACGGTGACGGTGTTGGCGTTGGCGTTGGCGGAAACATCGGCGCCGGTTTCACCCGCGTTGTCGCCGGCGAACAGCACCCCGCCCACGGCCGCTTCAACCCCGGCGAAGCGGTCGGCATCGGCTACGAGGACTTGAAAGTCATTGAGTTGCGCGATTTCCTCCGCCGGGTCGCGCGCAACGACACCGCCGACCCCGGCTTCACCCGCGCTTTGGCGGCGGCGCGAGTGGTGGATGCGGTGTTGCGGTCCTGTGACAGCGGGGGCTGGGAGGAGGTATGAGCGGTTGCCGAAATCCGGCGCCCGTTCAGCGCCGCGCACCCCGGCCACCGGCCTCATCTCCCGGCCCGCAGGAGCGGCCCGTCAGCCCGTTTCGCTCGGGCGGCGGGCAACTCGGCTGCACCGCGCGCGCCTCCTGACCGGTTACCGATCAACCCATTTCACCGTTGTACAATGGCCGCATGTCGGAGTTACCCTGGACCCCGGATTTCGATACCTGGCCGGTCACCCATGCGCTGGTCGCCGCGCAGGCGCGGGTGGATGCGGTGCGCTTGGTCTGGGACGACGGCAGGGAAAACCACTTCGCCGCCGCTTTGCTCAGGGAAAACAGCCCCGACCCGGACACCGTGCACCCCAAGTCGCGCGAGATGATCATCTCACCGGACGCTCTACCGGCCAACCTGCGTGTTGCCGACGCCCGCATCGGGCCCGCCGGAGAACTGATCGTGGCCTGGGCGCCGGAGCATCTGCAAAGCCGCTACCATCCGGGCTGGTTGCGCGCCCATGCCTGGTTTGAAGACCAGGCGCACGACCCGCCAGCGCCGCGGCTGTGGGCGGCGGCCGATGTGGCCGCGCCGCCGACCTTCGACGGGCCGCAGGCGCTTGCCGGCCACGCGGTATTCCTGGACTTTCTCATCGCGCTCAGGGATTTCGGCGTTGCCCGCCTGCAAAACCTGAACCCCGCGCCCGGCCTGCTGGAGCGCGTGGTGCGCCGCATCGGGCCGGTCAGGGAGTCCAATTTCGGGCCGATGTATACGCTGGAGGTCAAAGACAATCCCGACTCGAACGCCTACACCGCGCATCCGCTGCCGCAACACATCGACCTGCCGACCCGCGAATGCCCGCACGGCCTTCAGTTCCTGTTCTGCCGCGAGAACAGCGTAGCCGGCGGCGCGGGCATCTACTGCGACGCCTACCGAATCGCCGAGGACCTGCGGCGGCAACAGCCGCATCACTTCGATGCGCTGGCGGCGATCCGTTGGACCTTCAACAATCGCGCCACCACCTCCGACTATCGCGCCTGTGCGCCGATCATCGATGTGGATGCCGGGGGCCGCATCCGGGCGGTGCGCTACAACAGTTTCCTGCGCGCGCCACTGCGCATGCCGCTGGATGTGCAGCAGCGCGGCTATGCCTCGGTGCGGGCTTTCTCGGTGCGCGCCCAGGACCCGCGCTACCACCTGGTGTTCGCCTACCGGCCCGGCGACCTGGTCGCCTTCGACAACCGCCGGGTGCTGCACGGCCGCAACGGCTACGACGCCACTCACGGCCGGCGCTTCATCGAGGGCATCTATTCCGACCGCGACGAACTGCATTCCGCAATCCGCATCCTGGAGCGCGCCCGCCGCGCCCAAATCGCCGGCCCGTGAAACGCTTCCTCCACCGCGCGCACCGTCCGCTTGACCGGCTGCGGCCGTGACCGGCGCGAATCCCAACTGCGCGCCGATGGCCGACTCCCTCCCGCCGACCGACAAACGGCGCCCCGAAGCGCCGCAGGACGGCCGGGCGTTCGGCGGTGGCGCGCGAACCGGGCGGTTTCAGCGCCTTCTCCACCCGGCCAGCGCGGTGTTCATCGGCGGTAGCGGGCTCGGCCCCGCCATCGACTATTGCCGCGCCAATGGGTTCAGCGGGCGGATGATGGCCGTCAACCCGCACCGGGCCGAGATCGCCGGCTTGCCCTGCGCCAAGTCGATCTTCGACCTGGATTGGGATGAGGCGCCCGATCTGGCCTTCATCGCCGTGCCAAAGGAAGCGGTGGTGGAGACGGTCGCGGCACTGGCCGGCCTCGGCACGGCGGCGGCGGTCTGCCACTCTTCGGGTTTTTCCGAAAGCGCCGGTGGCGAGGAGCGCCAGGCGGCGTTGGTCGAAGCGGCCGGGCGGATGCGGGTGCTGGGCCCGAACTGCCCCGGCCTGGCAAACTTCTTCGACGGCGCGGTGTTTATGATGGACCACTTTGGCAACCACGCACCCCGCCGGGGCGTGGCCGTCCTTTCCAACGGCGGCGCCTATCTCAGCGACCTGGGCTGCGCCGACAGATCGCTGCCCATCGGCTACCTGATCGGCCTCGGCAACCAGGCGATGGTGAGCGTTGCCGACATGCTGGACACGGTGCTTGAAGATCCCCGGGTAACCGCGGTTAACATCTACTTCGAGGGAATCTTTGAGGTCGCGGCGCTCAGCCGCGCGGCCGCCAGGGCCGCCCGCCTCGGCAAACCGGTGGTGGCGGTGCCGGGCGGGCGTTCGGCGGCCGGTGCGCGCGCCGCCCAATCCCACACCGCATCCCTGTCGGGAAGCGCGGAAGTGGCCTCGGCGCTGCTGCGCCGCTTCGGCTGGATCGAGGCGCACACTGCATCGGATGCGATTGAGACCTTGAAAATGCTGACCTTGACGCCGCTGCCGCGCGGGCCGAAGACGGGGTTCGTAACTTCGTCCGGCTCCTATGCGGTTCTCGGCGGCGATGCGGCACAACGCCAGGGCCTGGCGTTGCCGCCGCCTTCTGCGCAAGCGGCCGCAAAGTTGCGCGCGGTTCTGCCCGACTATGTGGGGCCGGCCAATCCGCTGGACATCTCCGATGCGCACGGCTGGCCGTTGCCGCGCCTGCGGCCCATCTACGACGCCTTTCTGGGCGACCCTTACCATATCGCCCTGCAAGTCATGTGCTACCCCCCGCCGGGCGGCTGGGACAGCGCGGCCTGGGACCGCACCGTGGAGGCGCTGGCCGGCGCAAAGGGGCAGCGCGCCGCGGCCTTCATCAATACCCTGCCGGAGAACCTGCCGCGCGCCGCGCGGACGCGCATGAGCGCCGCCGGCATCGCCCCGTTGCAGGGGCTGGCGGAGGGGATGCGGGCCGTGGCCCGGGCAGCCCGGTATGGGGTTGCGCGCGACACCCTGGAAGCCGACGCCATGCCGCTGCCCGAGCCGCCCGGTGCGCCCGGCCGCTTGTACAGCGTGGACGAGTGTTCCGCCAAGTCGCTGCTGGCCGGGGCCGGTTTAACGGTGCCGCGCGGACGCCTGTTGTGCGGCGAGAATGCGGCGGTGAGCACCGGTTTGACCTATCCGGTCGCCCTGAAAGCCGTGGTCGATGGACTGACCCACAAGTCGGAGGCGGGCGCGGTGGCGCTTGGTCTGGCCGATGAATCCGCGTTGCGCGCCGCGCTCACGGCGATGCGCCGCCGTCTCGACTGCACCGGGCGGGCGCCGCGCGGATTTTTGGTCGAGGAGATGGTGGCCGGCGCCTGCGGTGAAGTGCTGGTCGGCATCCGGCGTGTTGCCGGGGTCGGCCTGACCCTCACTGTGTCGGTCGGCGGAGTCGCGGTGGAATTGATGGACGATGCGGCTACGCTGATTCTCCCGGCCCCCCGGCAGGCGTTCGCGGAGGCGCTTGGCGGACTGCGCCTGTTTCCGATGATCGACGGCTATCGCGGCCGCCCCGCCGCCGATGTCAACGCCGCCGTCCGTGCCATCGCCGCGCTGGCGGATTTTGCGCAGGCGCGGCCGGCGCTGGTGGAACTGGAAATCAACCCGCTGATCCTGACCGCAACCGGCGCGGTGGTCGCCGATGCCGTGCTGGTCGAAACCGCCGAGGAGTAAACGCATGACCGAAACATATGAACACCTCATCTACCAAACCGATGACCAGCGCATCTGCTGGCTGACGCTCAACCGGCCCGACAAACTGAACGCGATGAACCTCAAACTAATCGGGGAACTGGAGGCCGGCCTGGTGCGCGCCGACGCCGACCCGGAGGTGAATGTCATCGTCATCGGCGGGGCCGGCCGGGCCTTCTGCGCCGGCCATGACCTGGATGAAGATGCGGCTGAGGAGCGCTCGTCGATCTACGCATACCGGGCCCGTTACTTCAGGCAGTTTGACCAGTTCACCACGCCCTGGCGCCTGACCAAGCCGGTGATCGCCAGCGTTAATTCCATCGCCATCGGCAAGGGTTTCGAGTTGACGCTGTGCTGCGATGTAACCATCGCCAGCGACGACACGCGCTTCGGCTACAATGAGGTGCGCTACGGAATTTCCGGCCACTGCATGTTCCTGCCGTGGCTGGTGGGCATGAAGCAGGCCAAGGATCTGTTGCTGACCGGGCGCGAGCTGAGCGCGCCGGAGGCCCGCGACATGGGGCTGATTACCGAAGTCGTGCCGCTGGCCGGCCTGGCTGATGCGACGCGGCGAAAGGCCGTGCTGATGGCGCGAATGCCGCGCGAGATTCAGCGCATGCACAAAATGTATCTGAACCGCGTCTATGAGATACAGGGCCTGAGGGCGGCCACCGACTACTATCTCGAACAGGTCGCCATCCTGGGCGCGAACCCGGTGCCGGAATACGAGGCGTTCTCGCGCATGACCCGCAAACAAGGTCTCAAGGCCGCGCTTCGCCATGCCAATGCGCGGTATGAGGGGTTATAGTTGCGCCTTGAATGGGCCATGATGCGGCGAATGAACCGATTGACGGCCCAACGACCACTGCAACCCCGACCAAACCGACGCCCGATGTTCCAACTCACTCCGCACACCCGCATCCGCCGCTCGCCGTATTTTGACGCCACTGTGGCGGCCGGCGTGGCCGGTTTCACGACCTACAACTACATGCTGCTGCCGTCCGGTTACGGCGATCCGGAAGGCGAATACTGGAGATTGCGAAACGGCGTATCCATGTGGGATGTCGCGGCCCAGCGCCAAGTCGAGATGCGCGGGCCCGATGCCGGCCGGCTGGCGCGGATTTTGGCGCCCCGCGACCTTTCCCGGTGCCGCGCCGGGCAGGGCAAGTATGTCGCGCTGTGCAATCACGCCGGCACAATCATCAACGATCCGATCGCTCTGAAACTGGATGACGACCGATACTGGTTGTCGATTGCCGCTTCCAACATCCTGTTTTGGGCGCGCGCCATCGCCGCCGAGCGCGGCCTCGATGTCGAAGTGACCGAGCCCGATGTTTCGCCGCTGGCGGTGCAGGGCCCCAAGGCCGCAGAGGTGATCGCGGCGATGTTCGGCGACTGGACGCGCGAACTTAAACACTTCCACTTCCGCCGCGCTGATTTAGGCGGCATCGCGATGATATTAGCGCGCTCCGGCTGGTCGAAACAGGGCGGCTTTGAGATTTATCTGATGGACGGCGCCAGGGGCGCGCAGTTGTGGAACATGGTCGCCGAGGCCGGGCGGCCGTGGGGCATTGCAGCCGGCGCGCCGAATGCCGTCGAGCGCATCGAGAGCGGGCTGCTGTCGTGGGGCGGCGACACCGACGACGCCACCAACCCGTTTGAAGTCCGCCTCGGCCAGTTCGTCGACCTCGACTTCGCCGGCGCCGATGAAACCGTCGGCATCGACGCCCTGCGCCGCATTCGCCGCCACGGCCCGGCGCGCCACCAGCTCGGCGTCATCCTGGACGGCGATGCGCCGGCGCCGCCGCACCCGGTGTGGTATGACATCGAGGCCGGCGGGCGCAAGGTCGGCGACATGACCTGCGGCGTCTGGTCATACCGCTTGTCAAGCAACATCGGCTTTGCGCTCATCGCCCGCCAAATCGCCCCCGGCGCGCGCGTGGAGGTGGTCCGGGACGGCCGCCGCATCGGCGCGACGCTGACCGAGTTGCCGTTTTCTTGAAATTGGCTTGAAATTGGCGCGCGCTTCACTTACCGCCGCGCCGCCACCCGCTCGGCGACCGACACGATGCGGCGCATCTCGCGAAGCACCGGCTCCTCGATTAATTTGCCGTCGACCACCACCAGGCCGGTGCCGGCTTGGTCGAACGCTTTCAAGATTTTGCGCGCCCGGTCAATGGCGGCCGCATCGGGCGTGAACACGCGGTTGATGAGCGGGATTTGCTCAGGGTGAATGGCGCCCTTGCCGCAGAACCCCAAATCGCGCGCCAGTTCGGCCTCGCGCACCATGCCATCGGCGTCCTGCAAGTCCAAATAAGGCACATCAATGGCGTCGATGCCGGCCGAGGCCGCGGCGTGCACCACCCGCGAGCGCGCATACAGCAGCGGCCGCCATTCGCTTTTGCAGCGCAACTCCGCCGCCATGTCGATGCCGCCGAAGAACAGCGCGTCGATGCGCGCCGAGGCGTGGGCGATGTCGTGCGCGGCTTCCAACGCCTGGTTGGTTTCGATGATGATGTGCAGCCGGCAGGCGTGGCCGCGCTCGCTCAGCAGGTCGTCGAGCCAGGCGATTTCATCCGGCGACTTGACCTTCGCCAGCATCAGCGCCGGCGGCGGCGCCTCGGCGGCCAGCACCGCCTGTACATCGTCGAGGCCGAAGGCGGTGCTCAGGCAGTTGATGCGCATGATGCATTCGATGCCGCCGCCGGGCGGCTCAGCGAACAACGCCAATCCTTTGCGGCGCGCATCCAATTTGTCCTTCGGAGCGATGCCGTCCTCCAGTTCCACGCACACCATGTCGGCGCCGCAGGCCAGCGCCTTGGGGAACATCTCCGGGTTCAGGCCCGGCGTGAAGATAAAACTGCGCCGCGCGCGGACTCCGGAGTCATGCGCGGCGGCGGTGGCGTGGGGCGGAGCGGTCATGGTGGCGGCCCGGTTGGAGGTGATAGCGTTGTGATTGCGCGGTCGGTGGGGAATAGGGAATAATGCGCCCCCAACCGCAACTTTGGCTTGCCCGCCGGCCCGATGGACTTCTGCATTCAACTGTCCGCCTACTATCCCGACCACCGGCTGGGCGGGCGGCGATTATATCAGAACATGCTCGACCAGGCGGTGTTGGCCGACCGCCTCGGCTTCGACGCGGTGTCGATTACCGAGCACCACCTGATTAACATTCTGCTGATGCCGGCGCCGCTGCCGTTTGCGGTGAAAATCGCCGGCGTCACCGGGCGCGTCAAGATCATCACCTCGGTTGTGGTGCTGCCGCTGCACGACATGCGCGTACTCGCCGGGCAACTGGTGTGCACCGACCTCTTCACCGACGGCCGCCTGTTGCTGGGCGTCGGACGCGGCGCGTTTGCGTTTGAGATGGAGCGCATGGGCGTGCCGCTGGCCGACAGCCGCGAGAAGTTCGATGAGTCGCTGGCGGTGCTGCAGGCGTTGCTCAGCGAGGATGAAGTGTCGTGGGACGGCAAATACTACCGCTTCGCATCGCTGACCATCATGCCGCGCCCGGCCACCGGAGACGGAGGGGCCGGCGGCCCGCCGATGATGCTCAGCGCGCTGCGCCCGCAGGCGATTTACCACTGCGCGCGGCGCGGTTTTCACATCCAGACCACGCCGCTTTCCGGCGACCGGCGGCGCATGCGCGAGCAGGTCGAGGCGTTTCACCGCGGCCGCGCTGAAGCCGGCGCGCGCGGCGATGCGTTGACGCTGTCGTTATCAAGGGTTGCATTCGCGGCTGCAGGCGAAACCGATGCGCGCGCCAAAACCGAACTCGCGCATCATTACTACGGCCAGTTCGACAATGTATTCGGCGGCCCCGGCCTGGTGGAACGCGGCTTGATTGCGCCGCTGCCGCGCCGCGTGCCGATTGAGGAGACGGCGCGCAACCTGCACATCTGCACCGCGCCGGAAATGGTCGAGCAACTCGCCCCTTACGCCGAGGCCGGAGTCGACCGCTTCATCCTCAATGTCAACTTCGGCGCCGGGCAGACGGAGACGCTGGAGTCGATTCAGCGTTTTGCCGAGGAAGTCATGCCGCACTTCACCGCCGCCCAACCGTCATCGCCGGCACATTCGGCATGAGCGCGGCCGGCTTGCACTGCCGAGGCGACGGGCGCGGGCCGCCGTTGTATTTGATTCACGGCATCGGTTCGCGCCACAGCGTCTGGGACGGCATCGTGCCGGGCCTGGCGGCGCATTTCACCTGCGTGCGTTTCGACCTGCGCGGCCACGGTGAAAGCGCCGCGCCACCGCCGCCTTATTCGCTGGCGCAACTGGTGGCCGATGTGGAGGCACTGCGCCGGCGCCTGGGCCACGCCGAAATTCACCTGGCCGGGCATTCGCTGGGCGGTATGGTCGCGCCGGCCTACGCACGCCAACACCCCGGGCGCGCATTGTCCGCCGCCCTCATCAGCACCGCCGCCTTCCGCACCGCCGATGACCGCGCCAAACTGCGCGCGCTCGGCGAGGCGATGCTTGATCAGGGAATCGAAGCGGTCATCGGCGCGTTGGTGGAACGCTGGTTCACCGATGCATTCATTAAAGCCGCGCCGGAAGCCATCGAAGCGCGCATCCGGCAAATCACCGACACGCCGCAAGCGGTGTTCCGGGATGTGTTCCGACTCTACGCACAAACCGAAATGGCGCCGTGGCTGCGCGAAGTCGCCTGCCCGTGCCTTGTGCTGACCGGCGAACTCGACGGCGGCTGCCCGCCCCGCCTGAACCGCGCCATCGCCCGCGCATTGCCGGACGCCGAACTGGTTATACTCGACGCTCTAAAACACGCCGTTTTGCTGGAAGCGCCGGCGTGCGTGCTGGCGCCGCTTAAGCGATTTTTGCTGGCGCGGGAAGGGTGATGGTGGCGCGCCGCCGCCCGGCGATGCAAAAACCGCCGTTCTCGCCGTAAAGCGTCCCTCGCCGCCACACCCGCAGTCTGCTGAGCGGGCACCCAGCGACTTTTTCCTCTTCGGCGCCTCGCAGGACGCCGCCCCAAGCCGTCTGGAAAACCCCGCTTAATTCGGTTATCCTGCCCGCTATCCCCGAACCACAAACAAAATGACCTCCATCGAAATCGAATCAGGCCCGCCCGCACCCGTTAGGCAAAGCGGCGCGGCGGTGGCGTGGCGGGAGTTGAAAAAGGCGCCGCTGACCGCGCAGTTCGGCCTGGTGGTGATTGCGTTCTACCTGCTCATCGCGTTGTTCGCGCAGTATCTCGCGCCGCACGGCGAGTCGGAAATCGTCGGCGCGGAGTTCGAGCCGCGCTTC
>JAPPQJ010000088.1:0-5228 GCA_028817015.1 Gammaproteobacteria bacterium
CAACTCGATGATTAACCCGCAATACCCGGCCGCGGTCATCGCCGGCAATGTCGAGACCTCGCAATACCTGGTCGACACCCTGTTCGGCGCCCTGCAAACCGCCGCCGCATCGCAAGGCACCATGAACAACTTCATCTGGGGCAACGACGACCTCCAGTATTACGAAACCGTCTGCGGCGGCGCCGGCGCCACGCCCGACGCCGACGGCGCGGACGCGGTTCACACCCACATGACCAACACCCGCCTGACCGACCCGGAGGTGCTGGAATGGCGTTTTCCGGTGCTCCTGGAATCGTTTTGCATTCGCCGCGGCTCCGGCGGCGCGGGCAGGCATCGCGGCGGCGACGGCGCGGTGCGGCGCATCAAGTTCCTGCAAAATGTCACCGCCAACATCCTGTCCGGCCACCGCGTGGTGCCGCCATACGGCCTGGCCGGCGGCCAGCCCGGCGCCACCGGCGGCAACCGCGTTGAACACCCCGACGGGCGCGTGACCCGGGTGCCCGGGGTTGCCCGGGTTGAGTTGCGGGAGGGGGATGTATTTGTGATTGAAACGCCGGGGGGCGGGGGGTTCGGGGCGGCGGAGCAGTGAGGCTTTCCCCGCCGGGGTTGCCGCCAATCCCACCGGCAGGCGATATTGCGCCAATTCAGTTCAGCGACGCGATCACCTTCGGCAGTTGCAGGCGCAGGATTTTCCCCGACGGGCCTTTGGGCAGTTCATCCAGGAAGTAAATCGCTTTCGGGGATTTCACCGCACCGACCGACTGCGCGCAGAATTCCATCAACTCGCGCTCGCTGCAACTGAAGCCGTCCCGCAACGCCACGCACGCGACCACTTCCTGGCCGTAGTCGGCATGCTCCACCCCGACCGCCGCCGCTTCCAGCACGGCTTCGTGTCGATACAAAGCGTCGTCGATTTCCCGCGGCGCGATGTTTTCGCCGCCGCGGATGATCAATTCTTTCAGGCGGCCGGTGATAAACAAATAGCCGTCGCCGTCGAGAAAGCCGAGGTCGCCGGTGCGGAACCAGCCATCCACAAACGCCGCGCGGGTGGCGGGCTCGTTTTTGTAATACCGGTCCAGCAGGTTGGCGCCGCAGACGGCGATTTCGCCGGGAGCGCCGGCGGGCAGGTGGCGGGCGCCCGGGCCGGGGTCGATGACGGCGATGCGGCTGCCGCAGGCGACGCCCACCGAGCCGGCTTTGCGCTCGGCCGGCGGCATCGGGTTGGTGGCCACGGTGCCGGCGGTTTCGGTCAGCCCCAGGGTTTCGATCATCGGCACGCCAAACACGCGCTCCCATTCGCGCAACACCACGGCCGGCAGCGGCGCCGACGCCGAGCGGCCAAAGCGAAAGTTTCGCAGCCGCGGGTCGCGGCCAAACCGGAACGGCTCGTGTCCTTGAGCGGCGCGGTCCAGAAGATACTTGATGATGGTGGGCACGACGCTGCTCCAGGTGCAGCGGTATTCGGCCGCCATCTTCCAGAACAGGCCGGCGCTGAAACGCTGCGGCATGACCACGCCGCCGCCGCTGCAAAGCGGCGCGCACACCGTCACCATGGCGCCGTTGATGTGATACACCGGCAGCACGCACAGCGCGCGGTCGGCGGCCGACAGCGCATGCCCGGCGACCACATTGCGCCCGCCGCTGACGACGGCGCGATGCGACAACAGCGCGCCCTTGGGCAGGCCGGTTGACCCGGAGGTGTACAGCAGCAGGGCGGGGTCGGTTTCCTCAGGCGGCGGTGCGGCGGCGGCGCCGGCCTCAGCCGAATCGCCCGGCGCCCACTGCGGGCCCTGTTCGGCGGAGACCACCACCACGTCGATGTCGCGCCCGATGCCGGACAACAGGCCGTCCAGTTTGTCGCGGTGGCGCGGCGCCACGAACACCAGTTCGGCATCCGAATGGTCCAGCACATAGCGCAACTGGGTGCGCCCGGCGACCGCGTTGAGGGGCACCGCCACGCGGTTGGCGGCCATGATGCCGAGCAGCAACCTCACGATCCACGCGCCGTTGTCGAGCAGAAAGGCGACCTTGGCGCGGGGCGCGATGCCTGAAGCATCGAAGCGCGCGGCCAGTTCATCGGCGCCCGCCCGCAATTGCCCGAAGGTCAGTTCCCGTTTCAGTTCGGGCTCGATGACAAAGGTGTCGCCGCCGCGCGTTCGCGCCTGGGCGTTGATCGTGCGGCGAACGGTCAGCATGCGACGATGGCGGTTAAGGGATGCGTTGACGCCACGCCGCCCGTCACAGCGGCGCAATAAAAGCGCGGCGCAAAACGCTGCATGCACATGTCCATCCTTCCCGGCGGTCACGAATGACCGTATTTGGCCCAGTGCGCGCCGAACAAATCCGCTTCGCCGGGTTTGTCTTCGGCGATGGTCTCGACCAGGTGGGTGATGTTGATGAAGTGGCGGTAGTTCAGGTTTTCTGAAATGCTGTTGCCTCCCCAGGTTCCGCAGCCCATGCTCAAGGTGAAGTTCAGCGCGTTGTCGAAACTGCCGCCGTTGCCGAAGGCGTGCGCCTGGTTGACCAGCACTCTGACCACATCCAGCGTCTGTGCCAGGCGCGCCGGGTGTTCGCGGTTTCGCGTGTGAATGCCGCACGAATGGCCTCGCCCGCGCACTTGCAACAGGCCGGCCGCCAGCGCCGCCGCGTGGTCGAAGTCGCCGGCCCGGTAAACGCTTACCGCCAGCGACAGTTTTTCATCGGCGAACGGCGAGTCCGGATCAAACCCGGCCTCCTCGACCATGAAGAATCGCGCGCCGGCGGCGGCCGCGCCGAGCCCGACCCGGGCCGCGAACACCGCCGCATCCGTGGCCACCAACTCGCGGTTCAGTTTGCCGTCCACCCACAACCCGGCGCGGATGTTGCGCTTGTCACCGGCACTGGCCAGATACCCGCCGGCGCGCTGCAGCGCGTCGATCGCGTCGTCATACACCCGCTCCAAAATGATCAGCGCGTTTTCCGAAGAACACGAAGTGCCGTTGTCGAAGGTCTTCGAGGCGCAAATCTTCGCCGCCGCATCGTCCAAATCAGCGCTGCTGTCGATGATCACCGGCACATTGCCGGCGCCCACGCCGATGCACGGCGTGCCGCTCGAATACGCGGAGCGGATGTTGTTCCGCGAGCCGGTGGCCACCACCAGGTCGGCGCGCCGCATCAATTCCGCGGTCGACTCGCGGGTCACCGGCTGCGGCAGAATTTGCACCAGGTCGGGCGGCGCGCCGGCGCGCCGCAACGCCCCGCGCATGGTGTTGACCGCCGCCTCGGTGGCCGGCCAGCCCGCCGGCGACGGCGCGATGATGATCGCATTGGCGCCCTTGACCGCCATCATGGTCTTGTTGACCGGCGTGGCGGTGGGATTGGTGGACGGCGTAATCGCGGCCACCACCCCGACCGGCTTGCCGTATTTCACCAGGCCGCGCGCCGCATCCGTCTCGATAACACCGACCGTCCTGACCCGCATCAAATCGCGCAGCGCGCCAAAAGTCTTGCGCTGATTCTTGGCCACCTTGTCGGCCACATTGCCTATTCCCGTGGTGGCCACCGCCAGTTCGGCCATCGCCCTGGCGTTGTCCGGTCGATACAGCGACCAGGCGAGCGCGGTAACCAGTTCATCCACCCGCTCCTGCGAAGCCCCCGCGATTTCCCGCATGGCGGCGCGCGCGCGTTCGATCAGTCGGTGCATGGTGTTGCCGGGTTGTTTGCGGTGTGGCGGGCTGCGGTGTTCAAGGCCTTTTACCGGAAAATGGGGGGCGGTTGCAAGCGCGATTGGGGTTGGCGGCGGCGTCGGTGCACAGCAGTTTGATAAAAAGGAAATGGCCGACCGCCCCGGTTTCGGCCTTACCGGATTTACCGCACCGCCGCTTCGGGCGGCGGCGATTAGCCGGCCGGGATTGCGAAAAGCGGCACGGGACGCCGGAGTTTGTGTCCGCCCGGGGTTTCCCAAGTATAATGCCCGAATGCCTACGCTGACCTGGCTGACCCGCGACCGCGACATCAAGGCCGCCGCCGATGTTCCCTACCGCCTGCTGGAGGCGGTGCCGGAGTTGGATGGCGGCGGCGATGATGACCGCAGCGAGAATCTGCTGATTCAGGGCGACAATTTGCATGCGTTGAAGGCGCTGTTGCCGTATCACGCCGGGCGGGTGAAGTGCATTTTTATCGACCCGCCGTATAACACGCGCCAGGATTTTGCGCATTACGATGACAATCTCGAACACACGCAATGGCTGGAGATGATGTATCCGCGTCTTGAGTTGCTGTGCGCGCTGCTGGCCGAGGACGGCTCCATCTGGGCGATTATCGACGACGACGAAGGGCATTATCTGAAGGTGATGATGGATGAGATTTTCGGGCGCGGGAATTTTGTGGCGAATGTGGTTTGGCAGAAAAAATACTCGCCGCAAAATGACGCCAAGTGGTTGTCCGACAGTCACGACCACATACTTGTCTTCGCCAAAAATAAAAACATTTGGCGGCCTCACCCTCTGCCTCGCACCGAGGAAATGAACAAGCGATACAAAAATCCCGATGACGACCCCAGGGGGCCATGGAAGCCGAGCGGTTTAGATGTGAAAACCTACACCGCCCAATATGACTATCCGATTGAAACGCCGAGCGGGCGAATTGTTAATCCGCCTGCTGGAACTTGCTGGAGGGTCCCGCAAAAGACGCTCCAGAAAATGATTGCCGACAACCGTATAACTTTCGGGAAAAGCGGCAATAACGTGCCTGCCATAAAGCGGTTTTTATCCGAAGTAAAGCAGGGCGTTACCGCGATGACCATGTGGCTATACAAAGAAGTCGGCCACAACCAAGACGCCAAGAGAGAAGTCAAGGAATTTAACACCGATGACGTTTTCTCGACACCCAAACCGGAAAAACTCATTCAACGCATCCTGCAACTGGCCACCAACGAGGGCGACTGGGTTCTGGATTCTTTCCTCGGCTCCGGCACCACGGCCGCAGTCGCGCACAAGATGGGGCGGCGGTGGATTGGCATTGAGATGGGCGAGCACATGCGCACGCATTGCATCCCGCGTTTGGAGAAAGTCATCGCCGGCGAGCAGGGCGGAATTTCCAAAGCGATGGGCTGGCAAGGCGGCGGCGGTTTCGGTTTTTACCGACTCGGCGCGGAAGTGTTCACCGCCGACGGCAAAATCAACCCCGACATCACCTTCCCCACCCTGGCCTCGCATGTGTGGTTCTCGGAGACCGGCACCCCGTGGAGC
>JAPPQJ010000088.1:5300-6112 GCA_028817015.1 Gammaproteobacteria bacterium
GCTGTACAACGGCGCGCTCGGCGACCGCCGGGTGAACGGCGGCAATGTGCTGACTCACCGGACGCTGGATGCGATTCGCGAAGCGGCCGGGGAATTTTCCGGGCCGCTGGTGATTTACGCCGCCGCCAGCCGCTTCGGCGATGATTTCCTGAAAAAGGAAAACATCACCTTCAAGCAAACGCCTTATGAAATCGAGGTGCGGTGATGTTATTGAAGAACTATCAACGGGCGGCGCTGGATCAGTTGGAGCGGTTTTTGTATCAAACCCGGCTGCGCGGCGCGGCGCAGGCGTTTGCGGCGGTGGCGGCGGAGGACGACAATGCATACGGCAAAACCGAATACCGGCCGCCGCACGGCATCGCCGACTGCCCGCATGTCTGCCTGCGCCTGCCGACCGGCGGCGGCAAAACCTTGTTGGCGGCGCTCAGCATCGCCAGGGTGGCCGGATATTTGCAGCGCGAGTTTCCGGTGGTGCTGTGGATGACGCCGGGCGACGCCATTCGCAAGCAGACGGTGGAGGCGCTGAAAAACCCGCGCCACCCGTACCGCGCGGCGATAGATAACGACTTCGGCGGGCGCGTGGAGGTGTGGGACATCGAGCAATGGCGCGACATTCGCCCGACCGACATGCGCGAGCGCGTGTGCGTGGTGGTCGGCACCATTCAGGCGCTGCGTATCAGCGACACCGACCAGCGCAAAGTGTATGCGCACAACGAAAATCTGGAGGCGCATTTTCGGCGGCTGAATCACGACGGTTTGGATTTGGAAAAACATGCCGACGGCGGGGTTAAGTTTTCATTCGCCAACCTGCT
>JAPPQJ010000088.1:6220-9207 GCA_028817015.1 Gammaproteobacteria bacterium
TTGGTGGAGCACGCCACCTGGCAGGATGCGGTGAACGGCGCGATTGTGACGCGCGCGCGGCTGGCGGAAATCGCGCGGGCGGAAGAGGAGAAAATTCGCCCGGTGATTTTGTATCAGGCGCAACCTAAAAATCGGGAAGTCACGGTGGAGAAGTTGGAAAAATATCTGGTCGAATACGAAAAAATCGCGCCCGACACCATCGCCGTGGCCACCGGCGAGCAGCGCGAGTTGGACGCCATCGACTTGGGCGACCCGCACTGCCCGGTCGAGCATGTCATCACCGTGCAGGCGCTGAAGGAAGGCTGGGATTGCCCGTTCGCGTATGTTCTCTGCTCGGTCGCCAATGTGCAAAGCGCGACCAGCGTGGAGCAGTTGCTGGGCCGGGTGATGCGCATGCCGTTTGCGCGGCGGCGCGGGCATGAGAAACTGAATCGCGCTTATACGCATGTGCCGGAGACGCAGTTCTCGCGCGCCGCCCACGCCTTGCGCGACAAACTGGTGGAGACCATGGGTTTCGGCAAAGACGAGGCGGCGCAGGCGGTGCAGGTGGCGTTTCCGGGTTTGCATGGCGGCGATGCGGCGGCCGCACCGGCCGCGGAAGTGGTGGAAGTGGACGCCGTGCCGGATTTTTCCGCCTGCACGCCGGATGAACGCGCGGCGGCCGCGCAGGCGGTTGAAGTGCGCCGGACCGATGACGGCAAAAGCGCCGTGACGGTCACCGGCGTGTTGCCGGCGGCGGTGCGCGACGCCATCGCCGCGGCCGCGCAGGACCAGAATCGGCAAGCGGAGATTCGCGCCCGCCTGCTGCATAAAAACGCGGAGTTTCAGAAACACCAGTCGCCGGCGAGCCGCGGGGAAAAGTTTCACCCGCTGCCGCAGTTTGTCATCGAATTTGACGGCGGCGAGTTGGAGGCGTCGCCGGAGAACATCGAGTCGATGTTGGCGTGGGAGCCGCTGAAACAGGATTGCATTTTGAGCGCAGGCGAATTCTCGATTGAGGAGACCGCCAGCGGATTTAACATCGACATCGACGATGAGCGCGTGGCGGAGTTGAAGATTCAAAAAGGCGGGCAATGGGAAATACCGATGCTTTGGAACGCGAAGCCGGGGTGGAGCGAAAATGAACTTGCGCTTTGGCTGGAACGGGAAATTCGCACCCGGTATCTGACCCAGGAAGTGCTGGCGGTGTTTGCGGTGCGCAATGTGGAGGCGTTGTTGGCGCGCGGCCACAGCATGGAAACCCTGGTGCGGTTTAAGTTTTTGCTGGCGCGGCGGTTGCAGGAAAAACTGCAGAAGTTGCGCTTTGATGCGAAACAGATGAACTATCAGCGGGTGTTATTCGGCGAGACCGCGCCGCTGTGCCGGTTTAAGTTTGAGTTTCGCCCCGACCCGCAAAGTTATCACTATAACTACGCTTATCAAGGCGGTTACCAATTCGACAAACATTATTACGGCGGCGTCATCGGCGACTTGAAAAGCGATGGCGAGGAATACCAGTGCGCGGTTGCGCTGGATTCGATGGATGAAGTGGAATACTGGATTAGGAATGTCGACCGCAAACCGAACGCTTTTTGGCTGCCGCTGCCGCACGACAAGTTTTATCCCGACTTCATCGCCCAGTTGACCGACGGCCGCGTGTTGGCGGTGGAATACAAAGGCGCGCATCTCGAGGCCGGAGCCGGGGACAAAAAACTCATCGGCGCACTGTGGGAGCGGGAAAGCGGCGGCAAGGCGTTGTTTCTGATGCCGACAAAAAAACGGGGCGCGCCGTCCGTCCGGGAGCGGATTGAACAAAAGGTGCGGGCGCAGTCGGGGGGCGTGCGACCGCTGACCATGTGACCGTCGCGGACTTCCCCGCCGCCGCTTCCGCCGGGCGTTGACCTATTACGGAGCAATCCCATTAACGAACTCGACATCGCTCTCATCCTCTGGTGCGCCTTCGCGCTGGCTTGCGGCGGGTTGTTGAAGGGCGCATTGGGGGTGGGCACGCCGCTTTTGCCGGTGCCGTTGATGGCGCTGGTGCTGCCGCCGCAGACCGCGATTGTGATGATGGCCATGCCGGTGGTGGCGGCCAATGTGTGGCAGATGTGCCGGGCGCCGCGCGCCGACCGGCTGACCGGGCGCTTTTGGCCGGCGTTTGCGGCGCTATTAGCGGGGCTGTGGGTCGGCGTCGGCATTCTGACCCGCATCGACGAGAAGGGGCTGATGGCGGTGGTCGGCGCGGCGGTCATCGTCTTTGCGTTGGTGCACGGCTCGGGGCACAAACTGTCCATCCCGGCGCGGCTCGAAAAACCGGCCGGCCTGGGCTTCGGCTTCACCGCCGGGGTCATCGGCGGGGTGTGCTCGTTCTTCGGCCCGATGCTGATTATCTACCTGATTTCGCTCACCGATTTACGCAAGGAGCAGTTCATCGGCGCCATCGGTTTTTTGTACGCCGGCGCGGTGATTCCGTGGGCGATTCTGCTGTATTACCACGGCATCATGGACAACAAACTGCTGTTGTATTCCACCGCCGCGGTGCTGCCGGTGGCGCTCGGCATGGCGGCCGGCACCGCGCTGCGCAGGTTCGTCAGTGAGCGGCGGTTTCGGCATCTGATTTTGGCGGCGCTGGTCTGCTCGGGTGGTGTTATACTGGCGCGGGCGTGGGCCTGAGCCCGTCCGCCGCGCGCCGGCCGCCGTGCTACACTGCGTGCACGGCATCCGGGCAGCGCACCGCGCGGCCCGGCCCTGACACCGCAACAACCCCACAACATCGACCGAGGACCAACCGATGAAACACCACAAACTACCCGCTTCCGCCGCCGCCGTTATGCTCGGTGCGCTCATGTCGGCGAGCGCTGCGCACGCCGCGTGCGCCACCGATGACTTGCCCGGCGCCGTCAACCGCCCGGCCGGATTCCCGGCCCGCGCGCTGACCATGGTCGTGCCGTATGGCCCGGCCGGCGGCTCCGGCCAGGTGGCGCAGGCGATGGCGCAGGCGGTCACCG
>JAPPQJ010000173.1:0-2435 GCA_028817015.1 Gammaproteobacteria bacterium
GGAGTCGGAGAGTTTCGCGGCCGCGGCTAACATGCCGAGCGCGCAGGCGATGACTAACGACAGCAGCGCGACCTGGACGGTCAGCACCGTGCCGGTCAGGATGAACGGCAGGTATTCGATGACTTCGGCCACGCTACAATCCCGGCCGCCGCCCGCTCAGGGGTCAGTCTCCGTAAATGTCGAAGTCGAAATACTTGTCGTTGATCGCCTGATACCGGCCGTTGGCGCGGATGGTGCGAATCGCCCGGTTGAACAACTCCACCAGATCGGTGTCCTGCTTGCGGATGGCCACCCCGGCGCCCTCGCCGAAATATCTCGGGTCAGAATAACTGGGGCCGACGAATTCAAAATCCGCGCCCTGGTCGGTGGACAGAAAACCGTCATCGATGGCAATGGAATCGGCGATCAGCAGATCGACACGCCCGGCCACCAGGTCCAGATAGGCTTCGTCCTGAGTGCCGTAACGCTTGACGGTCACGGTGTCGCCGAACTCGTCGGTGATGAAGTTGTCGTGCGTGGTGGCGCGCTGCACGCCCACCGTCTTACCGCCCAGCCCCGCTTTGGAAATCTCCACGCCGGAGCCCTTCCTGCGCACGAACCGGGCCGGCGTATTGTAATACTTGTCGGAGAACGCGACCCTCTTTTTGCGCTCCTCGGTGATCGACATCGAGGCGATGATGGCGTCGTATTTGCGCGCCAGGAGCGCCGGGATGATGCCGTCCCAGTCCTGCGGCACTAACGAGCATTCGGCGCCGATGGTCTTGCACAACTCCAGCGCGATGTCGATGTCGAAGCCCACCAGTTGGCCGCTGTCGGTGATGGAACTGAACGGCGGATACGCGCCCTCGACGCCGATGCGAATTTCAGTCCACTTGTCGGCGTGGGCGGCCAGCGCGGCCGCGAACAGCGCGGCGGCGAACACGGTTGCGTTGAGTTTTTTCATGACGGAAGTCCTCGCTGGTTGATGAAACGGTTGAATGGGTGATGAATCGCCGGCGCGCCTATTTCAAATTCCCGGCCAAAAACCGCCGGAAACGCTCCGACCTGGGATGTTGGAACACCTCCTGCGGCGGCCCGTCCTCCTCGACCAGGCCCTGGTGCAGGAACAGCACCCGCCCGGACACCTCGCGGGCGAAGTTCATCTCGTGGGTCACCACTAACATGGTGCGCCCCTCCTCGGCCAAACTGCGAATCACTTTCAGCACCTCGCCGACCAGTTCCGGGTCCAGCGCCGAGGTCGGCTCGTCGAACAGCAGCACCTCCGGCTCCATGGCCAGCGCCCGGGCAATGGCCACGCGCTGCTGCTGGCCGCCGGACAAGTGGGCCGGATAATAATCCCTGCGGTCGGCCATGCCAACCCGCTCCAGCACCGCCTCGGCGCGCGCCACCGCCTCCTTCTTCGGCAGTTTCAGCACCGACCCCGGCGCCTCGGCGACATTTTCCAGCGCGGTCATGTGCGACCACAGGTTGAACTGCTGAAACACCATGCCCAGTTGGGTGCGAATGCGCTCCACCTGGCGCCGGTCGGCGGGCATGCGGCGGCCGCGCTCCTCCTTCATGCGAATGGTCTCGCCCAACACCGCGATGTCGCCGGCGCTCGGCGTCTCCAACAGGTTCACGCAGCGCAGTAAAGTGCTCTTGCCCGAGCCGCTGCTGCCGAGCATGGAAATCACCTGGTGGCGGCGCGCCGCCATGGAAATCCCCCGCAACACCTCCAGCGCGCCAAAGCGTTTGTGCAAATCGGTGATCGACAGCACCGCTTCGGGGCGGTTCATGAGGGATGGGGCCAGGCGGCGTGGTCACGGCAGTCATGGCCGTCTTCGATTCCCATTTTTATGACCAGGAATATCCTCATACCGATGCAATCATATATCCAACACCATTGAAAAGTCTATTGTTTGCGCAAAGCGGCTACCCGTCATCCGCGCCCCCGGACTCTGGCCGGGAGTTGCGGCTCCAATCCCCGCCGGGCGGGTTGGTTTTCCCTCTCCCGGAGCGAAATGTTCCGGTTACCCTCACCCTCCCTCCGGGAGGGGGCCGGGGAGCCGGCCGCCCCGGTATTCTGCCACAGGCTGCAACTTGTCCCCGCAACCCCACCCCCAAAATGCCGGAGAACAGCCCCAATCCTCGACTCGAGGCACTCGCTTCATGAGAGACGTTCTGTTCGCCGCGCCGGCGCTGTTTGCGGCACAGAGCGCATACGCACAAAGCGAGTCCGCGTAAAAACCCCCGCATCAGATGAAAAACTTTGGCGGGAGGTGTTGTTGGGAGGATGGATTCCGGTGTTTTGGGCGGGCCGGCGGGCCGGGGGTAAAGACGCTTTGGTCCTGTGCCGGATCAGTCGATGTTGGCGGGGAGCAGTTGCGCGCATAGCGATCAGTGCCCATGATGTTGGTCGCGCGCTGCAGGTTATACGCCAGCACGCTCAAACTCAT
>JAPPQJ010000173.1:2464-3294 GCA_028817015.1 Gammaproteobacteria bacterium
GTCCATCATGCGCTTGAGATTGCCGAACGGATGCTCCACCAAAGCGGCGCGCCGGCGCAGCAACTCCGGGCGCTCAGCCGCGCGTTTGTTGGCGCGCTCCAGCGCCTCCGCATGGATTTGCCGCTTGACGGTGCGATAACGACTCGGCGTGCATTGCCCCTTCAACAAACAGCCGCCGCAAGCATTGGCATCAGCCGTGTAGCGCCGGGTCTCGGCATCGACGCGCCGCAACTTGAGCGTCTCGCCGCCCGGACAAGTGTATTGGTCGCGTTCGGCATCGCATTCAAACGCCTCGCGACTGAATAACTTTCCCGCGCCACACGGATTGACCTCGCGATGCGCCGGCAGCACCGCCGACACCCCCATCGCTTCGCACGCCCGGCTCTGCGCCGCACTCTTATAACCGGCATCCGCCACCACGGTTAACTTGTCCGCGCCCACCGCCACCTTCGCCGCCTTCGCCTGCGGATACAACTGACCATGGTCATTGGCGGCCGTGGTCACCTCGCAACTGGCGATTAACTTGTGCTTCGCATCCACCGCCGCCTGCACATGATAGCCAACCGCTCTGCCGCCACCGTTGACACCGTTGCCACCGCCACCGCCACCACTGCCGGCCTTGCGCATCACCCGCGCATCCGGCTCGCCGCGCACCCGATGCGTCGCGCCGCTTTGTTGCATATCCGCCGCCATCGCCTGCAACGCATCGCCGCGCTGTGATAATTTCTCCAACGCCGCCTTCACCCGCGCCGCCTCCGGCGAAAAGCGGCGGGCAACTTGACCCCCGGCGAATTGTGTTATGCTCGCGCTAATTCCCACCGCAACCGGAG
>JAPPQJ010000042.1 GCA_028817015.1 Gammaproteobacteria bacterium
GGTCATGCGCAAGTTGCTGCTGCATCTCAACGCCGTCGCCCACCGCGGCACACCCTGGACGCCGGTATACCACCGCAACCATTAGATGCCAAAATACTTGCAAATGCACACAGATATTTATAAGGACGGTTTCATCCGGTTTCGCCGAGCGGAATTATGCGCGTCAAAAAGAGGTGTTTGGATAACGGCTGGCCGGTCAGGTTTTATCCGCCTCTTGTCGATTTTTAATCTGCCGTCGCCGGTCGCGCCGCCAGCCGTCGCGCGCCCCACGCCAGCCCCGCCACCGCTAACATCAACCCGGCGATGGGAATGCCCACCGGCCACACGCCGTCGCCGTGCAGCACGCTGACCGCGCCCGCCGCCAGGCCGCCGACCATCATTTCGCAGGCGCCCAACATGGCCGCGGCCGAGCCGGCGCTGCGCTCGGTGGCCAACATCGCCCGGGCCGGGGCCACCGCGAACACCGGGCCCAGCCCCAAAGTCATGACCGCAAACGACCCGGCGAAGGTCATCGGGGTAATCCATCCGGCGCCCGCCAGGGCCAGGAAGCAGGCACCGCCGGCTAACACCAGCGCCAGGCCGATGGCCAACAGGCGGCCCGGGTCCAGGCGCCCGACCGCCCGCATCGACACCAGGCTGCCGATAAAATAGGCGGCGACGATGAAGGCCTGGTAGTAGCCGAAATGCTCGGTGGGAATGCCCAACTGCCGGATCAGGATGAACGGGCCGCCGGTAATGAAGGCGTAGATGACGCCCATGCCGACGCCGACCATGCCGGCGTAGGTGATGAAGCGTTTGTCGGCGAGCAGCGCGCCGTAACTGCCGAGCACGCGCGCCGGCTTAATCGCGCCGGGGTCGGGGGCCGCGGATTCGGGCAACAGCCGCCAGATCAGCAAAGTGGCGATGACACCGAAGATGCCGACCAGGTAAAAGTTGGCGCGCCAGTTGAACCAGATATGGACATAGCCGCCGATGATCGGCGCAACCGCCGGCCCCAAGGCAATCGACATGCCGAAAATGGCCAGCGCCCGCACCTGCTGTTTCTCATCGAACAAGTCCCGGAAAATCGCCATGCCGACCACCGCCTCGGCGGCCCCCATGAAGCCCTGCAGCATGCGCGCAACGATTAATTGCTCGATGCTTTGCGCCAGCGCGCAGGCGAAAGAACTGACCGTGAACAGCGCGATGGCCCCGAGCAGCACCGGCTTGCGGCCAAAGCGGTCGGACAGCGGGCCGTGAAACATCTGGCCGACGCCGAACATCAGCACGTTGAGGCTGATGGTCAGTTTAACCATGCCGGCGTGCGTGCCGAAAAAATCCGGCAAATGCGGCAGGCTCGGCGCGTAGATGTCGGTGGACATGATGCTGACCGAACTGGCCAGCACCAGGACACCGATCATCAGCCTGAAATTGAGGTGCCTGGACTGATTCACCGGGGTTGGCGGTTGCAGTGGCCGGGTCGGGTAAGCGTGCGGACGTTGCGGCGGACGGGGTGCGCGCCGAAGGCCGGGCGATTATAGCCAATCCGGCCAACCAGGCGGCGCCTGTGCGCCGCGTTTATTCGCGGCAGCGCCAAATCGCCCGCGGCCTACAATCCGGGATGCGAGAAAACGGATCCCTCCCCGGCTATGGCACCAAACCCCGCATCGCCTCCATCACCGGCCCCGAAAATGCCGGGAAGTGAGCCCCGGCCGGTGGTCGGCCGGCATGGCCCCATCCGCCGGGCTGCACTTCACGGGTTGAATGCGCAGACTGGCGGGGCATCTTGATTTTTCCGGCGGCGGCCGTGATACTTACCCGTCATTCGCCAACATTGAGGAGGAAAGCACCATGAAAAAAACCCCATTCATCAGCAATCCCGGGCGCCGAACTTTTCTGGCCGGGCTTTCCGCAATAGGCGCGGCCGCCGCCGGTCTGCGGTTTTCTCCGGCCCTGGCGGCCGAGGAGAAGAAACTGAATTTCTACAACTGGGACACCTACATCGGCGAGACCACGCTGGCCGACTTCAAGGCGGCAAGCGGCATTGAGGTGAACATGGATTTGTTCGCCGACCTCGACGAGATGTTCGCCAAACTGCGCGAAGGCAACCCCGGTTACGACCTCATCGTTCCCGGCAACGATTATGTGGAGCGCATGATCACCGCCGGCATGCTGCAGCCACTGGACCACTCGCTGATTCCCAACTTCAAGAACGTCGACCCCAACTTCCGCGACGCCCAGTTTGACCCGGGGCGCCGGTATTCCATGCCCTACATGTGGGGCACCATCGGCATCGGCTACCGCAAGTCCAAAGTGCGCGAAGTCCCCGACAGTTGGAAATGGCTGTACGATTCCGACCGCTATGCCGGGCGCATCGCGCTGCTCGGCGACGCCAGCACCATCTTCCAGATGGCGTTCAAATACCTGGGCTACTCGCTGAACACCACCGACCCCGCGCACTTTGAGCAGGCCGAGCGGTTGGTCATTAAGCAAAAGCCGCACATCAAGGCCTTCGCCGACGACAACGGCCAGGACCTGCTGGCCGCCGGCGAAGTGGATTTGACCATGGAATGGAACGGCGACATCCTGCAGGTGATGGAGGAGGACGATGACATCGGCTACGCCGTGCCGCGCGAGGGAGGGCTGTTGTGGCAGGATTGCTTGTCCATCCCCAAAGGCGCGCCGCGGCCGATGAACGCACACCGGTTCATCGACTACATTCTGGAGGCCGAGGTCGGCAAACTAATCGCCGAGTACATCTATTACGCAACGCCGAACAAAGCGGCGCGCGACCTGGCCAGCCCGGATTACAGCCGCAACCCCAATATCTTCCCGTCGGACGATGTGGTCGCCAACTGTGAAACCGCGCTTTACCTCGGCGAAGACATTCAACGCCTCTACGACGAAGGCTGGACCCGCATTAACGCGGCCTGAGGCGGCACCCGCCGGCGGCGCGGCAAGGCGCGCGCGCCGCCGGCTTTGCCGTTTCCGCCGCCTCACGCTGTGACTGTCCATGGATAACTGGCGCAAGAACCCGCTGGTCTTTTGGATTCTCTCCTCGCCCCCGTCGTTGTGGCTGTCGGGGTTTTTTCTGGTTCCGCTGGCGTTGATCTGGGCGTACAGTTTCGGACACAAGGAAGGCATCATCGACATCGTTATCAGTTGGACGCCGGACAATTACTTGCGCGCGCTACAGCCGCTGTACCTGCAAATTTTCCTGAAGTCGTTCTGGTTCGCCGGCATCACCACCGCGGTGTGCCTAATCGTCGCGCTGCCGGTGTCGCTGGCCATCACCTTCGCCCCGGCGCGCTGGA
>JAPPQJ010000174.1:0-4626 GCA_028817015.1 Gammaproteobacteria bacterium
GCGACAGCACCACTTCATCGCCGGAGGCGAGCAGTCGGCGCTGAATGGCTTGCGCGTGTTCGCGGTTCAGGGCGGTGGACGCCGCGGGGACGCCGGCCTGGCGCTGCAGGCGCAGGTCGATGAACGGGTTGGGGCGCTGCACGGGCGGCCATTCTGTTTCCACCAGGTTGCCGAACCACAGCGCGTCAAAGTGCTGGCCGGCGGCCTCGAACACGCCGAGCACTTGCACCGGCGCGCCGCGCGCCTCCACCTGAAACGGCTGCTCCGCGGCGCGGCGGCGCAGCCATGCCAATGCATCGGCGGCGCGCAGCGGCGCGGTGGCCAAATCCAGCGTGGCGAGGCGCTGCAGTTCGCGGCGCAGCGCGTTCGCGGCCTGGTATTCCCCGCTGCTGAGACCGCGCTCGCCGGGCCAGCCCAGGCGCTCCAGGAAGTCACTGAAACAATGCGCCCAGTGGCTGGCGGGCATGACCCGGTTGCGTGCGCCATGGTCGAGCAACGCCAACGCGCCGCGCAATGCCGCCAACAACTGCGGGCAGCCCGAGTCGCCCGAGTCCGGGGCACCGCCGCGCCCCCGGCCACCGGACAGTTCCGCCACCAGTTGCGCAAAGCGAATTTGATACGGCAGGCGCCGGCGGCACGCCGTTTCCAACCGGCAGCGCGCCGCGGTCTCGCTGTCGGCGCCGGCGATAAACGGCGAGAGAATCAGCCGGCTGACCGACTCGGCCGGCAACCGCCGGCCGCCGAATGCGGCCAACGCGGCTAACGCATCTTTGGCCACCGGGTGGCGGTCGAGCGGGGCACCCAGCGAGATGTGATACGGCGCATCACCCGTGTCGGCGGCCGGTTCCATTAATCGTTGCGGGCACAAGATTTGCCGCAATGCATATTCGATTTGCGGCGCAGCCCCGGCGATATGGGGCGCGACGATGGCGATGCTGGCATGGCGGTTGCCGCGCAGTCGCTCCCGCGCCCACTGGGCGGCGCTTAGCCACTGGGCGGTTTGGTCATAAAAAGCGCGCCGATGGATTTTAGACTCGCAGCGGGCCGGCGCCTCAGCCACCGGCGCGTCGATTTCGACTTCAACGCCGACGCCCCGCAGCGCCGCCACCAGCGCTTGTTGTTGCGGGGTCAGGTCGTCGAAGCCGCTGAGCCGGACCTGGTCCGGCAATGCCACCGAGGCAGGCGGGTCAAGCCGCGGCCCGGCGAGCCAGTCGCAGAGTTGCCCGGCCAGGCGGTGCGGGTCGAGCCAGCCGTGCTCGGCGCAGCGCCGCTCGAAAGCCCGCGCCCAGCGCAGCCAGCACTGGTGGTCGCGGTGCCGGGATTGGGCGGCGGCGGCCGCGCACTGGTCGATGCCGATGTTCCAGTCGTTGACCAGGCGCCAGGCGTCCACGGCGTTTTTGGCGCTGGCGTGGGTGTTCCACAACGGCTCGACATCGCGCTCGCCGGCCCGAATATCGTCGCCGATGATGGCTTCCCAAGCCGCCGTCAATTGCCACTCGTTCAACAGCAGGCCGCTACCGCCGCCGATGCGCTGCCAGGTGCGCTTCAAGAAAGCGTGCCAGGACAGCACATCGGCGCTTTCCCAGGCGCGCCGGCCTGCCGCCGACTGCTGTTGGTCGAATCGACGGCGCAACTCGCGCGCCAGGCGCTGCGTGGCGGTGATGACGGTGGCGCCGTTCGCCAGACACTCCATCGGCGAGGCGCGCGCGTCGGCCATGCTTCAGCGCCGGCGGCGGCTACCGGGCCAGCGCGTCCATGGCCGCGGCCAGGTCGAAGTCGAGTTGCGTGATGCCGCCGGATTCGTGGGTGGTCAAATCCACGCTGACGGTTTTATAGACATTGCGCCATTCGGGGTGGTGGTTCATTTTTTCCGCGCTGAGCGCCGCCGCGGTCATGAACGCGAAGGCGTCGATGAAATTCGCAAACACGAAGGTCTTGTGGAGTTTGCCGGCGGCGATTTCCCACGGCGCGGCGGCACCCCGGTTATGGTTCAGTTCGGCGAGCGCGCGCTCGACGGCTTCAGTGGACAATTTGGGTTCGGGCATGGCGGCCTCGGCGCGGTGTGGGGACGCCATTATATGACGGTCGGCGCGCGCTGTGGCGGTTGCGGTTTCGCCGGGTTCAGGCCATCGGCGCCAGCCCGGCGTCGGCCCACAGCGGCCCGGAAATCGCCGGGTTCTCGATGAGCACCGCCACCGCCTCGGCGATTTCCGCAGGCTCAATGAGGCGCCCGAGCGGAATCTGCGGCTTGAAATGCGCGTCGAAGTGCCCGTCCGGGAGTTGCTCCAACATCGCGGTATTGACCATGCCGGGGTGGACGATTTTGCTCTGCACGCCGTAGAACATGCCCTCCGCATTCAGGGTTTTGGCGGCGGCGTTCAGGCCGGATTTGGCGCAGGCGTAGGAAATCTGGCCGCGGTTGCCGCGCGATGAAACCGAGCCGATGAGCACGCTGACGCCCTGGATGGCCTGGTCCGGCCGCCATTTTTTCAACCCGGCGGCGGCGCGCGCCTCGGCGATGCGCGCCAGCATCTGCACCGCCCAGTAGACCGGGTGGACGAGATTAACCTCGAGCACGGTGCGAAACACATCGGCGTCGTATAACTGGGCCGCGCCGCTGTCGCGGTTCACCCGCACCGCCAACGCATCGCGCAGGATGCCGGCCGCCGGCACGCAGATGCGCACCACCTCGCCGCCTTTTTCCATCGCCGCAAAAACTTCGGCGCGAAAATCCGGCGCGCAGACATCGCCGCAAAACGCCCGCGCCACCTCGCCGCCCGCTTCACGGTTGATGTACTCGGCCGCCTCCGCCACTTGCGGGGCGCGGTCAACCAACGCCACCGCCCGCGCCCCCCGCCGCGCCAGTTGTTCGGCCACCGCCCGCCCGATGCCCGCGGCCGCGCCGGTGACCACGGCGATTTTGTCCTGGATTTGCATGGCCGGTCAGTTTATCAGGCCGGCAAGGCCGGCGAAAACCAACCGTGCAATCCAAGCGGCAGCGCGTATTCCAGTTGCGCCACCGCCAGCGGGCCGGCGGCGAGGTTGTGCGCGTCGAACAGGTGTAGCGCGGTGGCCTCCCGCGCCCAGTCCAGCGCGGTGCCTAACAGCCAGCCGGCGGATTCATCGCCGGCGCGCTGCGGGCGCGGCACGAAGACATGTTCCTCAGCCAGCACCCCGGGGCCGTAGTCGAAGGAGTCCACCACTTCGCCCAACATGTTGCGCCGCGCCACCTGGCGGAAGAAAACCTCGCCGGCGGCCGATGCCAGATGCCAGACATGGCGGTTGCGCCGCCCGGCCAGGCCCGGGGCGATGACCGGAAACTCTCCGGCTGCGGCCGCACCGCCGCCGCTTTCCACCCGCGCGCCGTTGCCGGCGAGGGGAAGATAAACGCCGGCGTAATACGGCCCGCCGGCCGGCGCCGGCGCATCGATTTTCCCGCGCATCACATCGCGCTGAATGCCGAACAACTCCCGCGCATCATCGGAGCGAAACATATCCAGATGAATGCCGGCGCCGTCCTCAAAAGCGTTGCCGATGTGAAAGAAAAAACCGGGCGGCAACTCGTGCCGCCGCCGCAGGGAAAAATCCTCCTTGTCCAGCACCAGCGCCCGCAGCGGCAAATCGTCGCGCCACGCATGCGCGTCGAGAAAACTTGCCCCGGCTTCGAGCCGTTCGCGGTAAAACACCAGCGGCGTCAGCAAAATGACCATGTATTTTTGCGTCACCGCAAAATCATGCACCATGCCGAAGCGCCCCGGCGCCAGGTCGTCGATGCCGCGCAGCAAGCCGTATTTTTGCACCGCGCCGTCGGCGCCGATGCGGTAGAACACCAACGCGCCGGACAGCGTGTCGTAGCCGAAACTCCACAGCGTTCCGCCCGCATCCACTTTCGGGTGCGCCGAGAACGGCAGGCCGGCCAGGCGCGCGCTCCACACTTTGGGGCCCAGCGTTTGCAGCGTGTTGCGGTCAATTCGCCAGGCTGAGCCGGCCTCCCACAACGCCAGCAACTCGCCGCCGTGCTCCAGCACGCTGATGTTGGCGGCATTCACCGCATCCGGCGAGTCCGCCGGCAAAGAGCCGGCGATGCGGGTGCCGAAGGCGTTCCACAAAAACCGCCCGGCTTGTTCCTCGGCGCGAAACTTCGGCGTGCCGACAAAACGCGCGTGGTGCGAGATGCCGGCCGGCCCGATGCGCCACGCTTGGAGCATGCCATCGCCGTCAAACCAGTGGCGGTAGCGGCGGCCGCCGCGCTCATAACGCGCCGGCCCGTTGCGCCACAACACGCCGGCCAGCCCCGGCGGGACGCGCCCGGTCAGCGCAACTTGCGCGGTGCGCAATTCGCTGCGCGCCACGCCCCGCCAGCCGAGCAACCGCCGGTCGCGTCGCAGGGCCGCGGCAAATTCTTTGCGCCAATTGGATGCTTGGGCGGCGCGCGCGACGGTCGAAACCGCGGCGGCCGGAACGCCTGCCGCGGCCAGCAGGGCGGCGACGCGCGCTAATGCTTGGCGGCGGGAAAATGTACCGTGCATCCGGCGTGCCTATTTGACGGTGATGCTGAGCCGCACCTCACCCTCGGCCGGCACCGTGAACGCCGCGTCTTTGAACTTGGCTGGGCCGAATGCGCCG
>JAPPQJ010000174.1:4692-29110 GCA_028817015.1 Gammaproteobacteria bacterium
TTCGTGTTCAAGTCGCCGTCTTCGTCCACATCCTGAAACACGCTGAACGCATAACGCCCGGCCGCGACCGAGGGAAACGCAAACTGCAGCGACCTTCGCCCGTCCACCGCCATGCTCTGCGCAACGCCCTCGCCGCCGGGAAAGTTTTCGGCCTCAGCCTCGGCCAGCAGTTTAACGAACATCCGCCCCCCGGACTCGGTGGTCTCCACGGTCAACACGATGCTGCCGGCATGCGCGCCGCCTGCGACCAACGCGGCGATGAGGAAAAATGCTGCGGCGCGAATGATCCGGGTCATTTTCATGGTTTGTCTCCACATGGGTTACAGGGAATTTTCCCCGGCGCGACTTAAGCGGCCCCGGTCACTTGCATAACCCCCGAATCTTCTCCACCAAAGCGGCGTTGACCGCCCGCGCGCCGCGGTCGTGGCGGCGGGTGTGGCGGCGTTGGCCGGGCAAGCGGGCGCCGTCCAGTTGGCCTAAGCGCTCGAACAGGCCGGCGGCGTGCCCAGCCCAGTCATCCCCGGCCATGCGTTGCGGCGACAACGCCAGAATGAACTCGCCGCCGCGCGGCGGGCCGCCGTCCTGGTTGTCGGCTTCGGCGGCCTCAAAACTAAATCGCTCGCCGATGAGCGCCGCGGCTAACAACTCGATCATCATCGAAATCACCGAGCCTTTGTAGCCGCCGAACGGCAGCAGCACGCCGCCATCGGCGATGGACGCCGGGTCGGTGGTCGCTTCGCCGGCGGCGTTCAGGCCGGTGCCGGGCGGCACCTGGTGGCCGTCCCGGGCCGCGATTTGCACCTCGCCCATGGCCATGGACGCGGTCGCCATGTCGAACACCACCGGGGTGTCGTCCGGGCGCGGCCACGCGAACGAGACCGGGTTGGTGCCGAACAGCGCTCGGCGGGCGCCGGCCGGGGCCACCGCCGGCATGTAGGCGGTGCAGGCGAGGGCCGCCAGGCCGCGCGCGGCGAGCGCCTCGGTCTCGTGCCACAATGCCGCGAAATGGTGCACGCGCACTAACGCCAGGGCCGCCACGCCGCATTGCTCGGCGGCCTGCGCCACAAGCGGTATGCCGTGCTGCAGCGCGCGCGGCGCGAAACCGCCGCCGCCATCGACGCGAATCAGCGCCGGGCTCAAGCGCTCGGTGCGCGGCGCGGCGGCGCCGTCCACCTTGCCGCTGCGCAGCGCCGCCACATAGCCGGGGATGCGAAACAGCCCGTGCGACACCGAGCCGTCGCGCTCGGCGTGGGTAACGGTGGAGGCGACTGCGTCGGCGTTCGCCTGGTCGCAGCCGTTGTCCATCAGGCAGGCGCGGGCGAGGGCGTGAATCTGCTCCAGGGTCAGATGCTCGGTGTCCGGCATGAAAGCGCTCCTGTCAGCGGCTTAGGTCCGATGCTTCGGCTTGAATGCAGCCGGGCGCAGCGGGGATTATGGATGATCGGCGCCGTTGCGCGAAGCGGCCCCGGCCCGGTGCGTATAATACCTTGATTTTTTTTATCGGGGCGCAGCCGCGCGGGCGCATGCTTTGCAAACACGGCGTGATTAAAGACTTGTCGTCGCAGTCGTTTATGGCGGGCATTCTGGCCGCCTTCGTGGGCTTTTCCAGTTCATTCGCGATCGTCGTGCAGGGCCTGCGGGCGGTGGGCGCCAGCCCCGCCGAAGCCGCCTCGGGGCTGATGGCGGTGTCGATTGCCATGGGGCTGTGCGGAATCCTGCTGAGCTTCAAGACCGCCATGCCGGTGAGCGCGGCGTGGTCAACGGCGGGGGCCGCATTCCTGGCCACCCTGACGCCGCTGCCGGGCGGCTTTTCCACGGCGGTGGGGGCCTTTGTGATAACCGCCTTGCTGTTCATGCTGGCCGGACTGTTCAAGCCCCTCGGCCGCGCGGTGGCGGCAATCCCGACGCCGCTGGCCGCCGCCATGTTAGCGGGGGTGCTGTTGCCACTGTGCCTGGCGCCCTTCGAGGCGGTGATACGGTTTCCCCTGCCGGGACTGACCATCATCCTGGTATGGGCGGTGGTGGCGCGCATCAAGCGGCTGCTGGCGGTGCCCGCCGCGGTGTGCGCGGCCGCGCTGCTGATCGCCGTGACGGTGGATATCGACGGCGCACGCATACAGTGGTGGGCGCCGCCGGTGATGGTGACTCCGCGGTTCAGCCCGGCGGCGGCGGTCGGCATCGCGCTGCCGCTGTTCATTATCACCATGGCTTCGCAGAATATTACCGGGATGGCGGTGCTGAACAGTTTCGGATACCGGCCGAACGCCGGCTCAATGTTTACCTGGACCGGCGCCTTCAGCCTGGCCTCGGCGCCGTTCGGCGGCCATGCGGTGAATCTTGCCGCCATCACCACCGCCATTTGCGCCAGCGACGAGGCGCATGCGGATGCCGCCAGGCGCTACTGGGCGGCGGTGGTAAGTGGCGCCACCTATGTGGTTTTCGGGCTGTTGTCGGTGGCGGCGGCGGCTTTTATCAGCGTGTCTCCGCCGATTTTAATCGCCGCGGTGGCGGGCCTCGCCCTGCTCGGCACTTTGGCCGGCTCGTTGGTCTCGGCACTGTCCGGGGAGGCCGACCGCGAAGCGGCGCTCATCACTTTCCTGATCACCGCCTCCGAGGTCACCTTGTTCGGCATCACCGGGGTTTTCTGGGGGCTGCTGGGCGGCGGCGCGCTGTATCTATGGAACCGCCGGCGAAAATCCTGATCCGCGGGCGCCGGCGGCGGTGCATTTGCGTTGATAACCGCGGCTTTTGTTGTATAATGCGGCGCCTTGAAAGCCCGCCGGGCACAGCGGGCCGGGACCATCATCCAGTCACATTCCCATTACCCTTAACGCTGTATTAGCGGTTCGATTAAGGAGGTTGACGCATGACCGACAAACCTGTGGATAACAGGCGGCGGCGCCTGTTGACGGCGGCCACCACCGGCATGGGGCTGGCCGGCACCGCGGGCATGTTGGTGCCGTTTGCCGGCAGCATGCTGCCCAGCGAAAGGGCCAAGGCCGCAGGGGCGCCGGTCGAGGTGGATATCAGCGGGCTCGGGCCGGGGCGGCAGATCACCGTGGAATGGCGCGGCAAGCCGGTGTGGATTATCGGCCGCTCCCCGGATGATCTGGATTTTCTGGCGTCCATGGCCGATTCGCTGGCCGACCCGGATTCGCAGGCCGCGCAGCAGCCGGCCTATGCGCGCAATCCATACCGCTCCATCAAGCGCGAAGTGTTGGTGCTGGTCGGCATCTGCACGCATCTGGGCTGCTCGCCCCAATTCCGCCCGGAACTGACCGCGGACGCCGACGGCGCCTTCCTGTGCGCGTGCCACGGCTCGCGTTTTGACCTGGCCGGGCGGGTATACCGCAATGTGCCGGCACCGACCAACCTGGTGGTGCCGCCGCACCGCTATGTGTCGGACAACGTCATCTTAATCGGCGAAGACCCGGAGACCGCGTGATGAGCCTGATGAACTGGATCGACCAGCGCTTCCCGGCCACCAGGGTTTTCAAGGAACACTTTTCGGAATACTACGCGCCGAAGAATTTCAATTTCTGGTATTTCTTCGGCAGCCTGGCGCTTCTCATGCTGGTGCTGCAAATCGTAACCGGCGTGCTGCTGGCGATGAATTACAAACCGGACGCCGACAGCGCCTTCGCCTCGGTGGAATACATCATGCGCGATGTGTGGGGCGGCTGGTTTGTCAGATACATGCACTCCACCGGCGCGTCGTTTTTCTTTATCGTCATCTACCTGCACATGTTTCGCGGCCTGCTGTACGGTTCATACCGCAACCCGCGCGAGTTGATCTGGATTTTCGGCATGGTGATCTACATCGCCATGATGGCCACCGCGTTTTTCGGCTACCTGCTGCCGTGGGGCCAGATGTCGTATTGGGGCGCGCAGGTCATCGTCAACCTGTTCGACACCATCCCGTGGATCGGCCCGCCGCTGGCGGAATGGCTTCGCGGCGATTATGTAATCTCCGACATCACCCTGAACAGATTCTACGCGCTGCACTACCTGGTGCCGTTTCTGCTGGCCGCCCTGGTGTTCCTGCACATCGTGGCGTTGCACAAGGTCGGCTCCAACAACCCCGACGGCGTGGAGATTAAGCGCGGGCCCAGGGGCAACCGGTGGAGCGCGCAGGCGCCGGCCGACGGCGTGCCGTTTCACCCGTATTACACGGTCAAGGACATTTGGGGCATGGCGGTGTTTTTGGCGCTGTTCTTTGCGGTGGTGTTTTTCATGCCGGAGATGGGCGGCTACTTCCTGGAGCAGCCGAACTTCGAGCCGGCTAATCCGCTAAAGACTCCGGAGCACATCGCCCCGGTGTGGTATTTCACGCCGTATTACGCCATTTTGCGCGCCGTGCCGAGTTTTGCCGGCACGCAAGTCTGGGGCGTCCTGGCGATGTTCGCCGCCCTGGTGGTGTTCTTTTTCCTGCCGTGGCTCGACCGCAGCCCGGTGTCATCCATGCGCTACAAGGGCTGGCTTTCCCGGTTGGCCATCGGCGTGTTCGCGATTTCCTTCCTGGTGCTCGGCTATCTCGGCACCCGCCCGCCGACCCCGCAACTAACCCTGCTGGCGCAGATTTTTACGGTGTTGTATTTCGCCTATTTTCTGCTGATGCCTTGGTATAGCAGGATCGAGAAAACCAAACCGGTGCCGGAGCGCTTAACCCGATGAGGAAGATGCGCGATCTCTTCACATCGCTCGGCGCAACCGGTGCGCTGCTCGCCCTCACCCTGGCGCCGCCGTCCACCGCCGCCACCGACGCACCGCGCATGCGGATGGCGCCGTATACGGCGTCGCTAAAGGACATCCCCTCGCTGCAGCACGGCGCCAAGTTGTTCGTCAATTACTGCCTGTCGTGCCACAGCGCCCGTTTCATGCGCTATAACCGCATGGCCGAGGATTTGCACATCCCGCCCGACCTGGTCGAGCGGGATATGATGTTCGCCGGCGACAAAATCGGCGACCCGATGGAGACCTCCATGCCCGCCGAGGCCGCCGAGCAATGGTTCGGCGTGGCCCCGCCGGACTTGTCGCTGATCGGCAGGCTGCGTAGCCCCGAGTGGCTGTATAACTATTTTCTGACCTTCTATCTGGACGAGAATTCACCCAGCGGCTGGAACAACGTGGTGTTTGAAAACGTCGCCATGCCGCATGCGATGCAAGAGTTGCAGGGCCTGCAGCGCGCCATTTTCAAGACCGAGACCGGGCCGGACGGCGCCCGGCGCGAAGTCCTGGACCGATTTGAAATCACCTCGCCGGGGAAAATGAGCGTCGAGGAATACCGGCAGGCGGCGCGCGATTTAACCAACTTCCTGGTCTATCTCGGCGAGCCGGCCAAACTGGTGCGCACCGAATACGGCATCTGGGTGATGGTGTTCCTGATCGCGTTCGGATTCTTCGCGTATCTGCTTAAGAAGGAATACTGGCGGGATGTTCAGTAGCGGTGGCGGCCATGGCGATTACCCGGTCAAGTAACGATTACGACAACCTGTTCGAGGCCCGGCATCCGGTGATGACCCTGCTGTCGGGGCCGCTGTGCGTGTTTAGCCACTGCTGCCGCATCATTCTGCTGGAAAAGGACATTGAGCGCAGCATCGAATATGTGGCCCCGGAAGACGACCCGTCGCGGCTGGGCGAGGTCAATCCGTATGGCGAGACGCCGACTTTGCTGGACCGGGACCTGTCGTTATATGACACCTCGGTGATCGCCGAATATCTCGACGAGCGCTTCCCCCATCCGCCGCTGATGCCGGTGGACCCCATTTCCCGGGCCAAGACGCGGCTGATGATCTCGCGGCTGACCCGCGACTGGCTGCGCCCGATCAACCGATTTGAACAAAACGACAACCTGCAACCTCCTGCGACCCTGAAAAGGGACATCCGCGACGGCCTGCTGGTGCTGTCACCGCTGCTGAGCCGCCAGGCGTTTTTCTTAGGACCCGAATACACTTTAGCCGATGCGTATATCACCCCGCTGCTGTGGCGGCTGCCGGCGCTCGGCATTGAACTGTCCAAACCCGGCGAGCCGTTGCTTAAATACGCCGAGCGGATGTTCAAGCGGCCGTCCTTTACCGGGAGTCTAAGCGCCCGGGAAGCGGCGCTTCGCTGACCCGCGCGCCATGTTGCCAACCGACCCCCCCGGCCACCCCGCACCGGGCCAGGCCTCGCTCAAGCCGTATCTGTTGCGGGCCATTTACCAATGGGCGGTTGATCACCGCCTGACCCCCCAAGTGCTGGTCGATGTGGATGCCGCCGATGCCGGTCAAGTGGTGGTGCCGCCGGAGCGCGTCCAAAACGGCCGCATCGTGCTCAACATCGGCCCGCAGGCGGTGGCCGGCCTGGAAATGGGCAACGACTGCCTGTTGTTCTCGGCGCGCTTTGCCGGCAAGCCGTTCGAGGTGCGCATTCCGGTGGCGGCGGTGGCGGCCATCTATTGCCGGGAAAACAGCCAGGGGATCGTGTTCCGGGGCGGAGACGGCGCGCCACCGGCTGGCGGCGGTGAAACCAAAGCGCGCGGCGCATCCCCGCCCGCCCGCCTTAAACTGGTCAAATAACCCCGGCCAAACAGCCGCGCACCCGGGTGCCGTATTGAAAAACCGTTTCCCGGCCGCATTGAGATGTTTCCACCCGCCGCAACCGCCATGGGATCATGAAACAATTCAGAGGCACCACGATTCTATCGGTGCGCCGCCGCGACCAGGTGGCGATTGGCGGAGACGGCCAGGTTTCCATGGGCGACACCGTGATGAAGGGAAACGCGCGCAAAGTGCGCCGCCTGTATCACGACAAAGTGCTGGCCGGTTTTGCCGGCGGCACCGCGGACGCCTTCACCCTGTTCGAGCGCTTTGAAGGGAAACTGGAGAAACATCACGGACAACTGGTGCGGGCCGCGGTGGAAATGGCCCGGGACTGGCGCGCCGACCGCATGTTGAGGCGGCTTGAGGCGTTGCTCGCGGTGGCCGACCGCCAGGCCTCGCTGATCATTTCCGGCAACGGCGATGTCATCGAGCCGGAATGCGGAGTCATGGCCATCGGCTCCGGCGGCAACTATGCCAAGTCGGCCGCCCTGGGGTTGCTGGAAAACACCGAACTGGCGGCGGCGGAAATCGTCGAGAAAAGCCTCGGCATCGCCGCGCGCATCTGCGTTTACACCAACCACCAACTGACCATTGAGCGCCTCGACACCGAGGCCTCAGGCGGCCGTGACAAACCATGACCCATGACCGCGCCGGGGCGAAACCCCGGAGGCCCGCCCGCCATGACTGAAATGACTCCCAGGGAAATAGTCGAGGAACTCGACAAGCACATTATCGGCCAGCAACAGGCCAAGCGCGCGGTCGCCATCGCCCTGCGCAACCGCTGGCGGCGCAGCCAGGTGGACGAGGCCCTGCGCATCGAGATCACCCCGAAGAACATCCTGATGATCGGCCCCACCGGAGTCGGCAAAACCGAGATTTCCCGGCGTCTGGCGAAACTGGCCAACGCGCCGTTCATCAAAGTCGAAGCCACCAAGTTCACCGAGGTCGGCTATGTCGGGCGGGAAGTGGATTCCATCATCCGCGACCTGGCCGATATGGCGGTCAAGATGATGCGCGAGGAGGCGATGGAAAAAGTCCGGCCGCGCGCCGAAGACGCGGCGGAAGAGCAGGTGCTGGATTTGCTGGTGCCGCCTCCCGGAGACGCCGGCGACCAGCGCAACGACGGCGCCGCGCGCCAGCGCTTTCGCAAATTGCTGCGCGAGGGCAAACTAAACGACAAGGAAGTGGAAATCGAGGTCGGCGCGGCCTCGGTGGGGGTGGAAATCGTCGCCCCGCCGGGCATGGAGGAGATGACCAGCCAGTTGCAGGGCATGTTCCAGAATTTGGGCGGGCAGAAGACGCGCCCGCGTACGGTGCGGGTGGCCGAGGCGCTGCGCCTGCTGACCGAGGAGGAAGCCTCGAAGTTGATCAACAACGACGAGATCAAGCACAGCGCCGTCCAGCGCGTGGAGCAGCACGGCATCGTCTTCCTCGATGAGATCGACAAAATAGTCGGCCGCCATGTCGAGGGGCACAGCGGCGCCGATGTGTCGCGCGAAGGCGTGCAGCGCGACCTGCTGCCGCTGGTCGAAGGCACCACCGTGTCGACCAAATACGGGGTCATTAAAACCGACCACATCCTGTTCATCGCTTCGGGCGCGTTTCAACTGGCCAAGCCGTCCGACCTGATCCCCGAACTGCAGGGCCGGCTGCCGATTCGGGTCGAACTGGCGGCCTTGACCAGCGACGACTTCGTGCGCATCCTGATCGAGCCGAACGCCTCGCTGACCGAGCAGTATGCGGCGCTGATGGCCACCGAAGGGGTGCGACTGCAATTCACCGACACCGGCATCAAGCGCATCGCCGAAGCGGCCTGGCGGGTCAACGAGCAGACCGAAAACATCGGCGCCCGCCGGTTGCACACCGTGATGGAGCGGCTGCTCGAAGCCGTCTCGTTCGACGCCGCCGACCAGTCCGGCCGGGAAGAGGTCATCGACGAGCAATATGTGGACCGGTTTCTCCGCGATCTGGTCGAAGATCAGGATTTGTCGCGGTATATCCTGTAGCACGCTGATTGGAACGCCGGCATGAGCGCGTTCAGCGGTATGCCCGGCGCGGCGGCCGGCGCAGTGGTCGGGGTCATCCGGCTGTTGCTGATCCTGCTGGCGGTGGCCTTTGGCCTGGCCGTGTGCGCCTTGGCCGGGGTCCTGGGCCGCGCCTGGCTGGCCCGCATGGCGGTGCGCTGGAATCGCGTCATCGTGAAACTCCTCGGCGTGCGCAGCCGCTACCGGGGGGCCGCCCTGGCCGATGGCGCCCTGCTGCTTAGCAATCACATCTCGTGGCTGGACACGCTGTTGTTCGGCGCCAGATGGCCGGTGGTATTCCTCGCCAAAAGCGAAATCGCGCACTGGCCGGTGCTCGGCTGGCTGGCCCGGTGCGCGGGCACGCTGTTCATTAAACGCGGCCAGGGCGCCCCAAAAGCGGCCCGCGACATCGGCCGCGTCCTGCAACAAGCGCGCAGCGTGGTGCTGTTCCCCGAAGGCAGGACCACCGACGGGCGCGGCGTTATCCGTTTCCAGCCGCGCCTGATTCAAGCCGCCATCGACACTGGCGCGCCGGTGCAAGCCGCGGCGGTGCGCTATTTCGACCGCGCCGGCCAGCCGGTGACGCGGCACTCCTTCGCCATCAACACGCTGCTGCGGGGGGTGTGGAACACCGTGTCGGGCCCGGCGATCATCGCCGAAATTACCCTGTTTGAGCCGCTGGCGCCGGTTGATGACCGCCAAACATTGGCGCACCGGGCCGAACAGTCGGTGCGCGCGCGGGTTGAATGTGGCGGCGGCTGAGCCGCAAATACTCGCCATTCGGCGGCGATGAGCACGGTGGCATCGGCCAGGCTGGGCCAAATTCCGCTTATTTCGCCGAATACGGGCTTCTGCGGTTGAGCATCAGCCGTGCCCCCGTTCCTGCCGGATTCATTCTCGGGAACTTAATTTTTTGTTAGCACTCTACTTCTGCGAGTGCTAAAATGTCATCCACCATCCATGCAGGAGGAATCTTGCCGACAATGAATCAACAGATATCCATACCCGTCAACCTCCCCGCCAGTGAAAACTTGGGCGCGTATATGCGGGCGGTCAATGCCGCGCCGATGCTGTCGCTAAAACGCGAACGCGAACTGGCGTTGCGCTATCGCAATGACGGCGATCTTGAAGCGGCGCGGGAGCTGGTCATGTCGCACCTTCGCTATGTGGTCAAGGTCGCGCGCGGGTTCATGGGCTACGGCCTGCCGCTGACCGACCTGATCCAGGAAGGCAGCATCGGCCTCATGAAGGCGGTCAAACGCTATGACCCGAGCCGCGATGTGCGCCTGGTATCGTTTGCGGTTCACTGGATTCGGGCCGAGATTTACGATTACGTGCTGCGCAACTGGCGCATGGTCAAGGTGGCCACCACCAAGGCCCAGCGCAAACTGTTCTTCAACCTGCGCAAATCCCGCGCCCAACTGGGCTGGATGAAGGACGATGAAGTGAGCAAACTGGCCGAGGAGTTGAATGTCGACACGGCCACCGTTCGCCAGATGGAGTCGCGGTTGAGCGGCACCGATGTGGCATTCGACGCCCCCGCCGACCGCGACGAAGAGGCGTTTCTGTCGCCCGCCCAGCATCTGGGCGACAGCCGCTATGACCCGGCCGTCGTGGTCGGCGATTTGCAACAGGAAAACGAATCCCGGCGGCAGCTGGCGGCGGCGCTGTCGCGGCTCGACAAGCGAAGCCGCGATATCATCTCGATGCGCTGGTTGAGCGACCGCAAACCGACCCTGCATGCGCTCGCTGAAAAATACGGGGTGTCGGCGGAAAGGATTCGCCAGATCGAAAAACGCGCGATGGAAAAGATGAAAGCCTCGATCGTCGCTTAGAGGCGGAGCCTGGCCGATACGCCGGTCTCCCGCTGAATACTAAAACAAGGTCTCCGATTCCGGTCCTTCCCGGTCGGGCGCGGGCGGCTCTCCGCTATCCGGCCCGGCCGCGTCAGCGCCGGGCTCGGTGCCGGCGATGTAATACTCGGCATACCCGTCAGGATCGTCTTCGGAAGTGGGCTGGCCGGTGTCTTTGTTGACAAACCGGGTGACGATGTTAGCCGGCGGGGTCATGTCCCGTTCGGGGAAATCCGTCAATACCGCGCCCATATACTCAACCCATATCGGCAGCGCGGCGGTGGCGCCCGATTCGCGCCGGCCAAGATGCGAAGGCTCGTCGAAGCCGACGAAAACCGTGGTCACGATATCCCGGTTGAAGCCGGAAAACCAGGCGTCCCGGAAGTCGTTGGTGGTGCCGGTTTTGCCGGCAAGATCGCTTCGCTTCAACGCCAGCGCCCGCCGCCCGGTTCCGGAGATGATGACCTGCCGCATCAGACTGCGGATTAAGAACGCATTTTGCTCGGAAATCGCCCGATATTCTTCAGGCGCGGTTTTAACGGCCTGCTCCGAGTCGCTGTCAGCCTCATCCCGGGCCGCGCTTTTCACCAGGCAGTCCACGCAGCCCTCAGCGGCCAGGTCCACCTGGTTGCCCTGCCCATCGACGATCCGCTCGATCAGATACGGCTTGACCCGTATGCCGCCGTTGGCAAACACCGCGAAACCGGCGGCCAGGTCGAGCGGGGTGACCGAGGTGCTGCCGAGTGCGAGCGAGTAACTGCGGGGCAGTTGGTCGGGGTCAAAGCCGAATTTTGCCAGGTGCTCGATGGCCGCCTCAATGCCGACGGCGCGCAGCAGGCGCACCGCCACCAGGTTCACAGAGCGACTCAAGGCTTCGCGCAGGCGCGTCGGGCCAAAAAATTTTCCGCTGTAATTCTGCGGGCGCCACACCCCCTCGAGGTCGTCATTGATCACGATCGGCGCCGCGCTGACCAGGCTGCTGGGTGTGAAACCGGAATCCAGCGCGGCGGAATAGATGAACGGCTTGATATTCGACCCGGGCTGCCTGAGCGCCTGGGTGGCGCGGTTGAATTTGCTCAGATAATAATCGAAGCCGCCGGTCAAAGCGTCGATGGCCCCCGTGTTCGGGTCCAGGCTGACCAGCGCGCCTGAAATTTCCGGCATCTGCTCCAGGCGCCAAGCGTCGTCGCCGGTTCGCGACACATAGACGATGTCGCCGCGGCTGACCACTTCGGCGCTGGCGGTCAGCTCCGGCCCGATGCTGTTCGGGCTTCGGTATGCCCTGGCCCATTTAATGCCACCCCAGTCGATGTCGATGGTTTCCCGTTCCTGGGTAAGCGCGGTGACCGCCTGCCCGCGGTTTTCCAGCACCACCGCCGGCACCAGCTCCCGGCTTTTGGGATATTTCAGCAACGCATTATCGATCGATTCCGGCGAGTGCCGGTCGAGGTTCAGATTCTCGAGCGGCCCGCGGAAACCGTGCCGCTTGTCGTAATTCAGCAGGCCGTTGCGCAGCGCTTCATCGGCCCGGGCCTGGTGCTCGCCGTCGATGCTGACGGTCACCCTGTAACCCAACTGATAGGCCTTTTCGCCGAAACGGTCAACCAGAATTTGGCGAACCATTTCAGCCACATACGGGGCCTGTATTTCCACATCGGCGACATGCCGGGTGGCTGTGACCGGCGCCTCGCGCGCGGTGCGGTAACTCAGGTCGTCTATGCGGCCCAGTTGGTGCAGGCGCTTGAGCACATAGTCGCGGCGCTCGGTGGCCCGCTTCGGGTCGGAAATGGGATTGTCACGCGACGGCGCCTTGGGCAGGCCGGCCAACATGGCGATTTCCGGGACGCTGAGGTCTTCCAGTTCGACGCCGTAGTAAACCTGCGAGGCGGCGGCGAAACCATATGCGCGGTGGCCGAGAAAAATCTTGTTGAGGTATAACTCCAGGATTTCATCCTTGGTCATCGCGCGCTCCAGGTGGAAGGCGAGCAATATCTCCTTGAGTTTGCGGGTGTAGGTTTTTTCCGGGGTCAGGAAAAAATTGCGCGCCACCTGCATGGTGATAGTGCTGGCGCCCTGGGAGCGGGATTTGCTGAGAAAATTGCTGAGCCCGGCACGCGCGATGCCGGGGAAATCAACCCCGCTATGGTGGTAGAAACGGTCGTCCTCGGTGGCCAGGATGGCGTCGATTAGAAGCGGCGGAGTTTTATCAAGCGATACCGGGATACGCCGTTCATCGCCATATTCGGCGATTAGTTTGTCGTCGCGGCTGTAGATGCGCAGCGGGACGTTCAGCGGCACCCGCCGAATTTCCTCGATGGTCGGCAGTTCGGGCAGCAAGGCCGCGGCATACAGCCCAAGCCCGATGCCCATGGCCACGGCAAACAGCGCGCCCCAGGCGACGGTTTTCCACAGCAGTCTTATCAGCAATTTCATCAAACCGCTCGGCTCCGCCTTTGCAAGTTCCCCGCTGAACAAACCGGCGGGAACCATTCCCCGATGCGCATCCCGCAATGGACGGGGTCAAGGCGACTTAATGGGTTTTTGTGGGCACAATGTGAGCGGGATGCGACGGCTCTGGCGGGGTCGGTGATTTGAAGAGAGTACATTCTTTGAGGTGCAGGCGGAAGGTTTTGCGGTTGATGTCGCGCAACTTTGCCGGACGGCTGGCGGCGAAACCCCGCAAACCGCCCATGAGGTTGATGGGCGCCGCTTCGCTCACCCGCACGGGATTCATCGACTTCAACCCGGCCGCGGCGCCGAGCCCCGCGCCGGCCCTACCCGGCTGGGTCGCGGTTGACGGTCACCGGGCGGGCGCCAATGTAGGGCGGTTTTGCACAAAACATCAAACTGTTACGCATATTTACCCGGCGCCTTTCGATACCGGGCGGCTACTTCTCCAACTCCGCCAGCAGCGCCGGAACGGCGGCGAACAAATCCTCGTTCCAGGAATAGTCGGCGACCTGGAAGATGGGCGCCTCTTCGTCGTTGTTGATGGCCACGATGCACTTTGAGTCTTTCATGCCGGCCAAATGCTGGATAGCGCCGGAGATGCCGACCGCTAAATACAGGTCGGGGGCCACCACCTTGCCGGTCTGGCCGACCTGGTAGTCGTTGGGCACAAAGCCGGCATCGACCGCGGCGCGCGATGCGCCCACGGCACCGCCGAGACGGTCGGCCAGTTGTTCCAACATGGTGAAATTGTCGCCGCTTTGCAGGCCGCGCCCGCCCGACACCACCACACGCGCCGAGGTCAGTTCCGGGCGCTCGCTGGCGCTCAGGGCCTGTTCGACGAATTGCACCTGCCCGGTGGCGGCCGCCGCGGGGATGTTTTCGACCGACGCGCCGCCGCCCTGCGCGGCGGCGGCGTCGAACGCGGTGGTGCGCACGGTGATCATCTTGACCGGGTCGGCACAGCGCACCGTGGCCAGCGCGTTGCCGGCATAGATGGGCCGCACGAAAGTGTCTGCGGACACCACCTCGCTGATGTCGGAAATCGACTGCAAGTCGCGCAACGCCGCGGCGTATGGAATCAGCGCTTTGCCGAAGGTGGAGGCGGGGGCCAGGATGTGGGTGTAATCGCCGCCGTTGGCCACCACCAACGCCGCCACCTCTTCGGTGGACGGGTGCGCGTATATCTCATGGTCGGCCACCAACACCCTGGCCACGCCGGCCACCGCGGCGCAGGCGGCGGCGATTTCACCGATGCCGTGGCCGGCCACCAGCACATCCACCGGGGCGCCGATGGCAACCCCGGCGGTTACCGTGTTCAGGGTTCCCGGATAGAGCGCCGCGTTGTCGTGTTCGGCGATGACCAGAACCTTCGTTTCGTCGGACATTAGATCACCTTCGCCTCGTTTTTGAGTTTGTCCACCAGTTCGCCGGCGCCGCTGACCATCACCCCGGCCTCCCGCGCCGGCGGCTCGACCACTTTCAGGATTTCCATGCGATGACTCACCTGCACGCCGATGTCCTCGGGGGTGAGCGCCTCGATGGGTTTTTTCTTCGCTTTCATGATGTTCGGCAGCGATGCGTAGCGGGGCTCGTTGAGGCGCAGGTCGGTGGTCACCACCGCCGGGCTGGTGATTTGCAGTTTCTCCAGGCCGGCGTCGATTTCGCGGGTGATGGCGAAGCCGTCTTCGTTCTTTTTGATTTCCGAGATGTAACTGCCTAACGGCCGGCCCATGATCGCCGCCAACATCTGGCCGGTCTGGTTGTTGTCGCCGTCGATCGACTGCTTGCCGAGAATGACCAGGTCGGCGCCCTCCTTTTCGGCCACCGCCGCGATCATCTTGGCGACGACCAGCGGCTCGAGGGGCTCATCGGTGTGGATGTGAACCCCGCGGTCCGCGCCCATGGCCAGGCCGGTGCGGATGGTTTCCTGGAACCTTGAAGGCCCCGCGGAGAACAGGATCACCTCCCCGGCGTCGCCGGCCTCCTTGATGCGAAGCGCTTCCTCGACGGCGATTTCACAAAATGGATTCATCGCCATCTTAACATTGTCGGTGTCGACGCCGCTCCGGTCGGGCTTGACCCGCACCCGGATGTTGGCATCGATCACGCGCTTTACCGGAACCAGAATTTTCACTGTTCGCGCATCCTCCAAAAAATGCATGGTGGCCAGAAAACGACTCCGCATTCTACCCCAAAACGCTCCGGCCCGCCGCAACCTCAAACACGCGCATTTTGCCACCGTCGTCGGCTAAAATACGCGCGCCATGGAGTCCGTTGAGCCAATGGTCGAGACCGCCATCGCCGCCGCCGACGCGGCGCGTCTGGTCACCGCCCGATATTTCCGCGCCGAACTCGACATCGCCAGCAAGCGCGACCGCTCGCCGGTGACCATCGCCGACCGCGAAACCGAGCAGTGCATCAAAGACCTGATCCTCGGCCGGCATCCCCGCCACAGTTTCCTCGGCGAGGAAACCGGGGCCACCGACAACGAGGAACAGTGGCGGTGGGTCATCGACCCCATCGACGGCACCAAATCGTTCGCCACCGGCAACCCGTCTTTCGGCACGCTCATCGCGCTTTTGCACCACAACCGGCCGGTGCTCGGGATCATCGACCACGCCGCCCTCGACGAGCGCTGGGTCGGCGTCGCCGGCCGGGCCACCACGCACAACGGCGCGCCGTGCACAACCAGCCGCACCGCGCGCCTGGCCGACGGGTCGTTGTATGCGACCACGCTCGACCAGTTCGCCGGGCCGGCGCTTGCGCGTTTCAAGCGGTTGTCCGCAGCCTTCCAGTTCCGGGTTTTTGGCGGCGACTGCTATTGCTACGGTTTGCTGTCGTGCGGGTTTACCGAAGCGGTCTGCGAAGCGCGGATGAATGCGCATGACTATATGGCGTTGATTCCGGTGGTCGAGGGCGCCGGCGGCGTCATCACCGACTGGCGGGGCGAGCCGTTGACGCTGCACTCCGACGGCGGCGTGCTGGCGGCCGCCAACCGGCGGCTGCACCGCGCCGCGTTAGCCGAGTTGAACCGGGATACCGGCGGCTAATCCGACTGGTCTTAATCTGTGAGGCGGCCAAACGGAAAAAATTCCCCGGCGCTGTATATGCCGAGGATTTCGCCCTCGTCATTGGCGTTGTTGTCCGGCTCCAACATCCGCGCCAGTTCATAATAGACCGAACGGCAAATCCTGGCCTGCAATCCGTCCCTGACCTCGATGCGGGGAGACACGCGCCCGGTCCCGGGGTCGGTTTCCACGCGCACCGGATGAGCGCGGTCGGCCAACACCCAATCGTCGACATTGGTTCTGAACACCAGGTTCTGCGCCCGGCCCGCGCCCTGGCGTTGCACTTCCACGGCCTGGAAGGGGGCGTCATCGACGGTAACCGGGTATTTCAACCGCGGGGTGATCAGGTAGTGGCCGCCGTCCGGCTCCAGGCGCAACACCGAGCCGAACAGGGCCACCAGGCGCCGCCGCCGAATCACCGAGCCCCGGTAATACCACTGCCCGTCGGCGGCGATGCGCAGGCCGATGTCCAAAGACTCGCGCGGCTGCCATCCGTGCAGCGGCGGAGTCCCGGCGCGCCGCAACTCGGCAAACGCTTGTCCGATGTGCTCGATGGCCTCCATGCGTTGTCCGCCGGCGCCGGGCCCCGGTCAATGCTCGGGGGCGTGGGCGCTCAGCGCGCTGCCGAGGAGTCTGGCGGTGATGTCCACCGCCGAGATGACCTCGTCGTAGTTCATGCGCGTCGGGCCGACGACGCCGAGCACGCCCATTTTGCGGTTGCCGACCTGGTAGGGGGCGGCGATCACGCTGCAGTCGCGCAGGATGCGGTAGCCCGATTCCTCGCCGATGAAGATGTTGACGCCGTCGGCGAACATGCTTTTTTGCAGCAGGTCAAACAGCACCTGCTTGGTCTTGAAGGTGTCGAACAGTTGCTTGAGTTTTTCCAGTTCGCCGAAATCGGGAATCGCCAGGAGGTTGTTTTCCCCGCTGACCAGCACATTGTCGCCATCGTCGCCCAGGTCGTCATCGTCGAACAACTGGCGCGCGATGCGCACCGCCGTGCGCATTTCCCGGCGCATGCTCTGCAAGTCCATCTGCATGTGGGTCAGCAACTCGGCGCGCACCCCGCTCAGTGTGCGGGCGCTGTATACCGCGTTGAAATAGTTGGCCGCCTCCACCAGTTCCGATTCGCCGTATTCGCGGTGCGCCGACAAAATGCGGTTCTGCACCTGCCCGTCTTCGGTGATCAAGATGGCCAGCACGCGCCGCTCGGACAGGCGCAGAAACTCAATCTGGCGAATGTGCCCCTGGCGTTTGTCGGGAACGGACACGATGCCGGCAAACGAGGTGATGCGCGAGAGCATCTCGGTGGCCCCGGTCAGGATGCCTTTGGGGTCGCTGATGGCGAACATGCGCTGTTCCAGTTCGCCGAGCGTCTGCTGGTCCATCGGCCCGACGTTGAGCAGGCCGTTGATGAAAAACCGGTAGCCCCGCTGGGTCGGGACGCGCCCCGCGGAAGTGTGCGGGGCCTGGATTAAACCGTGCTCCTCGAGGTCGGCCATGACATTGCGGATGGTGGCCGGGCTCAGGGCCAAATCGGTTTCCCTGGAAAGCGTTCGGGAACCGACCGGATTGCCGTCGCGAATGTAGAGGCTGATGAGCCGCTTCAACACCACTTCGGCGCGCTCGTTCAACTCCAAATCCGGCGGGTCGGGCGGGCGGTCAGGCATACGGGGTTCGGTGTGATGGCACTGATGGTTCAACGGTCTCGACAATGACGCCGCGGCGATCGGCGGCGCCCACGGGTTAGGCTATCAAGCCCCCGCCGACCCTGTCAATACGGGGCACGGCCAGCCCGCGGCGCTTGGGGGCGGATTGGCGGGCGCGCCGCCTGGCGGCGGGTTCTCGGGTATACTACCCGGTTAACCCGCTTTCATCCGCTGCCATCACCTTGAAAATCAATCGAGTCGGGCTGTTCGGCAAATTCAACGACCCCAGCGAGAGCGTCAGCGACACGGTCGCCCAAATCCGGCAATTGCTGGAAAAGAACAGCCTTAAAGTCCTGCTGGGCAACACCACCTCCGCCGCCATCGACGGCGAGCGCATCGACGACTCCGGCCGACCCCTCGGCGAGGCCATCGACCTGGCCATCGTGGTCGGCGGCGACGGCACCTTGCTGAGTGCGGCGCGCACCCTGGCCGAGCACGGCATCCCCACCATCGGCGTTAACTTGGGGCGCCTCGGCTTCCTCACCGATATCGCCCTGCACGACCTTGAGTCCAGCCTCGGCGACATCTTAAGCGGCGACTACCTCATTGAGCACCGCACCCTGCTGGAGACCCGCGTCCATCTGCACAACGACATCATCCACCGGGGCAGGTCGGTCAATGACACGGTGATCTCCAAGGGCGACACCGGGCGCCTGATTGAATTTGAAATCCGCGTCAACGGCCGGTTTCTCAGCCACATCCGCAGCGACGGCGTCATTTTGGCCACGCCGACCGGCTCCACCGCCTATTCGCTGTCGGCCGGCGGGCCGATCATCTACCCGACCCTGCCGGTGCTGTGCCTGTCGCCGATTTGCCCGCACACCCTGAGCAACCGCCCGATTGTGCTCGACCAGGATTCGCGGGTCGAAATTTCGTCCATGGTTTTCTCTGAAACCCACGCCAACCTGGCTCTGGATGGCCGCGTGGTATGCGAACTGCACGGCGGCGAAACCGTGGCCGTGACCAAAGCGGCCGCGTCGCTGCCGATGATCCGCATCAACCGCCACGACCACTTCGAGACGCTGCGCTCCAAACTGGGCTGGAATGAATGATCGACTGGTTGCAAATCCGCCAACTGGCCATCGCCGAGCACATCGAGTTGCAATTCGGCGATTCGTTCACCGCCGTAACCGGGGAAACCGGTTCGGGGAAATCGCTGATCGTCGAGGCGCTGGGGGTGCTGCTTGGCGGCCGCTGTGAAAACCGCATGATCCGAAACCGCCAGGACAGCGCCGAAATCCAGGGCGGTTTCACCCTCAACCGCGACCATCCGGCATTGCGCTGGCTGCGCGACAACGACCTCGACAGCGATCTTGAGTGCATCCTGAGGCGCGTGGTGCGGCGCGACAAACCCAGCCGCGCCTACATCAACGGGCGCCCGGCCAACGCCTCGCAACTGCGCGAACTTAAGCGTGAACTGGTGGACATTCACAGCCAGAACGAGCATCACGCACTGCTCAGCCACCGGGGGCAACTGGCGCTCATCGACCGCGCCGCCGGCAACAGCGAACATCTCGCGCAACTGGCCGCGCAATACGACAAACTGGCCCAGGTTCGCACGCGCATCGGGCGACTCAACGACCGCCGCAGCCACCTCGAAGAGCGCGCCGACCTGCTGAGATTCCAGACCGGGGAACTGCAGGCGCTCGACCCGCAGCCCGACGAATGGCCGCAACTGGAAGCGCGGCACAAGCGCATGCACCACGCCCGGGATCTGGTGGCGGCGGCCGGGGCGGTGGCGGCGCACCTGAGCCCGGGCGACGGGGACGGCCTGGGCGCCTCGTTGGCCGATTGCTGCCGGCAACTTCAGCGCCTGGTGCAATTCGATTCGCGCCTGGCCGACATCATCGCCATGCTCGAAGAAGCCGGGGTCAACATCGGTGAAGCGGCCGACCAACTGCAATCGCTGTACGCCGAAGGCGACCTGGACCCCGCGGAAATCGCCGCCATCGAGGCGCGCTTTTCGCAGTATCACGAACTGTCGCGAAAACACCGCACGCTGCCCGGCCTGCTGGCCGCCAAACTCGACCAATTGCGCGACGAACTGGCCGGCATCGACGACCCGCAGGCCGAACTGCAGCGCCTGGATGAGCAATGGGATGAACACAAAGCCCGGTATGACCGCCTGGCCGCCGCCATTAGCGCCAACCGCACCCAAGCCGCGCGGCGCACTGAAAGCGCGGTGACCGAACTGATGCAGGAACTGGGCATGGCCGGCGGCGCGTTTGAAATCCGCCTGCAATCGAAGGTGGGGACGGACCTCTCCCGGCACGGCGCTGAAAGCGTGGAATTCGCGGTCAGCGCCAACCCCGGCCTGCCGCCGCAGCCGCTGGGCAAGGCCGCCTCCGGCGGCGAACTGTCGCGGATTTCATTGGCCATCAATGTGGCGCTGGCGGCCGACGCCCCGGCCTCGACGCTGATCTTCGACGAAGTCGATGTCGGCATCGGCGGCAAGGTCGCCGATGTGGTCGGAAGCAAACTGCGCGACCTGGGCGGCCGACGCCAGATCATCTGCATCACCCACCTGGCCCAGGTCGCCGCGCACGGGCATCATCACTGGTCGGTGGCCAAACAAACCGGCAAGCGGGCCGGCGTCAGCGTGCGCATGCTCGACCACCGGCAGCGCATAGACGAGATCGCCCGCATGACCGCCGGCGCCGAGTTGACGCCCCAATCCCTGGCCCACGCCGAGCGCCTGTTGCAATCCGCATGAACGGCCCCGAAATACCAGGTGAGCCGGCCATTCGGCGCGCGCAACTGGCGGATGTGGCGGGTATTCACGCATTGCTGAAACGGTTCAGCGACCGCGAAGTGTTGCTGCCGCGTTCAAAGGGCGACTTGTATGCCAACCTGCGCGAGTTTCTGGTGGTCGAGGAGGGCGGCAGTGTCATCGCCTGCGGCGCATTGCAAATTTTCACCGGCGAACTGGGCGAAGTGAGAAGCCTGGCGGTGGCGCCGCAATACGGCAATCGCGGACTCGGCCGTCAACTGGTGCGCCGCATCGAACGCGAGGCGTCGGACATCGGCTTAAGCCGCTTGATGGCGCTGACCTGCGAGGTCGGTTTTTTCCATCGACTCGGCTTTTGCACCGTGGAGATGCGCGAACTGCCCGAAAAAGTCTGGGGGGTGTGCATCAACTGCCCGAAGTTTCGCCGTTGCGATGAAACCGCGGTGCTTAAACATCTTTCACAACCATAACCGCATACCGATGAAACCAAAAGTTATCGACAGGCCGGCGCATGGCGTGATTTCGGCGAAGGCCGGGATCCACCGACGTTGCACCACCACCGGAACCGCATGGCGGCCGGTGAAACCGCGCTTTGCGCCCGTGCTGGCCTTGTTGGCGCTGCTGTTCCTGCCCGCCGGCTGCACGGTATACAAAATCGACATCCAGCAGGGAAACGAAATCACCGGGGAAATGCTCTCCCAACTGGAAATCGGCATGAGCAAACGCGAAGTGGGCAAATTAATCGGCTTCCCGCTGGTAACCGACCCGTTTCACGCCGACCGCTGGGACTACTATTTCTACTTGAAGAAAGGCGCCACCGGTGAAGTGCAACAGCACTCGGCGACGCTGCACTTTAGCGACGATGCGTTGAGTCGGATTGAGAGCGCGCTGTTGGAGGAGGACGGCGGGGAGTAACAATGCCGGCGCGGCTGTTATTTGACCCGTTTCCGGCTGCGGTTTTAGCGCCGCCGCTGATGCGCCGGGGGCGCTTGACAAGCGCCGGGGCGGTAGCGGGGGCGTAATAAGCGCCTGCCGCGGCCCGCTCAACGCCGGTTTTTCACCCGCGCATGCGGCCGCCGCCGGGGTCAAAGGCCGGCGCCTCGCTCAAGGCGGCGGTAAACCGTTCCCGACCGATGTCGATTTCCACGCTTGCGCCCTCCGGCACACCGGCCCGTATCCAGGCCAGCGCGACCGGCCGGCCGATGCGGTAGCCGAACGCGGCCGAAGTGGTTTCACCGGCGATCTCTCCCTGCGCGCGAACCGGTTCCTGGCCCAGCGGAACCGCGCCCAGGTCATCTAAAAGAAGCGTGACCAGGCGCGTCTTTGCACCCCGGTCGCGGTGTTGCATCAGCGCTTCGCGGCCGATGAAATCGGTGTCCCAGGCAACCGCGAATTCCAGGCCGGCTTCAACCGGGGTGATGTCGGTGTCCAGTTCGTGGCCGAACGCCGGGAATTTCTTTTCGATGCGCATCGCGGTCTGCGCAAACAGCCCGGCCGGTTGCGCGCCCGCTTTGCGCATGGCCGCGCAGATGGCCGCGGCGTCGGCGTTTTGGCAGGTGATCTCCCAGCCGAATTCGCCGACATATGACAGGCGCGCGGCGCGCACCGCGCGGCCGGCAATTTGCGCGGTGTCGTGGTGGAAATATTTAAGTTCATTCAACTCCGGCGCGCCCAGTTGGGTGACGATGCGTTGCGCCTCCGGCCCCATCAGGGCGATGACCGCGAAGTCGTCGGTGCAATCGCACAGGCGCACGCGAAATGGGGTTGCGTCGCGGTGGCGGATAAGCCGCGCCGCATCGCGTTTGACCGCGCCGCTGCCGACGAACAGCCGGTAGTGTTGTTCGCCGATGCGCTGCGCAGTGAGGTCGCTTTCCAGCCCGCCGCGCTCATTCAGCATCGCGGTATAGATGACCCGCCCGGGCGCTTTGCGCATGTCGCTCATGCAGACGCGCTGCACAAAGGCCTCGGCATCCGGCCCCTCGACCCGGATTTTGCCGAGCGTGGATTGGTCAAAAACCGCGGCGCCGCGGTGCGCGTGCATGACCTCGCGGCCCACCTGCTCGAACCAGTGCGGCCGCCCGAAGGTCATCTTCGGCTCGGCGGTTTCATCAAAGTAAAGCGGGCGCTCGAAACCAAAAAACTGACCGAAGCGCGCGTTCCGGTTGCGCCACTCGGCGTGCAGGGGCGCGCGGCGCAAGTTGCGCGCGGTGCGCCACTGGCGGCCCGGATAGGCGATTTCATAGTGCCTGCCGAGCACTTCCGGGGTGCGCGCGGCCAGGTGTTCGGCGCGGTTGAAAACCGGCGCGAAACGCTTGGCGTCAACCTCGCTGAGGTCATAAGCCGGGCGGCCATGAACGATACAGTGCGCCAAATTCATGCCGGCGCCGCCGGCTGAGGCCACGCCGACCGAATTCATGCCGCAGCCGAGATACAGGCCGCGCGTCTGCGCCGTCTCGCCGAGCATGAAGGCGCCATCCGGGGTGAAACTCTCGGGGCCGTTCAGCAGTGTTTTCACCTCGGCGTCGTGCAAGGCCGGCAGGCGGTGCAGCGCGTTGCGCATCATCGGCTCGAAATGCGCCCAGTCCTCCGGCAGCAATTGAAAGGCAAATTGCGCACCGAGGCGCGCCGGGTCGAGCGGTTTGCCGCGCGGCTCAAAACACCCGACCAACAGGCCGCCGGAATCGTCGCGGATATACAGATGGCGGTCGTGGTCCGACAGGGTTGGCAGGTTGCCGGCAAGCCCCTCAACCGGTTTGGTCAGGAGGTAGAAATGCTCGCAGGGCCACAACGGCGCGTCGGCGCCGGCCCAGGCGGCCACTTCGCGCGACCACAGGCCGGCGCACAATGCGATGGCGTCGCACGCGACCATGCCGCGCTCGGTCTCGACGCCGGTGATGCGCCCGCGCTCGGTCAGCACACCGGTCACCCCGGTGTTCTCGAACAAGCGCGCGCCGGCCGCCTTTGCGCCTTTGACCAGCGCCGCACACACATCAGACGGGCTGACCCGGCCGTCGCCGGGGCTGAACACCGCGCCTAACACATCGGCGGTGTTCATCAGCGGCCAGATTTCGCCGGCCTCGGCGGCGCTGACGAAATGCGCGGCCAGGCCAAACGAATGCGCCAGGGCTTCCTGGCGGCGAATGTGAACCAGACGGTCGGGGGTGGTCGCTATCGACAGCGAGCCTTTCTGAATCCAACCGACCGCCTGGCCGGTGTCCCGCTCCAGGCGCGAATACAAGTCGATGGAATATTGAATCATGCGGGTGAGATTGCGCGAGTGGCGCAACGCCCGCACTTGCGCCGCCGAATGCCAGGTGGTGCCCGAAGTCAGTCGGTTGCGCTCCACCAAAACCGCATCGCCGAGCCCCATCGTGGCCAGGTGATAAAGCGTCGAACACCCCATGATGCCGCCGCCGATGACCACTACGGAAGCGCGGGATGGAAGGGAATCGGCGGTCATTTTGCCGGCGCAGCGGCGGGCAGGCCAATGACGGGAAGGTTATAACTCTCCAGGCGGTCTTTCAGGAACGAATACCGCCGGCGCGCCGACTTGATTTCGGTGCATTCCACCGTCAGATGCCGGAATTGCTCTTCATGTTCCGCGAAAACCACCGGCTCGCGCTCCTGGTCCGCCCAAGGCCGGCAGAAAATGGAATGACCATAGTCATCGCCGGCGCGGTTGAGACTGAGAAAAAACACCTGGTTTTCAATGGCGCGGCTGACCGCGAATTGATGCCAACTGTAAAATGAGCGGTCGCGGTAATAGGCGCCCGCGTGCACGATCATATTGACGCCGTGCTCGACCACCAGGGTGCGCGACAATTCGGGAATGCGGATGTCGTAGCAGATGATGGGCGCAATCCGCAGGCCGTTCACCTCGAACACAAACAGGTGACCGCCTTTCTGGAAGTATTGTTTTTCCATCGAAGCGCCGTAATCGGCAAGGTGGAGTTTGTCGTAGTGGCCCAGCAGATTGCCGGACGGGGCGACCACCGCAAGGGAAA
>JAPPQJ010000139.1 GCA_028817015.1 Gammaproteobacteria bacterium
TGGCGAACCATGTGTGGGGCTCGGCGGTCGCTGTGGCGGTCAACCTGCACCTCCTAACCGCCATGCCCGACCTGCCCGGCGGCCTGCACCCGTGGACGCCGATGTTGGAATACGACACCACGCCGAATTTATTCCGCGACCAACTGGCCGCCGAGCCGCTGCACCTCGACCGGCAAATTCAGGAAAGCCGCGGCTGCGCGCGGGCGCCGGAGCGGCCGGGCATCGGCGTTGAGCCGGAGCCGGCGTTCCTCAGCAAATACCGCATCGCCTGATGCGGAAGAAGCCGCGGGATTTTCTCAGGCGTTACCCGTTTGTCGCCATCCTGCACGGCGCGCAACCCGGCGGAGGCGGGGCGGAGTAGCGGGCGCTGTCACCGCGCCGCTTTCGGCTGCAGCCCCAGGGTGCGGGCGTCTTCCCAATACGGCAGGGCCTCATTGTCGCTCTCGGAAGTCACCACCTGGGCGGCGCAATAAGCGGCCAGGCGCAGCGATTGTTCGGTGGAAAAACCGTGCAGCAGCGCGGCTAAATAACCGGCATTAAACGCATCACCGGCGCCGCAAGTGTCAACCACCGCGGCCGCCGGGTGGGCGGCAATTTCATACTCACGGCCATCGCGCACCGCATGCGCGCCGGCGGCGCCCCGCTTTAACACCACATGCGCCACCCCGTGGTCCGCCAGTTGTGAAAACAGGCGCTCGGCGGTGGTCGCGCCATACAGCAGGTCGGCCTCCGCCTCGCCTAACAACACCAGGTCGGCCTGTGCGGCCAGGGGCAGCAGAATCCGCCGCGCCTGCGCCGGCGTGCGCAGCAGTTTCATGCGAATGTTGGGGTCAAAGACGCGCATCACCCCGGCCCCTTTGGCCGCATCCAGCAACAGTTGCAGGGTGCGGCGATTGGCCGCCGACAACGCCGGGAAGATGCCGGTATACAGAAAAACCCGCGCGTGGCTGACATAACGCCCCATGGCGTCGGTGAACTGCATCGCGCCGCCGGCCGAATCGCGGCGGTGGTAATAAACGCGAAAATCGCCGCCGCTTAGCCGCTCCTTGAACAACAACGCCGCCGGCCGCCGCGGGTGGTCCGCCGCGATTTGCGAAACATCCACTCCCTCAGCGCGCAGGCAGCGCACAACATAGTTGCCGAAAGGGTCATCGCTGACCCTGGAAATCAGCCCGGCGGACACTTGCAGCCGCGCGCAACCGATGCACACATTCAACTCCGCCCCGGCTAACATGCGCCGGTAATCGTCGACAAAAACAAGCGAGCCGTTGCGGCGCGGCACCATGGCGACCGGGCAGTCGCCGATGGAGACCACGCCCAATGGATTATCCGCCATGGCTGTTACTCGGTGGCCGCTGACCGGGCTCCGGCCCCGTTCTCCCGCCACGAATTATCAGGCGCAGGCCACGGCGTCGGTATGCCGGCGATTCCAATTGTGCGACGGCCGCGCATGGCCGGCCGGGTTTGCCCGCGCATCCAGCCGCATCCGCATAATCCCCTTGCGGTTGACCGCGCGCGTGCATCTGCCGGCACCGGTTGGCCAAAACCTTTTCCGAAGCGGCGATGACCGGCTCAAAATCGCGCGCTTCCGGCACTCCCTCGACAAGACAGTGGCCCTGCCGTGAAAAATGCTCCCGGGCCTGCGGCGTCATCATGGCCGGAAGTTGTAGCATAATTCATGCAAAATGCAATGTGGTGTTGACGGCCGCCAAGGCATTCTCAAAAACAGCCGCCTGGTGGAACCGGTAGCGGTACAGGGGTTAACTCCGCGCCAATGATGCGCATCTGGCCGGTGAATCAGGAGCAAACCGGGGGTGCCGGCGTTGTGAGGATCATGCAATGCGCTGTCCGGCGGCAAAACCGGCTTGATTTCCCCGCAAAGCGCTTGCACCCTGATGGCGTGGATTTTGTTGATGATTTTCGCCATCGCACCCTCCGGAAAATGCGATACATGGTGAGGCAATCGGCCAGCGCGACAGTTGGGAGAGAGTCGGCTTGCGCGCAACTTCCCGGACCACTCCAAGCACCGAGGCCGCTCTAACGCAATCGCCCTGACCGCCGACTGCGGGATGATTTGGCCCGCAGACTCCCAATCTGCATCGGCTAACCCCGCTGTTTTCCGCGACGGGAAAAACACCGGGGCCCCGACTTCTCTTGACTAAAAACGCCTCATAGGCGTCCGAACCTGTTCATGTCCGGCGATGACCTGTCAGGGGGTGAGGGCATCCTTTGTCAACACCGACAACGACTCTCGCTGCACGCCGTCATCGTCGAAATTATCCGCCGCCAGCCAGGTCTGAAAGGCCTTCTCCAGCGCCGCCCATTCCTGGTCGATGACCGCATACCAGGCGGTGTCGCGGTTGCGGCCTTTGGAAACGGCGGCCTGCCGAAATACGCCCTCGAAGGTGAAACCGAGGCGCATGGCGGCCGCGCGTGAGCGCGCATTCAGCGCGTGGCATTTCCATTCGTAGCGGCGGTAGCCGAGCGCGAAGGCGTTTTCCATCATCAGATACATCGCTTCGGTGGCGGCGGCGGTGTGCTGCAGCGCCGGCGAATAGTTGATGTGCCCGACCTCGATGGAGCCGGCCGCGGGGTCGATGCGCAGATAACTGGCCACACCTGCGGCCCTGCCGGTGCGCCGGTCGATGATGCTGAAAAACAGCGGGTCGTCGCCGAGGCAGGCGTCGGCCAGCCACTTTTGGTACGCGCCCGGGGTGTCGAAGGGGCCGTATGGCAGATACACCCAGATGCGGTTTTCGTGGTCGCGGCGGTTGGCGGCGAACAGGTCGGCGCTGTGTTTTTCGATGCTGAGCGGCTCGACCGTGCAATATCGCCCGGCCATCGCCCGGCGGTGCGGTCGCGGCGGCGGCGACCAGTTTTCGACGATTTCGCCGAGGGGCAGGCCGCGGTTGTCGCTTGAGTTTGTGTTGCTATCCGTCCTCATCGCCGGTATTCTATGCGCTGATTTGACTTGATCACAACCTGCAGCCCGCAACCTGTCGAGCGAGCGCCCGAACCGCCCCCATCCCTCTCATCCGGGCAGGGCGTCCAACAAGTAAAACCCCGATGAACATCCACGAATATCAGGCCAAATCGCTGCTTTCCCGGTTTGGCGTCAGCGTGCCGCAAGGCAGGGAGGCGTTCAGCGTGGAAGAGGCACGGGCCACCGCCGAGCAATTAGGCGGCCCGGTGTGGGTGGTAAAGGCGCAGATTCACGCCGGCGGGCGCGGCAAGGGCGGCGGCGTGGTGGTCGCG
>JAPPQJ010000118.1:0-5999 GCA_028817015.1 Gammaproteobacteria bacterium
TTCGATGTGATATGCGCATCGGCGCGCCCGGCCAGTACCTCCTGAAAGTCGCGCGCCGGGGCCTCGACGATTTGGTGTTTGGCGTCGGGGAAATATTCCTTGACTTGCTTCTCCTGCGTGGTGCCGAGAGTGGCGGCGACCGTGACATCCGCAGCGTTCAAGTCTTCCCAAGTTTTGAATCGGCCGGCGTGCTTGGAAAGAATCAACGGCACCGTGACCAGAGAAAAATAACTGACGGAATAGCCGGCCGACTTGGCGCGTGACGGCGAAATCGATGCCGAGCCGGTGAGGTGGTACTTGTCGGAAGTCACGCCGCTGACCAGAGTTTTCCAGTCGGTCGGCACAAACTCGACCTCGACGCCGAGGTCTTTGGCAAGTTCGGTCATGACATCGATGTCATAACCCTCATAACTGTTGGTGGCGACATTTTTCATGGTCATCGGGTCCCAGTCGCCGGTGGTGCCCACCTTCAGCCGGCCGTCGTTAAGGATGGCTTGCAACGCCGAATCGGCGAACGCCGCGCCGGTCCACGCAACGGCCAAGGAAGCCGCAACCACAGTTGCCGCCGAAAGTCGCTTGAGATGCCTCATCATTTTCCCGTTTCCCCCGTGGAGTTGATGCAAAAGATAAAAAATTCGTGATGACCGCCAGTTTCACCGCCGGCCAAGCGTGTGAAAATCATAGCACATGGCATCAACCGGAAGCACTTTTCGATTTGTACCCATCCGGCGGCCGGGCTGAATCCGCCAAAAATAAGGGGCATGCGGAAAATTAAACTGAAATTTGACTTGTTGACTTATTTGTATAGACAATTGAAAATAACGCCATCGTCCACTATCCGAATAGAGAGGTCCACGATGAAAACCGCGCGCATCATGTTATTTTTAGTCGCAGTCGGCGCGCTTTCCCTCATGGTGCCGGCGGCCACGAACGCGGACTCCGTCAAAATCGGCATGCACGCCCCGCAGACCGGGTTCGCCGCTGCGGACGGCAACTCGGCGATTTTGGGGGCGCAGTTGGCGGTGGAACAGGCCAATGCAAGCGGCGGCGTGAACGGGCGTCAAATTGAATTGATCGTCTACGATGACCAGGCGACCCCCAAGGAATCGGTGCCGGCGGCCACCAAACTGGCCAGTTCGGACCGGGTGGATGCCGCCATTTCCGGCAGTTATTCGGGGGCCACGCGGGCCGCCGCCGATGTCTTTCAGTCGTACAAGATTCCTTACATTTCCGCCTATGCGGTGCACCCCGGCATCACCCGAACCGGCGACTATGTGTTTCGCTCATCCTTTGTCGGCGAAGTGCAGGGGCGGGCCGGCGCCAAACTCATCGGCGAGCGCTTAGGCGTTAAAAAGGTGTCGGTGCTGACGCTGAAAAACGATTTCGGCAAATCGCTGGTCGCGGGTTTCACGGAGGCCGCCCCGCTGTTTGGCGTCGACATCATCAGCGAATACGAATACAGCATCAAGGACCGGCAGTTCGGCCCGGTCATCGCCAAAATCAAGGACGACAACCCCGAGGCCATTTACGCCACCGGCTATTTCTTCACCGCGGGGCCTTTTGTCAGCCAGTTGCGCGCCGCCGGCGTGGATGCGCTGGTCATCGGGCAGGAGGGGTATGATTCGCAGAAGTTTATAGAAATCGCCGGCAAGGCGGCGAACGGAGTCATCATCACCACTTCGCTGGACCGCGATTCAGACAACGCCGAGACGGTCGATTTTATCCGCCGGTTTGAGGCCAAGGCCGGCTATAAGGTCGATATGGTGGCGGCCTCCGGCCACACCGCGGTCAAGGCGCTGGTCGAAGCCATGCGCAAAGCGGGCTCCACCGAGCGCGATGCGGTGCGCCGCATGCTGCACGAGGTGAGCATAGAAGCCTCCACCGGCACCATCGCTTTCAACACCCTCGGAGAAGTCAAGAAAGACGCGCAAGTGCAGATCGTGCGGGACGGCGAATGGCGGCATCATTCGGTTATTTCAGACTCGGTGCTGTTAGCCCCGCCCGACCAGTAAAACGACGGATCGGTATCAACGGCCGCCAGCCGGTGTGAATCGGGCGCGCTGATGCTGTTTCTCGACCTCTTTGTTGAAGGCCTGGTGCAAGGCAGCATTTACGCGCTCATCGCCATCGGCTTGACGCTGGTCTATGGCCTGTTGCGCATTCTGCATGTGGCGCATGCGGGCATGTTCACTTTAGGCGGCTACTTGTCGGTTTGGGCGACCAATGCGAGCGGCTCGTTCGTTTTGTCGTTGCTCGCGGCGGCGCTGGCCGCCGGCGTGGCCGGCATTTTGGTATACCGCCTGTGTTACCGCCCCATACTGCACCGCCCGCCGCATGTGGCGCTCATCGCTTCCATCGGTCTGTATGTGGGCATGGAGGAATTGTTCCGTTTGTTTTTCGGGCCCTACGGCATGTCCCACACCGACCCGCCGCTGTCGGAGACGGTGGGGTTTTTTTCCATGCGCTTAAAATACGCGGAGATCGCCATCATGGCCGGCGCGGTGGCGCTCATCAGCGCGCTGGCGGTTGTGGTGAACAAAACCCGGTTGGGCATGGCGTGGCGGGCGACCGTGGCCGAGCCGCAGATGGCGCTGTCGTGCGGCATCAACAACGACCGCATTCGCGACTTAATCTTCTTTATCGGCTCGGCGCTGGCGGCGCTGGCCGGGGCCATGGTGGCGCTGGTCAACAACTACGCCGAACCGACCATGGGGGCGGTGCCCGCTTACAAAGCGTTGGCCATCATCGTGCTGGCCGGACTCGGCGATGTGGGCGGCACCCTGCTGGCGGCGCTGGCGCTCGGCGTCATCGAATCGTTCGGCACCATTTACCTCGGCAAGGCGCTCGACCGCGACGCCATCGCGTTTGCGTTTATGATTGTCGTGTTGATGCTGCGCCCGCGCGGCATTTTCGGAAAGGGCTGACATGGACTACGCGGCGTCTTTGCTGACCGTGGCGGGAATCAACATCATTCTCGCGCTCGGCCTGAACTTAATCACCGGCTACTGCGGGCAAATCAGCCTGGGGCACGCCGCGTTCTACGGCATGGGCGCTTACTGCGCGGCGCTGATGGCCAAGGCCGGCTGGCCGTTCTTTGCGGTGTTGCTGCCGGCCATGGCGGTGGCCGGCGTTCTCGGCATCGTGGTCGGCTTTGCGGCGCTGCGCGTGCGCCATGATTTTCTCGCCATCACCACCATGGGCGTGGGGTTTTTATTCCTGGGCATCGTGCGCCAGCAGGAGTGGTTGGGCGGCGAGATGGGGATTTACAACATTCCCGGCGCGGGCCTGGACAGCACCGGCTACATGCTGCTCACCCTCGGCTTTGCGGCGCTGGCCGCGGCGCTTAGCGCGCACATCAAAAGGTCGTGGATGGGGCGGGTGTTCAACGCCATCGCCGATGATGAAGACGCCGCCTTGACCGCGGGCGTGAATGTCGCCGGCTACAAATTGGCGGCTTTCGCCATCGGCACCGCCATGGCCGGGCTGGCCGGCGCCTTGTATGCGCATGGCATTCGTTATGTCGGCCCGGAAAGTTTCGGCTTCGTGGACTCCGTGGCCATCCTGTGCATGGTGGTGGTCGGCGGCGTCGGCTCGGTGCCCGGCGTGATTGCCGGGGCGCTGCTGCTGACGCTGCTGCCGCAGTTGCTGCAGGTTGTGTCGGACTACCGCCTGTTGCTGTACGGCGGCCTGCTGTTCCTGGTGACCCGGTTTTCCCCCGGGGGCATGGCGGGCATGGCGCGCGCCATCGCGGCCGCCGCCGGGCGGCCGCGCGCGTCATGACGGCATTGTTGGAGGCGCGCGGCATCTGCGTGTCTTTCGACGGTGTGCAAGCCCTGCAAGAGGTCAACATCACCGTCGAGACCGGCGAGTTGGTCGGCTTGATAGGGCCGAATGGCGCGGGCAAGACCACCTTGTTGCATGTGATTGCGGGGATTATCAACCCCCAGCGCGGCGATGTTTTTCTGGACCGGCGCTCGTTGACCGGGCTGTCCACCGACCGGCGGGTGTTGATGGGGCTCGGCATATCCCGGCAACTGGTGCGGCCTTTTTATTCCATGTCGGTGCGCGAGAATGTCGAACTGGCGGCCGGCGCCGCCGGGATGCGAAATCCGCTGACCGCATTGGTGCGCCGCAACAGCCGGGCTGAGCGCAGACAAAGCGCGCGCATCCTGGCCCTGGTGGGGCTGGAAGCCTTCGCCGACAAGCATCCGGGCGACTTGCCGCTGGGCATGCGCAAACGCCTGGAGATGGCCAAATGCCTGGCGCATAAGCCGCGCCTGCTGTTGCTGGACGAGCCGTTGGCGGGGCTGCCCCAGACCGAGGCGCGCGCCCTGGCCGACACCATTGCCCGCCTGCAAAACGAGCGCTCGGGCATCGTGGTCATCGAGCATAACCTGGGAGAAGTGCTGCGCATTTGCTCGCGCATGGTCGTGATGGACAACGGGCGCTGCATCAAAACCGGCGCACCGGAGCGGGTGATGGCCGACGCGCGGGTGCGCGCCGCCTATCTGGGGGAAGGGCATGCTGGAACTGGATAATCTGACCGCCGGATACGGCGACTTTTTAGCCGTGCAAAATGTGAATTTGCGCGTTTCCGCGGGCACCGTTTATGCGTTGCTTGGCGCCAACGGCGCCGGCAAGACCTCCACCATCATGACCATCGCCGGGCATGTGGGCGTAATGAACGGCCGGGTGTTGTTGGACGGGCGGGATATTACCGGCCTGCCCGCGCATCGGCGGACCCAAACGGGCATGGCCGTCGCCCCCGAAGGCCGCCGCCTGTTCGCGGATTTGTCGGTGGAGGAGAATCTGATATTAGGCGGCTACGCGCATGCGCGCGGCGAGGAACCACAGTCCAAACAGCGGGTATACGATCTTTTCCCGAGATTGCAGGAGCGCGCCACCCAGCGCGCCGGCACCCTGTCCGGCGGTGAACAGCAGATGTTGGCGATTGGCCGCGCGCTGATGGCCAAGCCGCTGTTGTTGATGATCGATGAGTTGTCGCTGGGATTGATGCCCAAGGCGGTCGACCTTTGCTACGAAGCGCTGGCGGCGCTGAAGGCGGCGGGCATGACGATTTTGCTGGTGGAGCAAAACACCACGCGCGCGCTGGAGGTGGCGGATGATGTGTGCGTGCTGGAATCGGGCCGCATCGCGTGGTCGGGAACATCGGCGGCGGCGCGCGGCGACTCGGCCGTGTTGGACCTGTGTTTGGGGATGAAGTAGGCGAACGGCGCAGCAATGGCATCGCTTCGAAATCCCATGCGCGCGGACGGCGGCGATGATGCCGCCTGCCTGGCGGCAAGCCACTTGGACCAAAACGGTTCGCTGTCCGGTCAAATCAAACGCAGCCTAGGCTCATTGATTGTCAGCGGGCGACTGAAACCCCGCCAGCGTCTGCCGTCGGAAGAGCTCCTGACGGCTACCATCGGATGCTCGCGAATGACCGTTTACCAGGCCATGAAATCGCTCGCCGATGAAGGCTTGATTGTTCGCCACCGGCGGCGCGGGAGTTTTGTCGCCGATGCGCCGGTGCGCAACCCGGTTCTTGCCATTCAACCCATCGAAGACACGGTTCTCCAAAAATGCCGGCAATACGGCTACCGCTTACTGCAACGCAAGTTGACGCGGGCCGGCAAAACGCTGGCGGCGCGACTCAAGTGTGATGCCGGGTCGCCGGCGTTGTTTGTCAAGTCGTTGCATTGCGCCGACCGGCGGCCGGTGCAGTTGGAGGAGCGCTGGATTAATCTGGATACGGCGCCGGATGCGGAATCTGCGGATTTTTCTTCGGTCCCGCCCGGCAAATGGCTGCTGAAATATGTGCGGTGGTCGGATGCGCGCCATGTCATTTACGCCGCCGCCGCCGACAAAACCACCGCCGATTATTTGCGAGTCGCGCCCGGTCATCCCTGTTTGATACTGGAAAGACTCACCCGAATCAACGACCGAAGCGTCACCTTTGCCAGGCTGAAGCACCCGGCCGAGTATTTGCAGTTGGA
>JAPPQJ010000118.1:6177-9004 GCA_028817015.1 Gammaproteobacteria bacterium
TCCCCCGGTGCATCACGCATGCGCAGGGGTTGCCGCCGATTTGGCAAATCAGTTCGGCGGGGTCGGCGGCGTTCCACATCACCATGTCCGCGTTCTTGCCGACTTCCAGTGTGCCGGTGGTTTCGCCGAGGCCAAGCGCGCGCGCCGCGTGGCGGGTCGCCCCGGCCAGCGCCTCCTCCGGGGTCAGGCCGAACAGCGTGCAGGCCATGTTCAGTATCAGCAGCAGCGAGCCGACCGGCGCGCTCCCCGGGTTGCTGTCGCTGGCGACCGCCATCGGCACTTTGTTCTCCCGCAGCGCCGCGACGGGCGGGCGTTGAGTCTCCCTCAGGCAATAAAACGCGCCCGGCAACAACACCGCCACAGTGCCGTTCCCGGCCAGAACGGGAACATCCTCAGCGGCCAAGAATTCCAGATGATCGACCGACAACGCGCCTCGCCTGGACGCCATCACCGCGCCTTTCAAGTCGCTGAACTGCTCGGCGTGCAACTTAATCGGCAGGTTGTTTTGCCGCGCGGCGTCGAACACCCTCGCCACCTGCTCAGGCGAAAAGCCGATGCCCTCGCAAAAGGCGTCCACCGCATCGGCAAGATTTTCGGACGCCACTTCGGGCAGGATTCGCCCGCAAATCAAGTCGATGTATTGCTCCGCGTTGCCGGCGTATTCGCCCGGCACCGCGTGCGCGCCCAGAAAAGTGGTGACCACATCCACGGGCAACCCGTCGCCAAGCGCGCGGGCCACGCGCAGCATTTTCAGTTCATCTTCCACATTGAGGCCGTAGCCCGACTTAATTTCCACCGTGGTCACGCCCTCATCCATCAACCGCCGCAGCCGCGGCGCGGCCTGCGCATACAAATCATCGGCGCCGGCGGCGCGGGTCGCCGACACCGTGGCCGCGATGCCGCCACCTGAGCGGGCGATTTCCGCGTAACTTGCGCCGTTCATGCGCATTTCAAATTCCTTTGCGCGGTGACCGCCATAGACCAGGTGGGTGTGGCAGTCGATAAGGCCGGGAGTCACCAAGCGGCCGGCGCAATCCATGGGCGCGGGGCAACTGACTGATGTCGGGATTTCGCCGCGATTTCCAATCCAGACGATTCGCCCGCCGGCAACGCCGACCGTCGCATCCTCGAGCAAGCCGAAAGGCGCATCGCCGGCCGCCATGGTCGCGAGTCGCGCGTTATGCCACATGGCATCCCATTGCATATCAGACATGTCGGCACTCTCCGCTTTTGTTTGCCAGCGGCGGTGGATTTGGAATCCGGTGATTACAGCGCGCGACTGCATTGTCGTCAACGCGCATTGCGGCATTGTATACTCCGCGCCAAGCCATGCGCACTTCCATGAAACAGGCGACAGCGTGAACAATCTGCGCGTCAAAACCGCGTTGTTGGCGAACGGGTGGGCCGATGATGTGTCCATCGACATCGATGCCGACGGCGACATCGCCGGCGTACAGTCCGGCGTTGCGGGGGCGAGTGACGGCTGCTTGTTGCCGGGCATCGCAAATGTGCATTCGCACGCCCACCAGCGCGCGATGGCCGGCCTGGCCGAGCGCGCCGGCGGCGGCGACGATGACTTCTGGGGATGGCGGGCGTTAATGTACCGCTTTCTCGATGCCGTCCAGCCGGAACACCTGCGCGCCATCGCCGCCCAGTTGTATGTCGAGATGTTGAAGGCCGGCTACACCCGCGTGGCGGAGTTTCACTATTTGCATCACCAGTCCGGCGGCGGCCGCTACGAGAACATCGCCGAGATGTCGTTGCAGATTTTAGCGGCAACTATCGACACCGGAATCGGCATCACCCATCTGCCGGTCTACTATCAGTTCGGCGGATTCGGCGAGCGGCCGATGAGCGAAAAGCAACTTCGATTCGCCAACGATCCGGCGCATTTCTTAACCCTGTTCGAAGCGCTGAAAAACGAAATCGGACACGACAAAAACACAACGCTCGGCATCGCCGCCCATTCATTGCGCGCCATTAACAAGGAAACTTTCGGCGAAATTTTGGACGCGCTGGCGAAGCATGGCGCTCTCCCCGTTCACATCCATATCGCCGAGCAGAGCGGCGAAGTGGACGAGTGCATCGCATGGAGCGGCGCCCGCCCGGTTGAGTATTTGTATGAGAACTTCGCGGTTGACCGCAACTGGTGCCTGATTCACGCCACCCACATGACCGATTTTGAGACCGCGCAATTAGCCGCAAGCGGCGCGGTGGCGGGGCTTTGCCCGACCACCGAGGCCAATCTCGGCGACGGGTTTTTCAACGCCGCGCGCTATCTGGCGGAAGGCGGCCGCATCGGCATCGGCTCCGACAGTCACATCTCGGTGTCGCCGGTGGAGGAATTGCGCTGGCTGGAATACGGCCAGCGGCTGGTTCACCGTTCGCGCAACCGGCTGTCCGCGGGCTGCGGCCTCGGCACCGGGCGGCGCTTGTATGACCTGGCGGTGGCCGGTGGCGCGCAGGCCTGCGGTCACAACAGCGGCGCCATCGCGCCGGGCAAGCGCGCCGACTTCATCGTATTGGACACTGCGCACCCGCTGTTGTGCGAGCGCCATGGTGATGAACTCATCGACAGTTGGGTTTTCTCCGGTAACGAGAACAGCGTACGCGATGTCTATGTCGGTGGCAAGCGGGTCATCGAAAACGGCCGCCATGCCTGCGAGGCGGACATCCGGCGACGCTTCCTGTCGGCGATGAAAGCGCTACGCGCGCGATAAAAAACCATGGCGCGGCATGCGCAACCCCGCTTGACCGTCGCCGGATGGACCGCCTAAACTGGCGGAACTTTCATCTCGGTAACTTGCAATGCAATTCAATCGATTCT
>JAPPQJ010000013.1 GCA_028817015.1 Gammaproteobacteria bacterium
CGGCATCGACTTCACGCTGACGGCGCGCGCCGAATGCTATCTGACCGGCCACCCCGACCCGTTCGCGGAGGCGGTCAAGCGACTCAACCTGTATGGCGAGGCGGGCGCCGACTGCTTGTATGCCCCCGGCATCGCCGACCTGGACACCATCGCCGCGCTGGTGCGCGAGGTCGCCGCGCCGGTGAATGTGGTCGTGGGCTTGAGCGGCGCCCGCTTAAGCGTCGCGCAGTTGCAGGACGCCGGCGTGAGGCGAATCAGCATCGGCGGCTCGCTGGCCAGGGCGGCCTTCGGCGTCATCCGGGAGGCCGCTGAGGAAATGCTGCGCCACGGCACATTCACCTTTGCCGCCCGGCAAATTCCCGACGCCGAGTTGTGCGAGTTGTTCAGCCGCCGAATAAACCGCGCCGCGGCCGCCGGCGATGAACGGGTTTAATCGCGGGGTTGTTTGGTGAAAGAGTCATCGAGCGGATTTGATTTGCACGCGATAAGCCCCGCAGGCCGAATAAGAACCGATGTCGTATCCAGAATTTGACGACCCGGCAATCCAACGCGAATACGAGCGTTGGGTTAAAAAGCTCGACGCCTCGGGCGTGTTGATGGATGCGAGAACAGACACGCTGAATTGGCATGAGGTGCTGGATGCGCATTTTTTGGTTGCCGCATTTTTTGCGGCAGAAGGTGGCGGGCTTGGCGGGCTTGGCCCGCGCGACCGGGATGGCGCGCTGTTGCAATCCGCACTGGCGCGTCAGTTTGTCGGTTTCGGCGGCGAGCAGAAATGGCACGACCACTACCAGATTGCTGCCACCGTGCTTTTCGGTCTCATCAAAAATCACCCGTTTCACGACGGTAACAAGCGCACCGCGCTGTTGTCGGTTTTGTACCTGCTGGAAAAGCAGGGGTATACCGCGGCCGTGGACAAGCGCGAGTTTGAAAGGTTAACCGTGGCGATTGCCAGCAACCGCTACCGGCGAAATTCCCGGCATAAACACCGGCAAAGCGAATCCAGGGCCGGAGTCGATATGTATGTTGCTTATATCGCATCCGAACTCAGCCAGATGACCCGGCGTTTGGACCGTTCGCACCGCGCGCTGACCTATCGTCAACTGAACGGCCTGATAAAGGAGCACGGCTTTGAGATGCGCAACCCGCACGACAACCGCATCAATATCTTCAGAATCCGCGACAATCGATCCGTCGGGCGAATTGGCTTCCACGGCATGAGCAAAGAAGTCGCCAAAGGCGAAATAAAAAATACACGCATGCTCTGCTGCCTGACGGTAAAAGACGGCTTTGACAGCAAAGCGTTTTACAACGGCGCGGGCGGCATGGATTCGTTGCTGCTGGAATACGCCAAACCGTTGCGCCGTCTGGCTGATAAATAACGCCGCCTGTTTTACCTGAAAAACCGCGCTCCACCAGCCGGCGCATCACACTACTCGCTCAACTTCTTAATGATTTACTCCGCGAGGTATCGGTTGATTTCGCGGTGCCGCGGAACGGCCTGATAGACGCCGCTGGCCGGATTGCGACCCCCATCACGCTTTTCGCCGTGTCGCGCCAGAACGCATCCGCGCCGTTCCAATTCGGCAATCAGCGCCCGCCCAACAGCATGTCCCCGGCTTGAACAGGGAGCTGAGGGCGTGGCGGGTGGTCAGAGGGACAGGGGACAGAAGGCGGTGGACGGGCGGCGGGATGCGCGCGCGGCGTCACCGAGGGCGGCCGCGCTTATGTTACAATCGCCGCATGCTTCCCGATTTTACGCCGCTGGATTATGTCGCGGTCGGCTGGTTTTTTGCCTGCTGGGCCGGGTATGCGTTGCTGGTGGACCGCGGCCGTTTGTACCGGCGCAGCGTCAGCGGCCACATGCACCAGCACCGGCGGCGGTGGATGCGCAACATGATTTTGCGCGAGTTGCGGATGGTGGACACGCAGATTCACGCATCGCTGGTGAACGGCATTTTGTTTTTCGCCTCCACTTCCATTCTGCTGGTCGGCGGACTGATGACGGTGTTGGGCGCGACCGAGGAGGTGATTTCGGTGATGGCCGACCTGCCCCTCGGCGCGCCGGTGTCGCGCGCGGCGTGGGAAATTAAAATCGTGCTGCTCATCGTCATTTTCGTTTACGCCTTCTTCAAGTTCGCCTGGTGCTACCGCTTGTGCTCCAACTGCTCCATCATGGTCGGCGCGGCGCCGCGCGATGCGGAACTGAACGCCGAGGCCGAGGCCTTCGCCGACCGCATCGCGCAGTTATACAGTCTGTCCGGCCGCCACTTTCACAAGGGCCTGCGCGCCTACTTCTTCGCCCTCGCTTCGGTTTGCTGGCTGGTCAATCCGGTGCTGTTCATCCTCGCCACCGCCTGGGTGCTGGCGGTCCTCATCCGCCGCGATTTCCGCTCGCAAACTTTCGACATCATCAAAACCGAAGCAGTAAAACCGCGCAACAATGAACCGCCGCGGACAAAAAATTAAGCACGGCGACTTTATCCGCCGGACTCATCCCACAGCGCGAAGCGCCGCCATTTCGGCTGAGACTGCCCCGCCCCCAAGCGGGGGACGCCGGAATCCACATAGGGTTTTACAGACGCCAGGCCTGCCCCCGCCCACGAGCGGGGGGACGGCAAATGCGCCGATGCGACGATGCCACTTTTGAATCGTCGGCCGCCCCTTACTCGTCACGCCCGCAGGTTTTTAAGCGGGCGTCCAGCGTCTTTATCTTTCCATTATCCGCGCCAAGGTTCATTAAAGACTCCGGATTCCTGATCGGTGAAAAATAGTGGCGCTGCGCTCCTTGTTTTTCTGCCGTCAGGAATGACAGCGAGGGCGGCGGGAATCAGAACCGCAAGCGGCCTTCGAGGGTGACGGCGTTGTCGGTAGTGGTAGCGTCGAGGTGACGAGCGGACAAGTCGAGGTCGATGTGCGGGCCGGTGGACCATTTGACGCCGAGGCGGTAGTCGCGGTTCGATTCGCCCACGCGCAGTGCGCTATATGGCGTGAGCATGCCATCGCTGAACAATCCCGCATCGCCGAAACCCATTGCCGGCAGGCCGTAGCCGATTTCGGCGTTCAGGCGCGCTTGCGGTTCAATTGGCGACCGGACAGTGCGCGACAAGCCGGCGTTCCATAACGCTTGCGAATTGTCGCCGGTATAAACGCCGCCAAAATCCCCGCCATAACTCGGCGCGACGGTGACCGCCAGGCCCTGCCCATCGGC
>JAPPQJ010000136.1 GCA_028817015.1 Gammaproteobacteria bacterium
GTCGCTTGCTCGGCTCAATCAGGGTAATCAACTCGCCGAATATCTTGGCGATGTTGCCGCGGTTGATTTCGTCGATGATGAGGACATAGTTCTGCCGTTTCTGCACGGATTTGTTGACGGGTTGCCACTCTTCGTCTTGATACGATTTCATTCTGCGCATCAAGTCCCAAATGTATATCGCCAGCCCATGATAACTGGACTGCGATTTGTAAATCGGCTTTATGTCCCGATAACCGGCGATTTCTCCGGACAAGAACTCCCGATATTTCAGTCGTATCGTTCTTGACGACACTTTCATTTCGCCTATCATATTGTCCGACTTCAAGACGAATCGCACCCCGCCGTGACTGGATGTTTCCGCGCGCAAAATTCGGTGGGAGTATTTGGAATCTTGGGAATCTTGGTACAGTTTAATGGCCTCACCTTGTTCCGTTTTCTCGTTAATGTATTGCGCAAAATCTTGCAACAACACATCCAAATCGAATGTCTCGGTCTCTTGAGAAGAGTCCCCGATATTTTCACGCGCCCGGTTTGCGATTTGCTTGAAAACCCCGTCGACGATTTCATACTTCACGCTGTCGGAATCGTCCTCCAAAACCGGCTTGATTCCTTCGATGAAGTCCTCGTAGGCGAAACTTTGATGGAAAGTGACCATCGCAATCTGCCCGGATTGCTTCAATCGCTCAAAGCGTTCCTTAACCGAGGCGCGATTTTCCCGCTCGATATCCTCGACTCGCTTGCCCTCGATAATCGCCAGCGCGTGGTTAACCGTGTTGTAGGTTTTCCCCGTGCCGGGAGGGCCGAACAGAATTTGGTTGAGCGGATGCTTCATTTTGTTGCCATTGACAGGTTTAACTTTACCCTCGTTTCGAAAGTATTCGACGAGTTCGGAGATTGTGCGTCGATAATCATATTCTACACCGGATGCCGTTCGGAAGAATTGCTCGCCGGTGACATGCGTTTTCCCCTCACTCCACCGCCTTAACTCAAAAATTGCGGTGTTTATCTCATAGAATTCGCATTTTGGGAAAGCGGCGCGAAAACGGTCCAGCATGGCTTCGTATTCTTGGAAACCGTTTTCATGTTTGAGCATGCTTTTCGCCTCTTTGTAGACAGGCAAATCAAGCGCGTCATTAAATCGAAAGGTCCCCTTGTCTATCGGCATGAAAAAACGCGGATTGATTAAAAACAAGCACTGAGTCAATTTTTGAACGCCGACATTCTTTATCTCGACCGCCGCCTTGAAATCGGCAGGCGCAAGATTGCCGCCGCTCATGGCTTGTCGAAACAAATTCCAAAGCAGGTTTGGATTCCCTTCAGGTTCAGATGTGGAATCAGCGGAATGAAACAGCGCTTTGGCTATGGCTGGTGGTATAGGAAAGATTAAACCATATTTGAGGCTGCTTTCACTAAGCAACTCGGTGTCGTCGATTCCAAAAACTTCGCTGACGCTGGCACATACCGTTCGGACGCGCCTTCTCGTGCACTTTTGCGCCAAAAAATAAAAAAACGAAAACGGGTCGATGAACTCATCGCCATATTTAAGCAACGCAGGGTCGCCCTTGCCCCAATTCACCCGCTTGGCGCATTCGACCAAATACGCCTCCCCGCCTTCGTCGATTTTCCGCGCCAGCGCCTCAAACCACGGCACCCAAGCGTAGATGTCTTTCATTGTTCGCCCGCCCGATATTGAAAGCCGCGCACTTTATCCCCGCACCGCCCGGATAACAAGCCGCACCCTTTACACCGCCCGCCGCCACCTCACCCTCGCCCGCCCGCCGCTGTGCCGGTAGACGAACGATTCACCTTCCCCCGCCCGGCGCAGGATTTTGTCGAAGTGTTCGAGGATATAAGCGGTAATGGAAACCAGCGGAAACGCGCGCCACTGTTTTGGGCTAATCCACCGCAGGTCGCTCAGTTCATCGGAGTCGCCCGCCTCGCCTCGCGCTGCGCGGGCCGGGGCCATGAAGAATCGGGCGTTGAAGCGCAGCGGCATGCCGGGCGGGGTGACGGCCAGGCCGAGATAGGTGAGGTCGTGCAGGGAGGGCTGCAGGCCGGTCGCTTTAATGGCGCGCCAGCCGTAGTCGTTCAGGTCGCCGACATCGCCGGGCACGCCCAACATCAGCCCGGTTTCCTCCAGGGTTTCACGGATGGCGGCTCTGGCCAATGCGCCGGCTCTGGCGCCATTGCCCCGCACGCCCATGCGCCCGATGCTGGGCGAATCCAACTCGCCGGCCGCGCGCGCCTCGAAATCCTCCGGCTGCAAGACGCCGCCGGGGAACACATACATGCCCGGCGCAAAGCGGCTGGACGCGGCGCGCCGGCCGAGCAGTACGCGCGGGTCGGCGGCGGGGCCGCGCACTAAAATCAAACTGGCGGCGTCGCGGATGCGAGGTGCGGGGGGGTTGCGCTTGGCGATTGAAACGGCTCCTTAACCCGGGCGTTTAATGCGCCGCCAGCCGGCCGGCGCCGAGCCGGCCGGGATGTGGCTGCAACGGGCCGGGTTTTGGATGTTTGGCGGCGCAACCGGGGAATTCGGTTGCGCTGAGCATTGAGTAGGGGTCATAATCGGTGTCGGAGGCTGATGTGGCCGGCGAGCAAGCCAACACCAACAGCATCCGGCTATACTACCCGACCCACGAGGAATATAACAAATGAACGCCCCATTATCCAACGCCGCCCTGCTGGCCAAAGACCACCGACACCTGATTCACCCGCTGCACCACACCGCAGGCCATGCCGACGGGCGGATTTGGGCCAGGGGCGAGGGCTCGTATCTGTATGACGCCGACGGCAACCGCTTCATCGACGGTTTGTCGTGCTTGTGGAATGTCAGCGCCGGGCACGGCCGCCGGGTGCTGGCCGAGGCCGCTTTCGAGCAGATGAAGGAGTTGGCGTTCGCCTCGAGTTACGCCGGCGGCTCAAACCGCCCGGCCATTGAACTGGCCGAGCGCCTGGCCGCGATTACCTACCCCGGCATCAACAATTTCTATTTCACCTGCGGCGGCGGTGAATCGACCGACAGCAACATCAAACTGGCGCGTTACTACTGGAAGGCCAAAGGCCGGCCGGACAAGGTCAAGATCATCGGCCGCACCTGGGGTTATCACGGGGTCACTTTCGGCGCCATGTGCGCGACCGGCATCAGCGGCTACTGGCCGGACTTCGGGCCGCTGATTCCCGGCTTCAGCCACATTCCATCGCCGGACCCCTATCATTACCCGGTGCCGGCGGACGGCTCATCCCAAGGCGCCCTGGCCGCCGACGAACTGGAAAAGGAAATCCTAAAGCAAGGCGCGGACACGGTGGCCATGTTCATCGCCGAACCGGTGCAGGGAGCCGGGGGCGTGATCGTGGCCCAGCCGGACTACTTCAAGCGCATCCGGGAAATCTGCGACCGGTATGAGGTGTTGCTGGTGGCCGACGAGGTGATCACCGGATTCGGCCGCACCGGCAAAATGTTCGGGCTGGAACACTACGGCGTGCAGCCCGATTTAATGCAGTTTGCCAAGTCGATCACGTCGGGGGCGCTGCCGTTAGGCGGCATCGGCATGAGCGACGAGGTGGCGCAGACCATCACCTCGCGCAGCAAGCCGTGGATGCACGCCTACACCTACAGCGGCCACCCCACTTCGTGCGCAGTGGCATTGGCCACCCTGGACATCATCGAAAACGAGGACTTGCCCGGCCAGGCGGCCGCCAAGGGCGAAGTTTTCCTGCAAAAACTTCACGCCGAACTGGACCCCCTGCCGCATGTCGGCAATGTGCGCGGCTTAGGGCTGATGGCCGGCGTGGAAATCGTCGCCGACCGCTCCACCAAAAAATGGTTCGACGCCGATTTCGGCCTCGGTGCCAAACTGACCAAAGCGCTGATTAACCGGGGGCTGTATACGCGGGTGCGCAGCGAAGTCATCTGCCTGGCCCCACCGCTCACCACCGAGCCGTCGACCCTCGACGAGATCGTCTCCATCGTGCGCGATGCGGTCATCGAAGTGACCGGAAACTGAGCCGGGCTGTGTCCAAACCGCAACCCGGCAGCACCGATGAAACAGGAGCGCAAAGGACCGGCCCTGCTCAGCCTGTTGAACCGCAAAGAGCGGGAAAACGTGCTGTTGCAATGCGCCACCCGCAGGTATGCCAAGGGTGAGCAAATCATCCGCGAAACCGAGCAGGCCAACGGCATGTATTTCATCGAACGCGGCCGGGTGCTGGTGACATTGTTGTCGGAAGACGGCCGGGAAGTGAATTTTGCCAACCTCGAACAGGGCGAAAATTTCGGTGAACTGTCGCTCATCGACGGCATGCCGCGTTCGGCCACGGTAACCGCGCTGACCGAAACCGACATGATCATCATGTCGCCGCGGGTTTTCAGGAGGATGCTCAAACGCCACCCGGCGGTGGCCTTCGGATTGCTGAAACAACTAAGCGGCATGATCCGGCGCCTGTGCGACCGCATTTCCGAGTACTCCACGGCCGGAGTCAATCACCGCATCCACGCCGAAATGCTGCGCCTCGCCTGTAAACACATCGACCTGGACGGTGTCGCTCGCATCCCCAACATGCCGACCCACGCACAGTTCGCCAGCCGCATCAGTTGCCACCGCGAGGCGGTCAGCCGGGAATTGAAGTCGCTGGAGAAAGAGGGTATTCTGATGAAGAAGAATCGACAGATCATCATCCCGGAAATTCGCCGGTTGCAGAGCAAGGTGGCCCTGCTCATGGCGCGCTAATGGCTGCACCATGACGGTGGCCGGCGCGCCGTTGCCCGTGTTTAGAATCAAGCCGTAAATCCGACCTGAGATGCCCTCCCGCCAAGCCCGAACCGCCGGCTGAGGCCGATTGCTGGCTCAAATCCCCAACCTGCTGACTTTGCTGCGCATCGCCGCCTGCCCGGGGCTGGTGTTGCTGTTGAGCAACCACGGCTACGACCTGGCCCTGCTGGTGTTCTTAGCGGCGGGCATCACCGACGGGCTGGACGGCTACATCGCCAAGCGCTACAACTGCGTTTCCAGCCTCGGCGCCATCCTCGACCCGATCGCCGACAAATTGTTGATCGCCTGCGCCTACATCATGTTGGCGGTGCTCCAGGACATTCCGTTCTGGCTGCTCATCGTCGTGATGTTCCGCGACCTGGTCATTGTGGCCGGCTACCTGGTCTTGATCGTGATGGGTGACGAGGTGCCGATGAAGCCCACCTATATCAGCAAGATCAACACCTTCCTGCAGATCTCGCTGGTCATATCGGTGCTAAGCGGCAAGGCCGAGTGGCTGCACATTCCGTTCGTGGTGCAGGCGTTAGTGATCGGAGTGCTGATCACCACCGTCACCAGCGGCTGTCAATATGTCTGGGCCTGGGGCATCAAGCACGAGGCTTCGGAGCCGGCCCGGTGAATCGGCAGACCCTGATCCCGGTCAGCGCCGATACGGAAAGCAGTTTCAGCAGTTTCCACGCCGGGCGCAACACCGAACTGCTGGCCGAGTTGCGGCGCATGGTGCGCGGGGTTCGCGCCAAGCCGGTGCTGTATTTCTGGGGTGAAGCCGGCAGCGGCAAAACCCACTTGCTGAACGCCTGCTGTCAACTGGCCCTTGAGTTGGGGGCGCCGCACGCCTATCTGCCGGTTGACGGGGCAACCCCCGAGCACGCGCGCCTCGAACAAATCGCGCCGCATGCGCTGGTGTGCATCGACGACTTTCAAGCCGCCGCGGCCAGCGATTCGTGGCAGGTCGCGCTGTTCGGCCTGTACGAAAAACTGCACAACCACGCCGGCGCCCTGGTGGTCGCCTCCGACCGGTCGGTCGGCGCCTTGAACCTGGGGTTGAAGGACTTGGAGTCTCGGCTGGTAAGCGGCGGGGTTTTCCGGTTGGCGCGGCTGAAAGAAGAGGACAAACGCGCGGCGCTCAAAGCGCGGGCGCGCCACAAGGGCTTTGAACTCAGCGACCCGGTGCTGCAATTCATCCTCACCCACTTCCGGCGCGACACCGCCTCCTTGTTTGCCTTGCTGGAGCGCATCGACAACGCCTCCCTGGCGGAGCAACGGAAAATCACGGTGCCGTTCATTAAGTCACTGCTGTAAGGCGGCATCGGCCAGCGCACAGGCGCATTTTGCGACCCGCCGCCCCAGGGTTTCGGCCAGGCGCTTCTCGTCGTCGTTGAACGGTAAAGCGTTGTCGGGACCCGCCACATGACTGGCGCCGTAGGGCGTGCCGCCGGCGGTGGTGTCGCCGAGGCGCGTGCCGCTGAACGGGATCCCCACGATGATCATTCCATGGTGAATGAGCGGCAGCATCATCGACAGCAGGGTGCTCTCCTGGCCGCCGTGCATGCTGCCGCCCGAGGTGAACACACCGGCCGGTTTACCGTCCAGCGAGCCCGACAACCACAATGCCGAGGTCTGCTCAAAGAAATACTTAAGCGGCGCCGCCACCGTACCAAAGCGGGTGGGGCTGCCCAGCAGCAAACCGTCGCAAGTATCCACATCTGCCAGCGTGGCATAGACATCGCCGTGCGCGGGAATCGCGCTTGCGACCGCCTCACATTCCGCGGAAACCGGCGGCACGGTTCGCAGCACCGCCTCGCATTGGGCAACGCTTTCAACGCCGGCGGCCACCGCCCGCGCCAATTCGCGCACGGCACCGTGGCGGCTATAGTAGAGGAGGAGGATTTTTTTCATGGTTTGCCGGCCGGATTCGGCGGTTGTTTGAATCACCACAAGAAGCCGGTTCCAGCGACTTTTCTTTGCGCCGCCGCCCTCTCCCGGAGGGAAAGGGGGAGGAAGGCGGCCGGAACTCCTTCTCCTTCTCCTTTTGGGAGAGGGAAAACAAACCGCCGGGCGGGGTTGGAGCCGCAACCGCTCGCCATTCGATAAACCGCAGGTTGGCCGGTGGGGGGCGCTTGCTCCGCCATTGGCGGATTTGACATGGCAACAGGTGCGTCACCGCAGCAAAAATTCCATCAACGCCTTCTGCGCGTGCAGGCGGTTTTCCGCTTGATCCCAGACCACGCTTTGGCCGCCGTCGATCACTTCGGCGCTGACTTCATGGCCCCGGTAGGCGGGCAGGCAGTGCATGAACAGCGCATCAGCGGCAGCCCTCGACATCATCTCCCGGTCCACGCAAAACCCCTTGAAGGCAACTCCGCGGGCCGCTTTCTCGCGCTCCTGCCCCATGCTGATCCAACTGTCGGTCACCACCAGGTCGGCGCCGGCCACCGCCGCCGCCGGGTCGTTGCCCAGCACGATGTGCGCCGCGCACTGGCGGGCGAGGCCGCGGTTCGGCGCGTAGCCTGCGGGGGTGGCGATGGCCAGGTGAAAATCCAGTTGGCGGGCGGCGTTCATCCACGAATGGCAGACGTTGTTGCCGTCCCCGACCCACGCCACGCGCCGCCCGCTTAAATCGCCGCGATGCTCGAAGTAGGTCTGAATGTCGGCCAGTTGCTGGCAGGGGTGGTTGAAGTCCGACAGCGCGTTGATGACCGGCACCGAAGCGGATTCGGCCATGCGCTCGACGCGCTCATGCGGGCCGGTGCGCATGATGATCAACCGCGCCATGCGCGACAGCACCCGCGCGGTGTCTTCGATGGCTTCGCCGCGCGCCAGATGGGAGTCGGCGGGGGCGATGAAAATGGCGTGGCCGCCCAGTTGGGCGACGCCGGTCTCAAACGACACCCGCGTGCGCGTCGAGGATTTCTCGAACACCAGGGCCGCGGTCTGGTTGCGCAACAAGTCGCCGGTATCGGCCGGGCCGGCGCCGGGCGCGCTTTTGATCTCGACCGCGCGCGCAATGAGGCGCCGGAGTTCGTCCGTGGACAAGTCCATCAGCGACAGGAAATGGCGAAGCGGGCGTAGAGGCCGGGTCATGGTTGCGCAAACCGCATAAAACAAAAAAAAGCGCCGGGTTCAACAGGCGCCGTCGAACGGTGATTATACGCAAACCGCGGGCAAAATCCAATATAATCACCGCCCCCGAACCGGCCCGCCGCCATGCCCAGCCCCCAGATCAACAAAGCCGTGCTCGCCTACTCCGGCGGCCTCGACACCTCGATCATCCTTAAGTGGCTGCAGGAAGTCTATGCCTGCGAAGTGGTCACGTTCACCGCCGACATCGGCCAGGGCGAGGAACTGGAATCGGCGCGGGCCAAAGCGCGCGACTGCGGGGCCGCGGAAATCTTTGTCGAGGACTTGCAGGAGGAATTCGCGCGCGACTTCGTCTTCCCGATGTTTCGCGCCAACGCCACCTACGAGGGCGAATACCTGCTCGGCACCTCCATCGCGCGCCCGCTGATTTCCAAACACCTGGTGCGAATCGCCGCGCAAACCGGCGCCGACGCCATCGCCCACGGCGCCACCGGCAAGGGCAACGACCAGGTTCGCTTTGAACTCAGCGCCTACGCGCTCAACCCGGAGATCGCGGTCATCGCGCCGTGGCGGGAATGGGATTTGCGCTCGCGCCAGGACCTGATGGCATACGCCCGGGCGCGCGGCATCGCCGTGGAAAAAGACCCCGCCCTGGAAGCGCGCGGCGGCGCCTCCCCGTATTCCATGGACGCCAACCTGCTGCATATCTCCTACGAAGGCGGCGAACTGGAAGACCCGTGGCGCGCACCGGCCGAGGAGATGTGGCGCTGGACGGTTTCACCGCGCCGCGCGCCGGATGCGCCGCAGGAAATGGTGCTGACTTTCCAGAGCGGCGACATCCGCGCCGTCGATGGCGAGGCCATGACCCCGGCGCAGGTGATGACCGCATTGAACAGCGCCGGAGCGCGCCACGGCATCGGCCGCGCCGACATCGTTGAAAACCGCTATGTCGGCATGAAAAACCGCGGCTGCTACGAAACCCCCGCCGGCACCATCGTGCTCAAAGCCCGCCGCGCGATGGAGTCGCTGACCCTCGACCGGGAAGTGGCGCACCTGAAAGACGAATTGATGCCCAGATACGCCAAGTTGATCTATAACGGCTACTGGTTCAGCCCCGAACGGCGGATGCTGCAGGAGATGATCGACGCCTCCCAGGCGCCGGTCAACGGCGAAGTAAAAATTCGCTTATACAAAGGCCATGTCGAAGTGCTCGGCCGCCGCTCCACCGACTCGCTGTTCGACGAAAAAATCGTCACTTTCGAACACGACGCCGGCGCCTACAACCAGGCCGACGCCGGCGGCTTCATCCGCTTAAACGCATTGCGCCTGCGCCTGGCGGCGCGCAAGTCGCAACCCTAATCCAGCGCCTCTTCTGCCCCGCTCCGCCTTCTCCCCGGCACTCTCCCGGAGGGGCAGGGAAAATCAACCCGCCCCGCCACCGACGGATTTGACATGACAACAAGGTCGCACCCGGCCCCGCAAGGCCGCGGTCCGGCCGTGCGGGTTGGCGGTAGCCGAACGAAGTGTCGGGCCCGCGAATCGATGGTGTCCCGAAAGCGCGAATCTGGTATGTTTGCAACCGGGCGGCGAATCGGGTGACGGCACGGCTCTTGGCCTACGGTGAATCGACCCGGTTGCCGCCATTGCCCTGGCCGCCCGTTGCGCCGCCTGTTTGTTCGGATTTCCCTTCGCAAAAACCCAACCCCCGGAGTTGCCGTTTGATCTCAGTCATCGTGCCCCTGTATAACGAAGGCGAGCGGGTCAGCGCGCTGCTCGACCACCTGCGGCAATGCCCGGGGCTGGGGGAGGTGGTGCTGGCCGATGCCAGCGACCAGCCCGGTTCCCTGGCGGTCATCGATGAATTGGAGGCGCGCCTCGAAGGTGACCGGATGATTCGCCTGCTGCGCTGCCGCGCGCCCGGGCGGGCGGTACAGATGAATGCGGGTGCCGCGGGTTGCCGCGGGTCGGTGTTGTTATTTTTGCATTGCGACACGCGCCTGCCGCGCGCCGCCGCCAGGCGCATCCGGCAGCGCATCGCCGGCGGGCATGTGTGGGGCTGGTTTGACCTGAGCCTGGACGCCCGCGGCCCGATCTATCGCCTGCTGGAGCGAATGATCCGCGCCCGCGCGCGCGCCACCGGCATCGCCACCGGCGACATGGCGATGTTTGTCGAGCGCGAGGTATTCGCGGGCGAGCGCGGTTTCGCCGAGATCGCGCTGATGGAGGATGTGGAAATGTCGCGCCGCTTAAAGCGGCGGGGACGCCCGGCGGTCATCGCCGAGACGGCCCTGACCTCGGCGCGGCGCTGGCGGCAAAACGGCGTGCTGCGCACCGTGCTGCTGATGTGGAAACTGCGCTTCCTGTATTGGCGCGGGCACAGCCCCGAGCGCCTGGCGGCGGTCTATGACGATGTGCGCTGAGCCGCGCGCCGCCATTCCCCTGTATCTGATGGCCAAGGCGCCGCGCGCCGGCCAGGTGAAAACCCGCATGCGCCCCGAACTAAACGCCGAGACGGCCGCCCGGCTGGCGCGCCTGATGCTGGAACAGACGGTGGAAAACGCCTGCCGCCACTGGCCCGGCGAAGTGGCGTTGTGCATCTGGCCGCGCGCCGGCCATCCGGCCTTCACGCGACTGGCCGCCAAGCACCAACTGGCGGTCACCGTCCAGGCCGACACCGACCTGGGCGGGCGGATGTTGGCGGCGCTTGACCGGGGCATCGCGCGCGCCGGCGGTGCGGCGGTGATGGGCTGCGATGTGCCGCACTGCCCGGGTGAGGTCCTGGCGGCAGCCCACGCCCTGCTGGCGCGCGGTGAAAATCCGGTGGGCGCGGCCGAGGACGGCGGCTTTTATCTGCTCGGCTTGCGGCGCGCCGATGCGGCGTTGTTCGACGGCGTTCGCTGGAGCGGGCCGGAGGTGCTGGATGCGGTGCGCGCGCGCGCTGCAGCGGCCGGCGTGCGCTTGGGCGATTTGCCGCCGCTGCGCGACATCGACCGCTACTGCGATTTGCAATGGCTGGCCGGGGTCGATGCGGCCTACCAACCGTTTGTGGATTAATCTATGATCACCGCCACCCGAGCGCCGCCGCCCGCCTGCCCACCCTGCCACCGCTTTGCATGTCTTCCGTGAACCGCGTCAATCCCGGCGGGCATGGCGAACCCCGCTTTCAACTGCAGTTCCTAAAGCCGCGCTTCTGGGGAACCTGGTGCTATCTGCTGTGGCTGCGCCTCTCCCTGCACCTGCCGCGCCGCTGGGTGATGGCGACCGGCGGGTGGCTCGGTGATCATCTGCGCAGGCGCAATGCCAAACGCCGCCGCATCGCCGAGATCAACCTGGCGCTGTGTTTCCCGGAATTGAGCGAGCGCGAGCGGCGGCAACTGCTGGCCGAGCACTTTCGTCAATACGCCCGCGGGCTGATCGACATGGCGCTGGTGCTGTGGGCCGGGCCGGCGCGCATCGACAGATGGTGCGAACTGAATCGGCGCGACTGGCTGCGTCAACTGGTGAATCGCCACCGCGTGATCGTGGTCGCCTACCACCAAACCACGCTGGATATCAGCGGCAGCATTTTAGCCGGCGTTCATCCCAGCGTGTCGATGATGAAAAGAGACCGCAACCAGCTGGTAACCTGGCAACTGTGGAAGGGGCGCGTGCATCTCGACAAGGCCAACATCCGGGTGCTGATGCGCGACCAGGGCCTGCGCCCACTGGTGCGCCTGCTGCGCGCCGGGCGGCTGTGCTTTTTTATCCCGGACGAAGACTTCGGCCTTTCCAGACACAGCGTGTTCGCGCCGTTTTTCGGCGTGCAGACCGCGACCTTGACCGTGGTCAGCCGCCTGGCCCGGCTGACCGGTGCGCTGGTGCTGCCCAGCGCCACGCGGCTCGACCCGCAGACCGGCCGTTATGTGATGACCGTCGGCGACCCGCTGGAGAATTTCCCCGGCCCCGACCCCCGGGCCGATGCGGCCGCCCTGAACCGCGCCATGGAGGATTTAATCCGGCGGGCGCCGGAGCAGTATATGTGGACCTTTCGGTGGTTTAAGACGCAGTCCGGCGGCCGCCCGAGCCCCTATAAGGAGGCGCCCAGCGGCGGGCCGGGCCGGTGAATATCCTGGTCATCAAGCAGACTTCGCTCGGCGATGTGCTGCATTCCACCGGGCACATCCGCACGATCAAGGAAAACTTCCCGGATTGCCGCCTGACCCTGCTGACCGCCGCCGCTTCAGCCGATATCTACCGCCACAATCCATGGGTGGACGACATCATTGTGCTCGACTTAAGCCGCATCAAGCGGCAATGGCGCCGCCGCCTGGCGCCGACCGTGCGCCATATCGCCGGGGTGTTCTCCCGGGTGCGCGCACGGCGCTTTGCGTTAGCCTTCGACCTGCAGGGGCTGGCCAGGTCGGTGGTGTTCCTGTATGCGGCGCGCGCCGACCAGAAATATGTCAAGGGCCGCTGGCCGGGGCTGGCGCGATTTCGCAACCCGGCGCTGCACGCCATCGCCGAAATGGACGGCGTGCTGGGCCGGGCGCGCCTGTCGGTCACCGACACTTCCATGGAATTGTTCACCGGCGAGGCGCAGCGGCGCCACATCGATGAGTTGCTGGCACGGATTAATCCCGGCGGCAAGCCCCTGCTGCTGTTCAGCCCGTTCTCGAGATGGAAGTCCAAGGACTGGCCGCTGCACCGCTATGTGGAACTGGTCGCGCGCCTCGGCGGCTCATGCTGCGTGGTGTTCACCGGCGCTGCGCAGTGGCGGCAGCGCATCGCCGACGCCCTGCCCGCGGACTGCCCGGCGGTCAATTTAGCCGGACGCCTGTCGCTGCCGCAGTTCGCTGAACTGGTCGGCAGAGCCAACCTGATGGTCAGCGGTGACAGTTTCCCGATGCACGCGGCGTGCGCCCAAAACATCCCGGTGGTCGCGCTGTTCGGGCCCACCGACGAATCCAAAACCGGCCCGGCCGGGGGCGGCCATCAGGTCATCCGCGCCCCGGACTGCGCGCGCTGCGACCGGCCCGACTGCCGCCGCCGCTGCCTGGGCCGGCTTTCCATCGAGGCCGTGTTCAGCGCGTTGGACGCGAAACTCAAGGAGACCGGGGAGACCGGGACATCCGGCTGACGCGCCGGCGCTTGTTTGGAGGCGATTGCAGCCGCGGCGCGGTTGCCGGTTTTGACAACCCCATCATGCGGTCGAATTCTTTCTGGGATTTTTTTGCTTCGCGCAACAGCCACTCCCGGAACGCGGCGATCTGGCGCTCGTTTTCGCGCCCCGGCACGCAGACGAAGAAATACGACACGCTTGAGCGGCTCAGCACCTCGGGGAACAGGCGCACCAGGCGCCCGGCGTTCAGGTCGTCGAGCACATGCGCGCTGCGCGCCAGCGCCACCCCCTGGTGGTCGATGGCAGCCTGAACCGCAAGGCTGGTCTGCGGAAACTTGGTGCCGCTGGGCATTCGCCGCACGCTCACCCCGGCGTCGCGAAACCAGTTCCGCCACCTCGGACAAATGTCAACCGCGCTGCGCCGCAGCAGCGGCAGTTTAAGCAGTTCCGCCGGTTTGCCGGGCATCGGGTGTTCTTTCAGAAACTGCGGGCTGCAGACCGGGAACACATATTCAGTCAGCAGCAACTCCTCGTGCAGGTTGTTCCAGTTGCCGTAGCCTAAGCGAATGCCGACATCGGCGTTTTCGGCGTCGAAATCCACCAGGTTGTCGGTGGTGGAAATCCACACATCGATGTCCGGGTAATCCTGGTTGAAATGCCCGAGGCGGTGCACCAGCCACTTAAACGCGAACGATTGCAGCAGGGTCACGCGCAACGCCGCCGGGCCGTCGGTTTTCTCGCTTAAATCCTCTACGGTCAGGGTGACGCGGCGGATGAAGTCGCGGATCACCGGCACCAGCGCGTGACCGGCTTCGGTAAGGATGATGTGGCGGCCGCGTTTTTCGAACAGTTTCAGCCCCCACAGCGCCTCGGCGTGCTTAATCTGGTGGCTGACGGCGCTTTGGGTGACGCACAGTTCCTCGGCGGCGCGGGTAAAATTCAAATGCCGGGCGGCGGACTCCAAGGCGCGCAGGGCGGAAATCGGCGGAAATCGGATAGCCATTTCAGATACATGAATAAATGCTCATGCATATTATGAAGATAATTCGTTTGTTTTCAAGCCACCCTGCCTCTATATTTGCTCCAAGCATTGATGATCAGCATTAATTGAATCATCGCCATCCAGACACCGAGAGGCATCGGCATGGTCAACGAGTTGTGGGTCAAAGTGGGTTGCGCCTACATCGGCGCATGGGTCATTCTGGCGGCGATTATGACCGTCATCGGCTAAAGGGGGAATACCGTATGAGCAAAAATATTCACATTAGCGACAGTAACATCATCCACACCCGTTTTCGACCGGGTGCGCTTCCCCGGGCCTGGACCGCGCTTCGAAGTTGGAACAACCGCCGGATGGCGATCCGCGAGTTGAGCGCGATGCCCGACGCCTTGTTGCGCGACATCGGCATTGAGCGGTTTCAGATTAAAGACGCGGTAAACGGCGCGTATCCCGAGATCTTCAAACTGCGCCACCCAAGCCCCGCTCCGGCACCCGTTGCCGAGGTCAAAAAAGCGGCTTAACCGATTTTCATCCTCCGTTGGTGTTTGTGGGGCGGTCACTATGATCGCCCTTTTTTTTGCGCGCGCCTCGCCGGCCCGGAGACGCCCGGTGACGGGGCCGACCTTGTTGACAATTCATTCGGGGTGTGAAACTATATCCTGACCGTTCGGATGGGGTGCCTTTTCACCCGCTTGATGGCCGACTCACCGCATCCCGCGCAAATATAACTAAAGACCGGTTCGGAGGTGGCAATGAGTAAGTTGAAATGCGGCCTGATTCAGATGGCCCTGAAAGGCGACGGCATGATGGCTCCGGACCGGCTCCGCGAGCGGATGCTGGAGGCGCATATCCCCCTGATCGAGGAAGCCGCCGACAAAGGCGTGCAGGTTTTGTGTTTCCAGGAGGTTTTCACACAGCCCTATTTCTGCCCCAGCCAGGATGCAAAATGGTATGCCGCGGCCGAATACATCCCCGACGGGCACACCACCCGGCTGATGCAGGAGTATGCGGCCAGGCATCGAATGGTGATGGTGGTGCCGATCTATGAAGAGGAAATGCCGGGGTTGTATTACAACACCGCCGCAGTCATCGACGCCGACGGAAGGTATCTCGGCAAATACCGCAAGACCCACATTCCCCAGGTGGCGCCGGGGTTCTACGAGAAATACTTCTTCAAGCCGGGCGATTTGGGCTACCCGGTATTCGCCACCCAATATGTCAAATTGGGCGTTTATATCTGTTACGACCGGCATTTTCCGGAAGGCTGGCGCGCGCTGGCCTTGAACGGCGCCGAGTATATCGTCAATCCGTCCGCCACGGTGGCCGGTTTGAGCAAGTATTTATGGGAACTGGAACAACCCGCATCAGCCGCAGCCAACGGCGTGTTTATCGGCGCCATCAACCGAATCGGCAGGGAAGCGCCCTGGGCCGAACAAATGGGGGAATTTTACGGCTCGAGTTACATCGTCAATCCGCGCGGTCAAATTGAAGCGCAGGCGAGTTCCGACAAGGATGAATTGCTGGTCCACGAAATTGATTTGGAGATGATCCGCCAGGTTCGCGACACCTGGCAGTTTTTTCGCGACCGGCGGCCTGAGGCGTATGGCCCATTGACCGCGTAGGGGCGTTATTGACTTGGATGCAGCGCAAACCATGCGGCCGGCCGCTTGCGCGGAGAACCGCCGCCCTTGCGCCATTCGCCTGGATGACGTCAGTGTAGCGTTTGAGACCGCCGACGGCCCGGTGCACGCGCTGTCCGATATCGAACTGCAGATCGACAAGGGCGATTTTGTCGCCTTTATCGGCCCCAGCGGTTGCGGCAAAACAACGCTGTTGCGCGTCATCGCCGACCTCGAGCCATGCACCGGGGGCACTGCGCTGGTCAACGATCAATCCCCGCGCGAGGCGCGCTTAAGCCGTTGTTACGGCTATGTGTTTCAGACCCCGGCTTTGTTGCCGTGGCGCACCGTCGAGAAAAATATCCACCTGCCGCTGGAAGTGATGGGGTTTTCCAGACAAGAGCGGCGCCGGCGCGCCCAGCACTACCTGGAACTGGTCAACCTCGGCGAATTCGGCAAAAAGTTTCCCTGGCAGTTGTCGGGCGGCATGCAGCAGCGGGTGTCGATCGCGCGGGCGCTTTGTTTTGACCCGGACATGCTGCTGATGGATGAGCCGTTTGGCGCGCTGGACGAGATCACCCGCGACCACCTGAACGAACAATTGCTGCAACTGTGGTCGAAAACGCGCAAGACCGTGGTGTTCGTCACGCACTCCATTCCCGAAGCGGTGTTCCTGGCGACCAAAATCGTGGTGATGTCGGCCCGCCCCGGGCGTATTATCGACACCATAGAGTGCGGTTTCTCCGAAGACCGCGGTCTTGACATCCGCGACACCCCGAAGTTTCGGGAAATTGCCCGGCGGGTCCGCGAAGAACTGCATCAGGGACATGCGGACTGACCGCCCGGTGCGCCGGCGCAAGTGGGGCGGCACAAGCGCCGGCCCGGTTGCGCTGTTGGTCGCGGCGCTGCTGGTCATCTGGTATGCCGGCGCGGTTTACCTGAACAGCCCGATGCTGATCGACCGCTACCAAAAGAGCGCTGCGAATTGGAGCGCCGCCCGCCTGGTGACCGACAGTTGGTCGATGGAGCGCCCGGTATTGCCCGCCCCCCACCAGATCGCCCGGGAACTTAAGCGATCCATCCTGGAGCGCAGCATCACCTCGCGGCGCAGCCTGGTTTATCATGCCGGCGTCACCTTGTCATCGGCGATGTCGGGGTTCGTGATCGGCGCCCTGTTGGGCATAGCTCTGGCGATTGGCATCGTTCATGTCGCCACGCTCGAGCGCAGTCTGATGCCCTGGATTATCGCCTCTCAAACCATCCCGATCCTGGCCATTGCGCCGATGATCATCGTGGTATTGGGCGCGGTCGGCGTCACCGGCCTGCTTCCCAAAGCGGTGATTTCCGCGTATCTGTGTTTCTTCCCGGTGACCGTGGGCATGGTAAAAGGGTTGCGCTCGCCAAGCAAAAATCTGCTGGATTTAATGCGCAACTACAACGCATCCGATGCGCAAACACTTTGGAAATTGCGATTGCCCGCTTCGGTGCCCTATTTGTTCGCCAGTCTGAAAATCGCCGTCGCGCTTAGCCTGGTGGGAGCCATCGTGGCCGAGTTGCCCGCGGGCGCGCAAGCGGGGCTGGGGGCGCGGTTGTTGTCGGGCTCATACTACGGTCAAACCAACCTGATATGGGCGGCGCTGATTACCGCCTCGGTGGTGTCCGCATCGCTGGTGGCGCTGGTTGGCCGCGTGGAAAGGGGCGCAACCAGGCGCATGGGTTTGCAACCGTGAACCCGGCGGCCCGCAACATGAAGTTCTCGCTCAGCAGCCTTGGGGCGCTTTGCCTGGCGGCCGCGGCGGCGGTGATGTCGGCGGCGGGCGCATCCGGGGCCCTGTTGACCGCCATCCTCTTAACCGCGTTAACCGCGTTTTGGTCGTTGCCTATTAGACGCGGCGGCTGGCGCGCCGGGGTTGTTTGTTCGGTTGTCATCATCGCCGGCGCCTGGGCGGTGTTGCAACGAGTGCATCAGCAAACGACCGCGGAGACCGGGGTATGGGTGTTTGTCGCCGCATTGAGTTTTCTCGCCTGGCGCACAATGGAGTTGTTGTCCGCCGTCAGCGCAAGCCCAAAAGAGGGAAAAGCGCCCCAACTTTTATTGGATCTCAGCGTCCCCTTATTGTTCGGCGCCTGGCTGTTTTTTCTGTGGGAATCGCTGACCACCGGACTGGCCGTTCCGCAGGTGCTTCTGCCGGCGCCCAGCCTGATCGGCGGCGTGCTGATGAACGCCGCCGCGACCCTGGCGGCGGATTTTCACCAGACCTTTATTCGCGCCGTCGTCCCGGGTTTCCTGGTCGGCTGCACATGCGGGTTTATCACCGCCGTAGCCTCCGACCGCGTGCCGTTTCTGCGCCGCGGCCTGTTGCCGCTGGGCAACCTGGTGAGCGCCATTCCCATCGTCGGCATCGCCCCGATCATGGTGATGTGGTTCGGCTTTGACTGGCAATCGAAAGCCGCGGTGGTGGCCGTCATGACCTTCTTTCCCATGCTGGTTAACACCCTGGCCGGCCTGGCGGACGCCGGCAGAACCGAACTGGACCTGCTGCACACCTATGCCGCGGATTACTGGCGCGAGTTGCTTTCACTGCGGCTGCCCGGCGCCATGCCGTTCATCCTCAACGCCTTGAAGGTGAACTCGACGCTGGCGATGATCGGCGCCATCGTCGCCGAGTTTTTCGGCACGCCCATCGTCGGCATGGGTTTTCGCATCTCCACCGAAGTGGGGCGAATGAATATCGACATGGTGTGGGCGACCATAGCGGTCGCCGCGCTTGCCGGTTCACTGTTCTACGGGCTGTTTGCGATGCTGGAACGGACGCTGACCTTCTGGCACCCGTCCATGCAAAAACGCTCGCAGGGCGATTTTTAACCACTGATCCACCGAGGGCAGTAAAATGAAAAAAGCGCGATTGATTACCATCTTGTTCGGCGCCCTGGCCGCCGCCACTGCGCGCGCCGCGGATGACTTAACCTTGCAGTTGAAATGGGTCACCCAGGCGCAATTTGCCGGTTACTATGTGGCCAGGGACCAGGGCCTTTATGCGGCTGAGAATCTCAATGTCACCATTAAACCGGGCGGCCCCGATATCGCCCCGCCGCAAATCATCGCCGGCGGCGGCGCCGATGTGATCGTCGAATGGATGCCGGCGGCCCTGGCGGCGCGCGAAAAAGGCGTGCCGCTGGTCAACATCGCCCAGCCGTTCAAACGCTCCGGCATGATGCTGACCTGCCGCAAAGACAGCGGGATTAACTCCCCGGACGACTTCGCCGGCAAAACCCTCGGCGTTTGGTTCTTCGGCAACGAATACCCTTTCCTTAGTTGGATGAGCCAACTGGGCCTGGCCACCGACGGCGGCGCCGGAGGGGTGACGGTTTTGAAGCAGGGCTTTAACGTCGACCCCATCCTGCAAAAACAAGCCGATTGCATTTCGACCATGACCTATAATGAGTATTGGCAGGTGATCGACGCGGGGCTGGCGCCCGGTGAGCTGGCCGTGTTCCCCTACGAGACGCAAGGGGTCGCGACCCTTGAAGACGGCTTGTATGTCCTTGAGGAAAATCTCGCCGATGCGGCCTTTGTCGACAAAATGGCCCGCTTTGTGCGCGCCTCGATGAAGGGCTGGGAATGGGCCTCAATGAACGGCGATGCGGCCGCCGACATTGTGCTGGAATACGATGAAACCGGCGCGCAAACCGAAAAACATCAGCGCCGCATGATGGGCGAAATCAGCAAACTGACCGCAGGCGGCGGCAAATTGAACCCGGCTGATTACCAGCGCACCGTGAACACCCTGCTGGGCGGCGGCTCCGACCCGGTGATCAGCAAAGCGCCCGAAGGCGCGTGGACCCACCGGGTGTGGGATGCGATGATGGCCAAATAGTGAATGTGAAGACAAACCACCAACCGGAGGCTCACCATGTCCCTGCTGATTAAGGGCGGAACCGTGGTCAACGCGGACCGAAGTTTCATATCCGATGTGCTTTGCGACAACGGCAAAATCCACCGCACCGCCGAGGGCATCGACGCGCCTTCGGGTTGCGAGGTGATCGACGCCGCCGGGCAGTATGTGATGCCCGGCGGCATCGATCCGCACACCCATATGCAACTGCCGTTCATGGGCACGGTTGCAAGCGAGGATTTTTACACCGGCACCGCAGCCGGCCTGGCCGGGGGAACCACCATGATCATTGATTTCGTCATTCCCAACCCGCAGCAGAACATCATGGAAGCGTATCGGCAGTGGCGTGAGTGGGCCGAGAAAGCGGTTTCCGATTACAGTTTTCATGTCGCCATCACCTGGTGGGATGAAAGCGTTCACAAGGACATGGGAACGCTGGCCACCCGGCACGGCGTGAACAGTTTCAAGCACTTCATGGCGTATAAGGGCGCGATCATGGCCGACGACGAAGTGATGGTGAACAGTTTTTCGCGCGCGCTGGAGTTGGGCGCGATGCCCACGGTGCACGCGGAAAACGGCGAGTTGGTTTTTCAGTTGCAAAAAAAGATCTACGAGATGGGAATTACCGGCCCCGAAGGCCATCCGCTGTCGCGGCCGCCTGAAGTGGAAGGCGAAGCGGCCAACCGCGCCATTCGCATCGCCGAAGTGCTGGGCGTGCCGCTGTACCTGGTTCATGTGTCAACGCGCCAGGCGCTTGAATCGATCGTTCGCGCGCGCAATGAAGGGCAGCGCGTGTTCGGCGAAGTGCTCGCCGGGCATTTGCTGATCGACGAGTCGGTATACCGCGACCCCGACCCTGAAAGCGCCGCCGCGCATGTGATGAGCCCGCCGTTTCGCTCCAAAGAACACCGGGACGCGCTTTGGGCGGGCCTGATCTGCGGCAACCTGCAAACCACGGCGACCGATCATTGCTGCTTTTGCGCCGACCAGAAAGCGGCGGGCAAGGACGACTTTCGCAAAACCCCCAACGGCACCGCCGGCATTGAAAACCGCATGGAAGTGTTGTGGCACCACGCGGTCAACACCGGCCGGCTGACCATGAATGAGTTTGTCAAGGTCACCTCCACAAACGCGGCGCAGATTTTTAACATTTACCCGCGCAAAGGCAGCATTGCGCCCGGCGCCGACGCCGACATCGTGGTGTGGGACCCGCAGGCCAGCAAGACCATTTCCGCGAAAACCCACAAGCAGAATGTCGATTACAACATTTTCGAGGGCATGAAGGTCAAGGGCTGCGCGTCGCACACCATCAGCGCCGGCAAGTTGGTCTATGCCAACGGCGAATTAAGGGCGGAACGCGGCGCCGGCCGGTATGTTGACCGGCCCGCCTTTCCGCCGCTGTATGATGCAGTGCAGCGCCGCGCGCGGATGAAGGTCCCGCAAGCGGTGAAGCGCCGGTGAGCCGCGTTTGCCCGCGCAACACCACGGTTAATGCAATGCAGTCATCCCGATTGGACCGGCGGCAGGTCGATGACAACTTTGCCGCCCTTGATTCCAGTTTGTCCGCCTCCGAGGCGGCCATTGAAGCGCAGCGGTGCTACTTTTGCCACGACGCGCCCTGCGTGAGCGCCTGCCCGACCGGTATCGACATCCCGATGTTCATCCAAAAAATCCGCTCCGGCAACATCATCGGCTCGGCTCACACCATCCTCGAAGAGAACATCATGGGCGGCATGTGCGCCCGCGTATGCCCGACGGAAATTTTGTGCGAACAGGCCTGTGTTCGCCACGACCACGAGAGCAAGCCGGTGGCCATCGGCGCCTTGCAGCGCTTTGCCACCGACCCGGTGCTGGAAGGCGGCATTCAGTTGTTCAAGCGCGGCAAACCGACCGGCAAGCGCGTCGCGGTGGTCGGCGCCGGCCCCGCGGGGTTGTCGTGCGCTCACCGCCTGGCCGTTCTCGGCCACGAAGTGTGCGTCTATGAAGCGCGCGACAAGCTGGCCGGTTTGAACGAATACGGAGTGGCCGCTTACAAAGCCGGCGACGACATCGCGCAACGCGAGGCGCAATATATTTTAGCCATCGGCGGCATCCGCGTCGAAACCGGCGCAGCCGTGGGCGTGGACACGGATTTGGCCGATCTCCGCGCGCGCTTTGATGCGGTGTTTCTGGCGGTCGGCCTGGCGTCGACCAGGCGGCTGAACATCGAAGGCGAGGAAGCCGAGGGAGTGGTGGATGCGGTCGATTACATCGCCGAGTTGCGCCAGGCGGCCGACAAAAGCGCGTTGCCGGTCGGCCGGCGCGTGGTGGTCATCGGCGGCGGCATGACCGCGATTGACGCGGCAGTGCAAAGCAAGTTGTTAGGCGCCGAAGAAGTGTCCATCGTATACCGGCGCGGCCGCGCGCAGATGGGCGCCAGCGAACACGAACAGGCGCTCGCGCAGACGCGCGGCGTCAGCATCCGGCACTGGGCTTCGCCGCGCGCCATTCAAAGCGAGAACGGCCGGGTGAGCGCCGTGCAGTTTGAGGTCATGGCGCCGGGCGCCGGCGGCGGCCTGAACGCCACCGGCGAGACATATACCATGGCCGCCGATGTGGTGTTTAAGGCCATCGGCCAATGCCTGGCCGACGCGCCTTTGGACGGGGAACAAGCGCTCGAGCGCAAGAACGGAAAAATCGTCGTCGATGCCGAACGGCGCACCTCGCTCCCCGGCCTGTGGGCCGGCGGCGATTGCATCCTCGACGGCGAAGACTTGACGGTTTCAGCGGTGCAGGACGGCAAAACCGCGGCGGCCTCGATCAACCGGTTTCTAATCTGAGCGGAGTCCACCATGGCTGACTTGACAACCGATTTTTCAGGCATCCGGTCGCCGAACCCCTTTTGGCTCGCGTCCGCGCCACCCACCGACAAAGCGTATAACATCAACCGGGCCTTCGAGGCCGGCTGGGGCGGGGTTTCCTGGAAGACGCTCGGAGAAGACCCGCCGATTGTCAACGTCAACGGTCCCCGCTATGCCGCCATCCACGGCCCCGACCGGCGCGTGATCGGCTTCAACAATATTGAACTCATCACCGACCGGCCGCTTGCAGTCAACCTGAGGGAAATGCGTCAAGTCAAAAGGGACTGGCCGGACCGGGCCCTGGTCGCCTCGGTGATGCTGCCGATGAATGAAGCATCGTGGGCTCGGCACATCCCGATGATTGCGGACACCGGCGCCGACGGCTTTGAACTTAACTTCGGCTGCCCGCACGGCATGTCGGAGCGCGGCATGGGCTCGGCGGTCGGCCAGGTGCCGGAATATGTGCAACGGGCCACCGAGTGGTGCAAAAAATACGCCGATGTTCCGGTGATCGTCAAACTAACCCCCAATGTCGCCAACATCGTCTATCCCGCGCAAGCCGCGCACAAAGGAGGCGCCGATGCGGTGTCGCTAATCAACACCGTCAACTCGATCATGGGTGTGGACCGCGACCGCCTGACCATTTATCCGGCCACCGGCGGCATGGGAACGCATGGCGGTTATTGCGGCGAAGCGGTCAAGCCAATCGCGCTGCACATGGTGGCGGCCATCGCCCGCGACCCCGGCACCCGCGATCTGCCGATCTCCGGCATCGGCGGCGTAACCACCTGGCGGGATGCGGTGGATTTTCTCGCGCTGGGGGCGGCCAATGTGCAAGTGTGCACCGCCGCGATGGTTTACGGCTTCAAGATCATCGAAGACCTGGCCGATGGATTGAGCCGTTTTCTGGACGACAAAGGCATGGCCTCGGTGCAGGCGCTGGTCGGGGCGGCGCTTCCTTCGGTGACCGAATGGAAATATCTGAATCTCAATCATGTTGACAAGGCGCACATCGACCAGGAAAAGTGCATCAAGTGCGGCCGTTGCCACATTGTCTGCGAGGACACCGCCCACCAGGCCATCACCCTCAGCGTCAACGGCGAACGCCGGTTTGAGGTGAAAGACGAGGAGTGCGTGGGCTGCAATTTGTGCGTCAGCGTCTGCCCGATAGAAGGCTGCATTTCGATGCGGCCCATGACCTCGGGAACCGACCCCAGAACCGGCATGGCCATTCGCCGACAAGCGGCCGACTGGACCGTGCATCCCAACAATCCGCTCAAAGATTCCTGAGGCAGCACCGTCGCGCCCCGCGCGGCACCATCGGCCGGAATGGAATTCGCAAGCCATCCGGCGGGCGTCCGGTTGCCGCCCAACCCCCGCGCGCGGATCAACGGCTAATCGCGGCCGCCCGGGCTGCGGATAAACCGCGCGATCCAGCCCGACACCCGGAGCGAATCCGGTTCCAGCCGCGCTAATGAGTCCAGCGACCGGCGATAGACATCGGGGTCAAGTTGCGCGCGGCGGGTGTGAATCCGGTACTCGCAGAACGCCTTGTCGAATTCGGGGTGGCCCTGGATGCCGAGCATAACGCCGTCGCCGACAAACATGTTCACCGGGCAGAAGTCGCTTGCGGCGATGACGCGAAACCCGGGCGGCAGCGCAACCACCTGGTCCTGGTGAATGGCTATCAATCGATAGGTGTCCGGGCCGCCGTTTTCCATCCACGGCTGCGGGCAGGTGATGCGCGCGGCGTGGATGCCGAGGCCCCAGCCGGCCGCCGCGCGGCAAGCCTCGCCGCCGAGCGCGTGGGCGATGAGTTGATGGCCGAAACAAATGCCCACGGTCTTTTTGCGCCGCGCCCGGCAATGCCGCACGAATTCCTGCAGTTGTGCGATCCACGGCTGCGGGTCGTAAACCGCATGGCGTGAGCCGGAGATGAGAAAGGCGTCGAAATCATCCGTAGAATCCGGCAGTTCCCCCAAGTCGCAGCGCATCGGATGCAACCCCAGGCCGCCATCCACAGCCGCGATGCTGCTACGGAACATGTCGGCATATGTCCCATAACGCGCCTGCGCGTCCTCATCGACATCATCGCAAAGCAGCAGGCCGACGCGGAGTTGGGGGTTGTTTTTCATGGTGACCGGGCTGAGTTTTGCGGCATTTTACCAGCAATGATGCCTGGCGGGTGGCTCGGACGCGCCGTTCCCGCAACGCCCCGCCAAACCGCGCGCGTCACCCGGCACCGATGCCCGATGCTGAAAGTTGACACCGGCGGCGAATGCGCGCTTAATCCCGTTTGCCATCTTAAACTGGCGACTTATCCGCCAGATTGCCTGTCGAATACAACAGCGGTTTTGTCCGGTTGGGGCGCCTTGTTCCACGGGGCGAATAGGCGGGCATTTCACTTGCCCCATCATGTGATCCGGCGGCGGCCCGGCGTTGCATCCGGAGATGCCAACGATTCACAGACGAGGAACTGTCATGCAAATCAAAAACACCGCGTTTTTTGCGCTCACCCTCTTTTTTGCTTCGGCACTGGCCGGATGCGGCGGCGGTGGCGGCGGAAGCAGCGGCACAAGCGGCAGTCGCGTGTCGCTAAATACGCTGAGCGACACCGTCGACACCTCCACGGCCCGCTCAGCGGCGCGAAATTTTGCGGGTGCCACGCCCCGCGCAGGCAGCGTCACGCAAACCTCGAACACCAACAACGCAGGCGTCACGCAAGACACCATCGCCGCCGATGCGCGTTATGGCGCAGGCGGCGAATTGGTGGTTACGGTGAGGCGCACCGACAGCGAAAACGCGGCTATCGCCCTCGGCAACGACGGCAACAGCCCCGGCACCGTGGTGGTCGCGCGCGACGATAACTTGATCAGCCCGAACAATAACAGATACCGGGGTCGCGTTTTAGGGAGAGCGACGGCCGGCGGAATTGCATTCACCCGGGTTTTTACCGACCGCCTCACTCAAGCGGACACCGATTACTTGGTCGGCGGCGTTTGGCTGTTGATCCCCGATGGAGCCGCCTCGACGCGCGATCTGGAAATCGGCGCCTTCGCGGACGGCCCCAATGCCAATCTCACTCCCGCCGCTTATCTGACAACCGATGCAACGGCGACTTACCGGGGAGACGCACATGGTTTGTATTTAGGAAGGGACACCATCGGCGAATTCGGCGGGGAGTTTCAAGGGGATGTCCGCCTTACCGCCACTTTCGGCGGCACCCCCGCCATTTCCGGCTCGATATCCGGCTTCCAGGAGCGCGCTATCGGCGAGACCGACTTTTCATCCCTTGCCGACAATCCGGCCTTGACGCTGGAAAGCGCCACCATAGACGGCACATCCGCCGGTGGTTTCTTTACCGGGAACACCCGCGCCACAGCCACTATGGGCGGTGCAATACGCACTTTTTCAGGCAAATGGGGCGGGCAGTTCTACGGCAGCCAGGCCAACTCCGTTGGCGGGACTTTCGGCGGCAGCACCAGCGGCAACCCGGACGGCTACGAACTCAATTTCATCGGCGCGTTTGGCGCCTACAAACAATAGTTTTGGCCGCCCTTAAGCGGCGACCGCCGGTTGGCCGCTTTGTTGCGCCGCGCATTGTTTGCTTTGTGTTTGGCGGCATCGCCCTGCCCGCCGCTGTCAGCCGGCGGGCATTTGTCGCAAGACCCGGCGGTCGCTCAAGCGCGGGCGTTGATCCACGGCGGGCGGTATCATGCGGCGCTGGACATTCTGCGCGCCATAACCGACCCCGGCCGCGCCGACATCACCGACATCCGGTTTCTAATTGGCATCGCCGCCATTGACACCGCGGACGGGCGGGAAGCGGGCGCGAAAGATGCGTTGCTTGTTGAGGCCATCGCCGCGCTGCGCGCCATCCTCATCGACCGCCCCGAGTTGACGCGGGTGCGCCTGGAGTTGGCGCGGGCGTTTTTCCTGAAAGGCGATGATGGCTTATCAAAGCGGCATTTTGAGCGCGTGCTGGCAGGCCGGCCGCCGCCGGCCATGGCCGCCAACATTCGCCGCTTTGTGCGCGCCATCCGCGACCGCCGCAAATGGAGCGGCTATCTTTCAGTCGGCATCGAACAAAACGACAACATCAACAGCGGCACCGACACCCGAACCATCCGCATCTTCGGCTGCCGTTCGTCATCAACGAGGAATCGCGCCGGCGTTCGGGCGCCGGGTTGTCGGTTTTCGGCGGCGTCGATTATCAACGCCGGATGGCCGAACGGTGGCGCTGGCGCGTCGGCATGGACGCGGCGCGCAGCGAACACGACGGGCATGAATTCGACCAAACCTATTGGCGCTTGCGCAGCGGCCCCCGATGGCTGCCGTCGGAGCGCAGCGAGGCCAGCCTGCAAGGCTTTGCCGGCCAGCGATGGGTGGCGCGCGACCGCCACAGCGTCGACACCGGCGCGCAATTGACCGCGCGACACCGCTTCACCGGGCGGTTCAGCGTCAACGGACAAGCGTCCCGGGGAAAAACCCGGCGGCGCCGCACCCGCGGCTTGGACGACATCGAAACCGAGTATGGAATCGGCGGCGCCTATTTGTTTTCGCCGCTCATTCAGGGGCGCATCGGCGTCGACTTTGCACGCACGCGCCGTGACGACCGCCTGCGCATCGTTGAGCGCCGAACTCACATCGACCTGGAAGTCATTTTGCGAAAGGGCTGGAGCGTGGGCGGCCGCCTCGAAGTCGCGCGCATACGGCACAACCGCAACGCGCCGCTTTCCACTCAACGCCGCATCGATCGCCGCCGCATCACCCGGCTGTCCCTGCTCAACCGCCGACTCACCTTATTCGCCTTCAGCCCGCAACCCATCGTGTCGCGCGAGCGGCAAAAATCCAGTTTCACGCTGGACAACTACCGCCGCACCCGTACCGATTTGCGCTTTGTGCGGCAGTTTTAATCAGCAAAAACCAGGAACCATATAGCGATCCCCGACAGACGGGAAGAGGTCATGCGATACCGGCATATCGGTTAGCGAGGTGGGATTGTGTTATTCTATCGGCGGATTAGCGGATGGATAATTCTGTGAAAATGTTCCTGATCGGAGTGGATTGCGCGGTCGACGCAAACAATGTCGGGCTTGCCGTTGGGCGTTTGGATGAAGGGAAACTTTTTATCATTCACGCTGAACGCCGCAAGTCGTGGGACGACATTGAGAAAACGGCCGTTGAGTGGATTAACGATGCGGAAAACTGTTTGCTCGCCTTTGACGCGCCTTTGGGCTGGCCGCAATCTCTCAGCAAGACGCTTGCTTCGCACAAGGCGGGGGACGCGCTCTCGAAGTTACCCGACTGTATTTTTATGAGGGAAACGGACCGATGGATACACAAAAAGATCCGCAAGAAGCCTTTTTCTGTCGGCGCGGACAAAATTGCCCGCACCGCGCATAAGGCGCTTTCTTTTCTGGATAACCTGCGGAACAAAACGGGCCGCAAGATTCCATTGGCGTGGACACCCGGAAGCGTCAAAGGGGTTTCTGTAATTGAAGTCTATCCGGCGGCGACGCTCAAGGAGCGTGTTTTTCCGTTCGAGGGATATAAGAGCAATACAAAACAAGCAAAAAACATGCGAACGGACATTGTCGGGCGTTTAGAGGGCGGGATGGAATTGCGCGAAAATCTCAAAGAGAACATGAAGAGGAACGACGATGTACTCGACGCGGTGGTCTGTGTGCTGGCGGCGAAAGATTTTGCAAATGCGAATACAAATGCTAAATGCAAGGTAATCTCGCCAGAAGAAGCCGGGGTTGACCGGAAACTTGCCGAAAGAGAAGGCTGGATATGGTTAAAAACAACCTTGCCCAAAACCGTCAACAAGGATAACATACCCCCGGATTCCAACAACCGGGCGCTTGATATGCTAAAAGGCAGCATTGTCGCGTTAGTCACACCGATGGACGAAGCGGGCGATGTGGATTTCGACAGTCTTCGCAAACTGGTCGATTTCCACGCGCAAAACGGCACCGACGGCATCGTGTCGGTCGGCACTTCCGGCGAGTCGGCAACGCTCAACATCGACGAGCAAATCGAGGTCATCCGCCGCACCGTTGAATTCGCCGCCGGGCGCATTCCGGTGATCGCCGGCTCAGGCGCCAACTCGACGGCGGAGGCGCTTGAACTCACCTCCCGCGCCGCCGCCCTCGGCGTGCGCGCCTGCCTGCTGGTGGTCCCGTACTACAACAAACCGACCCAGCACGGTCTCTACCGCCACTTCCGCGCCATCGCCGAGGGCGTGGATGTGCCGCAGATTCTC
>JAPPQJ010000003.1:0-12187 GCA_028817015.1 Gammaproteobacteria bacterium
TTTGCATGCGTTGCCGAGCATGTTGTAGACCGCAAACGACAACCCGCATGCGAGGCCGACTAACACGCCCGGCGACAACCGCAGCCACGCGCCGCCGTCCCACGACAGCATAAAGCACCCGGCCACGCTGGCCGCCACGATGACGACATCGGCGGTGGTGATGCGCCGCCCGCCGGCAATGAACGCCAAAACCAAAACAAAAAACGGCGCGGTGTATTCCAGCGTGATGGCGCCGGCCACGCTCATCAAACTGATGGCGAGATAAAAAGTCACATTGACCGCGGTAAAAGCGAGGCCAGCCGCGACCAACAACGGCAGCGCGCTGTGCTTAACCCGAAACGACAAACGCGGCAACGCCAAAATAATGCCGGCAAACAACGCGCAAGACAGCAGCGTGCGAATCGCGGTCAAAGCAAACGGCGAGATGTCAGCATGAAACAACGCCTTGGCCAACGCGCCGGCAATGCCGAAGAGGGCGGCGGCGGTTAAGATGGCGAGGGTGGGTGACAAGGGGTGATTCATTGGGGGTTGCGTGCAGGACGATTACCAACAAAACCGCCCGCGAAGTGGACGGTTGGGGGATGCGGATATTAGCGACGTTACACTAACTGCTGATGCAGTTTTGGAGCGGGATCAATAGGAATTAACGGATACGGATATTTGCAAGAGGGGCAACTATAATAATATGCCGAATCGTGCTGCAAGGGGTGAATCTCTCGACATTTCTCCGCGCAATGTGGACAAGCATACAAATCGGATTTTGTTTTGTGCTTATAGACGAAACCTCCATGAACTTTTTCTAGGCTATACTCTTTCACCCTTTATTCAAATCGATCATGCGATTTGATTTGCTCTTTGAGTTCGCGGTTTTCCTCCTGCAACGCAAGGGCTTCTTTTTGTGCGCCGAGGAGCAACCCCATGAGTTTCTGGAGTTCGACCTTTTGCTCCGGATTAGCCAGAGTATTCACTAAGCCGATGGTGGCAAGAATCATCTCAATTCTCCACAAGAACCCCATGCCTATACTCGGCTTTCACCTCGGCAACGTCAAAAGCCCGAAAGATCCACTGACCGTGCCGATCGCCATCCACAAAAGGACCCTCCGATACAAAGCTAAGTGCATTCTGAAAAATCCACCGGCCATGCCTTTTGCCATTCACCATGTTGCCTTCCGCCTCTCCGCCGTAGGCGCCTTGCAATTTCCAGATTCCGTTCTGCTTGCTGCTTACATATTGGTCTGCCGACACGTTGCCATACCCTCTCAAATCCCAATGGCCGTGCCGCGCGCCATTCACATAAATACCCCTTTCTTCGCAGCCGTCAGCGTGTCGCACAACCCAATAGCCATGCTTTTGCCCATGCTCGTTGTATCGGTTGTAGTCGGTATTATTCATCATAGTTCTCAGGGCGGTGGGGTTTCATCAAGCGTCTGCGGTTGAGGGACGAAACATCCAGCGCAACGGCGCCGGGCCGTTGCGACAATCACAAAAAACACTGAAAGCCCTGCCTATTTGCACAGCTGGGATCAATCCGCCGGGTTCTACGGCTGTGGTATTCAGCAGGTAACCCGGCTAAAGCAGGTTTCTTTCAGTTGTCGCAAGTGAGATTAATGCAAATCCGGCGGCAGTGTCAAGCGGTCGGCGGGTGCAAATCCGCGAAGAATGGGCAAATCGCCGAAATTCTGCCTATCACGGCGGCAGAATAGACAACGAAAACGGCGCGATTCCCGCCATTTTTCCGTCACCCCGTACCTTTCGGTGGGGATTCATGTTATACTGTTACCAAGTTCCAGCCCACAATATAAGAGGAAACCATGTCCAGTTTATTCGCCTCTTCACCGCAAGACTTCGACCGGATTGACAATTTGCTAAGCAAGGATATTCCCTCTTATAGGCAGGCTTATAGTGATAGAACCGCTTGGTTGATGGCATGCTTGTCTGAACTCGCCTACATCAAATTTAACCCAATTTTTGCAACTGATGAACGCAAAAAATTGTTTCTTGATGTGGTGTCGAAACTTGACAAAGGCGACAAGAAATCAATTTTAACAAAATTGATTGATACGCTTGGGTACGACCATCAGCAAGAGAAAGTTAAACTTGAGGAAAATTTGAGAATTCTCAAAATGCAACTCGTGTCAACATTTGATGAGGGTGGCACACAAGCAATTCTGGTTTCCAACGAAAAATTTCTGGTGCTCGCATTCCGAGGCACCGAAAAAAACAGCATGCAAGACATCAAGGCGGATTTAAAAGCAAAAACGGTACAATCCGAAACGGGAGGAAAAATCCATCAGGGATTCAAGGAAGCATTTGAAAGGATAGCGTTGGCTGTTCAAATGGAGATAGACAAGGAGGAGCACAAAGACAAGCCGCTGTTTATTACAGGACATAGTTTGGGCGGTGCCTTGGCAACAGTTGCCGCAAAAAGTTTGTCTCATGACGGCGGCATTGCCGCATGTTATACCTTTGGGTCGCCGAGAGTGGGGGACGATGAGTGGATAGCGGGAATGAAACCGCCCGTTTATAGGGTGGTTAACGCGGCTGACTGCGTGACCATAATTCCTTTTGGAAAATCTGTGATAGCGGCGCTTTGCTGGCTTACGAAACGTGTTCCGGGTGCAGGAGATGCAATCAGATCTTGGCTGGCGAAGTTTGGCGGATATATTCATTGTGGTGATATGCGTTATTTAACAAATTGCCAAAGAAACAAATATGATGATGTAAAATTGCTCTATCATGCGGATGCTTTTAGAAGATTTAAGGGGCTTCTGATCGGGGCTATACCATGGAAGAGATTTCTTTCCGATCACTCTATATCCGTATACAGAAAAAAGTTGATGATCGTTGCGCAAAAACGGAATCCAACAAACCGGAACCCCTCCTCACTCGCTGCTCGTTCATAGTCACCGACCCCGACTCTCTGGATTCCATTTCGGAACACGGGTCCAGTGCCAGGGATGGCAAGTCAAACGAAGCATCGGGGTGCCGGCAACCTTGCCATTTGTGGCGTCTGGATACCCGCTTCCCTACGAACGTAGCGGCTGAAGGCAGGGTCGCCGTAGTGGCGATGGCAACGGCAAGATTCCCACCATTTTCCTCGCCACACCGTGTTTGGTGGCGAGAATTTATGCTATGCTACCGTTGCGTCCAACCCGCCAGCCGGATTTTGTGTCGGTGACAGGCGTTTTTCCGATGGCGGGGGCGGTTAAAATTGCGGATGAGCGAGGCGCGGAGAGTCTGCAAATTTTGACGATTTAGTTATGGCACGACCAGATCTCATTGTTAAATTGTTTCGGTCCGGCGTGGACAGCGACATGCTTGGTTTCCGCAAGGCCGCTGAGGCCATGATTGCCGAAGAGCGCGCCAAGAAGCACAATATCCTTGCCGACCGCTTGGAGCGTTCCTTGGTGCCGAATGGAAATCATCGGCTGATACCGGGGCAACCGCCTTCAAGAAATCAGTCGGTCGAGGATTTGGTTTTCGAAATCACGCCGGAAAAGAGATTTGAAGATTTGTTGCTTGCTCAGGACACATTGGAAACCTGCAGAGCATTGGTGGAAGAGCAGCACCGGGCGGAGTTGCTTCATTCATATGGCATAGAGCCTCGGCATCGTGTGTTGTTGACCGGAATCCCCGGAAACGGAAAGACCACTTTGGCCGAGGCGCTGGCCTACGATTTGGCGTACCCGCTGATTGTCATTAGATACGAGAAACTCATCGGCAGTTTTTTGGGTGAGACATCGTCTCGTCTCCAGAAAATCTTCGAATATATTCGCACTATGCGCTGCGTGTTGTTTTTCGACGAATTTGACACGGTCGGAAAAGAGCGCGGCGACACCCATGAGACCGGCGAAATTAAAAGAGTGGTGAGTTCGCTTTTGTTGCAAATGGACCGCCTGCCTTCATATGTTGTGGTTGTTGCCGCCAGCAATCATTCGGAATTGCTGGATAAGGCGGTATGGAGAAGGTTTCAAGTGCGCTTGAATCTGCCGGCGCCGAGCAGAAAGGACATCATGAGTTACTTGCAAAAGTTCTCCCGACAGTCGGACATGGATTTTGGCATGTCGTTTAGAACTATAGCCGACAACATAGCCGGCGGCAGTTTTGCCGAGGTGGAGGAGTTCTGCATATCCGCCAAACGCGCCGCGGTTTTGCGCGGGCATGCTGACCAAGCAAAGCCGGTTATGAAACAACTTCTGCATGAATGGAAACGCCGGGGTCGCGTTTCCGGGAATGCGGCAAGTATCGCAGGGGAGGCGAAGTAACATGGCCGAGCGGCCGTTGCTACTGTTTCCCCAGGCGATCAAACAACTGCCCGCCAAAGGGCGGGGGTTTCCGCCGTCGCGGGTTAACAAGCCAGGCGTTGCGCGCCAGAAGGAGCGACTCGGCCCGGCGTTTCAGAAATTAGAGGATGTTTTTGAGGCGAAGCGCGCTGAACTCAGCGCTTCGGCCAGCGGGATGGAACCGGAAAAGGTGTTGGTCATCGAGACGGCGGACGCTGTCGATTTCCAACGAGCGGTGCGGTCAATCGCCGGTTTGGAGTGGCTGGGCGAATTTGAATTGGATGATGTGGAGCCGGATTACTTTCATTACGAAAGCAATCCGAGCAAGCCGGTCCCGCATGTCCTTTATCTGGCGATGACGAATCAACGCGCCATCGAGGAAATCGTCAGCCTTTGGAATCTCTGGAAATCAGATGAGCAAAAATTTTCCGAAGGGCGAACGAAATGGCGCGACCTTTTTAGCCTTTGCCGAACCATTCGTTATTGGAACACCGATGACCGGCTAAAAGAGACCGGCCTGATTGATGCGCTGCAAGATATTCTTGCGGATGCGCCCCAATCCGTTTCGATGGAAATCGAATTCTGGCATCGCTCGGAGGTGCGTTTGCGCGCATCGAAAGAGCGGGTTTTGAACCTGTTGCACGAAGCGGACGGAGAAGTAGTCGCTGACGCTCATATCGATGAGATTAGTTACAGCGCCATCAAGGCGAGCATCCCGGCTGAGTTGGCGGGGCGGATTGTGGGCGATCACCGGCCGGGCTTCTTCAACGAAGATGCCGTTTATTGCTTGCGCCCGGAGGGGCAGTGCGTCACCAGCATTCCTGATTCCGTGGAGTCCGCATCCATTCCCGACCGCCCACTACCGACAGAGCCGCCGGTGGTCGCCATACTTGACGGGGTGCCGTTTCAGCGTCATCCATACTTGGTTGACCGGATTGAACTGGACGACCCCGACAATTTTGCCGGCGCATACCAAGCGGGAGAGCAAAAGCACGGTACCGCCATGGTGTCATTGGTGATTCATGGCGAATTGAATGATGTCGACGCGTCTGCGTTGAACAGCAAGGTATATGTGCGACCGGTGACGGCTCCGGACCGAACGCATGTCATGCCAAATCAGACGGCCGCCGAAATTATTCCATCCAAGGAATTGATTGTCGATTTTATCCATCGAGCAGTCAAAGAGATTTTTGAGAGAAATGACGGCAAAGATTTCTCGACCGTAAAGGTTGTAAATGTCTCGCTGGGCGATTTAAGTCGACCCTTTTCTCGAACCGCTTCCCCATGGGCGCGACTGCTGGATTGGTTGTCATGGAAATACCAAGTGCTGTTTTGTGTCAGCACGGGTAACTATGGCGATGACGTTGACCTGGGAATTGCTCCGCAAAATTTCGCCAAACTGAACGATGATGACAAATCGCAGAAAACGCTTGCGGCGATGGCCGAAAGTTTGCCGAATCGTCGGTTGCTTTCGCCTGCAGAATCGATGAACGCCATCACGGTGGGGGCGTTGCATCATGATTTTGCCGGGCAATATCCTCAAACGCACAGGATTGACATCCAACCAAATCGGCATTTGCCCAGCCCAATTACTCGACTTGGGAGTGGGTTCAGAAACAGCATCAAGCCCGATATAGTAATGCCCGGGGGCAGGCAGTTTTATGAAGATGTCCCCGGCCGTGCTACATACAGAATATCGCAGGGCGGGCTGTCGCCCGGCCAATCTGTTGCCGCGCCGCCACCTGCAGGAACCGCGCATATCGACCACGCGGTTTACATGCGCGGCACCAGCAACGCCACTGCGCTTGCCAGTCGCGGAGCGGCGCGAATTCACGAAGCGTTGCGGGAGATACAAAGCGAAAATTCCGGCGCGATACCCGATGCCAACTTGGCGGTTCTTATGAAAGCCTTGTTGGTTCATGGGGCCGCTTGGGGCGATGCCCAACATCAACTCGGAATCTTAAAACAGTACGCCGGCCCAAGGAATTTCAAGAGATATTTATCTCGATTCATGGGATACGGAGCGGTGGATATCGAGAGAGTTATCGAATGCACCGAGTTGCGCGCAACCGTGATTGGGACCGCCTCAATCGGAGCGGGTGAGGAATTGGAATACCGATTTCCCTTGCCGCCCGCTTTGAGTGGATGGGAAACGCATAAACGCCTGATAATTACGCTTGCATGGTTTACGCCAATTAATCCCGCACACCAGAATTGGCGCCAAGCCAAGTTGCTCTATACTCCGCCCAAAGAAAACGGTTACATTGATCTTTCTCGAAAAGAGGCCGATTGGCAGCATGTGAAAAAAGGAACTGTACAACATGAAGTCTTGCAAGGAAAAGAGGCTTACGCATACCAAGACGGGGACCATTTGAAAATTCCCGTTGCCTGTAAGACAGATGCAGGCGATTTTGACGACAGCATTCCTTTTGGAATTGCGGTTACTTTGGAAGTGCTGGACGATATCAGCATCAACATATACAACGAAATTCGCGACCGCATCCCGGCACGGATCGGAGTGGGAGCGCGATGACACAGAAAATTTCCCGTCTGTTCCTCAATTCCCCCTGCGAGTGACTAAGGAAACATTGGCGCTTCATCACAGATTCCCCCAAACCCCATCCAACCCCCAGCAACAGCGCATGAATTTCCACAGCCGCCGTCGTGCACCGCTCACCCCGCGGATTAGCGGTTGAATCGGCAATCCGTCACGCTTTGCCGTCTGGGAATGCGGAGCAGATTCCATGCGCCTTTTCGCCTGAGTTTGCAATCGGGCCCGGGAAAGCGGAAACTCTTTCGATGGCCCCTCGCGCGCAACGGGTTGCGAAGCGGCGGAAAATCCCTGTTATGATCGAATGATGTTATTTTTGCGCGCCCTCATTTTGTCCGGAGCAGGAAGTCGAAGATGACTTTGCTGGTCGCCGGCCTGGCGGTTTTTTTCGGGGTTCACCTGGTTCCGGCCAGCCCGCGGGTGCGCGCGCGGCTGGTCGGGGGTATCGGGGAATTGCCCTACAAAGGCGCGTTTTCGGTCATTGCCCTGGCCGGCCTGGCGATGGTGGTGGCGGGCATGGGCCGGGCGCCGCATATTGCGCTGTGGTATCCGCCGGCCTGGTCGGCGACTGTGGCGGCGATTTTGATGGTGCCGGCGTTGATCCTGCTGGCGGCGGCCAATTTCCGCAACAATATCCGGCGCGTGGCGCGCCACCCGATGTCGTTGGGGGTGCTGCTGTGGTCGCTCAGCCACCTGTGGGCCAACGGGGACCTGGCTTCGCTGCTGTTGTTCGGCGGTTTCGCGGCGTTTGCGCTGTTCGACATGCGCCCGTCCGGGCAGCGCGCGGCGGGTGCGGGCGAGCCGGCCGCCGTCGCGCGGGATTGGCTCGCGGTCGCCATCGGCCTGGCCGCGTATTCAGGGTTGGCGGCGTTGCACGGAAGGTTGTTTGGCGTGGCGGTTTTTCCCGCCTTCCCCTTTCAGTAGGCGTTGATCATGGCTGAAATCAGAACCGCAACCTGCACTGCGCGCGGTCGAATTTAAGATCAACTTGGAAAATGGTCTGGCGGGCTTATGCGGTGGGGGTGGGAAGCGGTGATGCAACGACTTTTATTTTCCACGCGGCCCTCTCCCCGGCCCTCTCCCAAAGGGAGAGGGGGAGACGCCCGATGGCTCTTCCCCCTGTTTTTTCCGGGCGCCGATGCGCCGGCTGTCGATATTTCTGCGCGGCATGAAGCCATAAGCGCGGTGACCCCCCGGCTAATCGCCGCCCTGCCCCGCCTCCTGTTCGCGTTGCCGTCTTTTGCGCAGGCGGGCCGAGCGCGCCTCGGGTTTGACCGCAATGGTCATCTCGCCGAACAGCACCTGCTTGAGAAAACGCCCGGCGAACAGGAGCAGTTTGTCCTCGTCCGCCAGCAGTTCGGCCAATTCATCCGGGCTTAAGTCGAACACTTCGGCGAAGCCGTCGCCGGCGATGAATTCGCGGAAGTTGTCCATGTCGTAACTGCAAAGGTCGAACAGTTGCAGCGAGCGCTCGCTGGGCTTGCCCACGGTCGGGCCGGATGAGCGCTTTTTCAGCACGATGTCGCGCCACTCAAAGTTCATCTGGTCATACTTTTCCAGGCCCTGCTCTTTGCGGTATTGGGCCACGGTGAGGGTGCGCGGCTCGTCGTGCCCCTTGCAGTGCTCCTCCCTGACCACGAAGTAGATGTCCTCGACTTGCGCGCCGCCGGCGCGGCGCACGCCCATGCTGCCGAGCGCGTAATAGCGGCACGCGCTGGGCCGGTCGGCATACACGCTACACCCCGACTCCTCCAGAAACACGCATTCGTTGGTGCCCGGTTTGGTCGCCATTTTCAGCCCCGGCATGGCGTGGCCGTCCATCGGAAACGGCAGCGTGTAGCGGCTGACCCATTGCGATGAGGTCAGCCCGGCGCGGCGTTTCAGGCGCACGATGTCATACGGCATCAGGGTGATGTCGATATTGCGGCAGCAGGCGTTGAAGCACGACACGCCTTTGTGGCAGTTAAACTGGAATTCGCTGTCCGGGCGCAGTTCCACCGGCTGCACCGGGCTTTGCCAGGGAATCTCGTCGGCGATGTTTTTAAGGTCGTCTTGGGCCATGATGAGTGCCGTATTGCCTGCGATGCATTGCCCGGGTTCGCGCCACGCCGCCCGCTTTCGGATTACAATCGCGGCCATTATAGTAACCCGCGCGCCGCCAATGGGCAATGACCATGAGACTGTGCGAGACTCTGACCCGCCACGACCCCTGACCACCGCAACCATGACCATCGAAGCGATCATCCTGGCGGGCGGCGAAGGCGTGCGCATGCGCTCGGCGCTGCCGAAATCGCTGCATCCGGTCGGCGGCCGGGCCATGTTGATGCATATCCTCGACGCTGTGGCCGCGCTGCAACCGGCGCAAATCCATGTCGTGGTCAGCGCCCGGCGCGGCTTTGAGGTGCGCGCCGCCATCGAAGACGGCGCATCCCGCCTGGCCGAACCGCGCATCGCCGGGCGCATCGCCTGGGCCGCTCAGGACAAACCGCGCGGCACCGGGCATGCGGCGTCGGTCGCCATGCCCGCGGTCGGGCGCGCGGCCACGGTGTTGGCGGTCTATGGCGACACGCCGCTGATTGGCGCCGCGACCCTGCGGCGCTTGCTCGACGCCGCCGCCGGCGGGCGCTTCGGCCTGCTGACCGTGAACGCCGACAACCCAGCCGGCGCGGCCGGACTGGGGCGCATCCTCCGTGGCGACGGCGGCCGCGTGGTTCGCATTGTCGAGGAAAAGGACGCCACCTGCGCGCAAAAACGGATTCGCGAATGCAACGCCGGTTTCATCGCCGCACCGGCCGAGGTCATCAACGCCGGCCTGTCCAAACTCGGCAACAACAACGCCTCGCATGAGTTCTATTTGACCGACCTGGTCGCGCACGCCGCCGCCGCCGGAGTGGAGATCGCCGCCTGCCCGGCGGCGCCGGAAGAGACCATCGGCGTCAACACTCAGGCCGACCTGGCCCGCGCCGAGCGCATTTTTCAGACCCGGCAGGCGCGCCGTTTGCTCGGCGAAGGCGTGCGCCTGCTCGACCCGTCTCGCTTCGACCTGCGCGGGCGATGCCGCTTCGGGCGCGACTGCGTGGTCGATGTCAATGTCGTCCTCGAAGGCGAAGTCGAGGTCGGCGACCGCTGCGTCATCGGCCCCGGCAGCGTCATCCGCGACAGCCGCATCGGCGCCGGCAGCGTCATCGAAGCGCACTGCGTCATCGACCATGCGGACATCGGCGCTAAATGCCGCATCGGCCCGTTCGCGCGACTGCGCCCCGGCGCGCAACTCGGCATCGAGGCGCGGGTCGGCAACTTCGTTGAGATAAAGAACAGCCGACTGGGGCGCGGCTCAAAAGCCAATCACCTGAGTTATCTCGGCGACAGCGCGCTCGGCGACGGCGTCAACATCGGCGCCGGCGTCATCACCTGCAACTACGACGGCGCCAACAAACACCGCACCGACATCGGCGACCATGTATTCGTCGGCTCGAACAGCCAGTTGGTGGCGCCGCTGTCCATCGGCGACGGCGCCACCATCGGCGCCGGCTCGACCATCACCGAGGATGTCGGCGCGCAGGCCCTGGCGGTCGGCCGCGCGCGGCAGAAAACCATCCGCAACTGGACGCGCCCGGCCAAACGCAAACCATCCGCCGGGGAATAAGCCATGTGCGGAATCGTCGGTGCGGTGGCCCGGGCGGAAGTGTTGCCGGTGTTGCTGGACGGCTTGAAGCGGCTGGAATACCGCGGCTATGACTCGGCCGGCGTGGCCGTCATCGACCCGGCGGTGGCCGAGGCCGGGCGGCGGCTGCGGCGCACGCGAAGCGTCGGCCGCATTGCGGATTTGGAGCGGGCGCTGGCGGGCGGCGAGCAACTGCGCGGCACCACCGGCGTGGCCCACACCCGCTGGGCGACGCACGGCCCGCCGACCGAAATCAACGCCCATCCGCATGTCAGCGGCGGCAGGGTGGCGCTGGTTTGCAACGGCATCATCGAAAACCACGAAGCCTTGCGCGCCGCCCATCGCGCCGAAGGATTGGAATGCGCGTCCGACACCGACACCGAAGTCGCGCTCAATGAAATCCACCGCCACATTCGCGCAGGGCGCGATTTGCTGGAGGCGGTCAGGGCCAGCGTGGCCGTGCTGGAGGGCGCCTACGCACTCGGCGTGGTCAGCGCCGATGAGCCACAGCGCCTGGTCGGCGCGCGGCGCGGCTCGCCGCTGGTGGTCGGCATCGGCCGGGGCGACCATGGCGATGGCGGCGGGGCGTTCATCGCCTCGGACATGGGGGCGCTGATTGCCGTGACCCGGGACTTTTTCGTCCTCGAAGACGGCGACATCGTGGACATCCACGACGCCGGCGGCGGCAACAGCGGCGTGCGAATCGCCATCACCGACCCGCGCGGCCGGGCGCAGCAACGCCAGGCGCGCACCTGCTCGCTGCCGGCCAACGCCATCGAACTGGGCGACTACCGCCACCACATGCTCAAGGAAATCCACGAGCAGAGCGCGGCCATCGCCAACACCCTGGAAGGCCGCATCACCGGCACGCGGCTGCTGGAAGAATGTTTCGGCGTCGGCGCCGGGGCGATTTTCGAGCGCACGCGGGCGGTGCAGATCATCGCCTGCGGCAGCAGTTACCACGCGGGCCTGGTGGCCGCCTACTGGTTCGAGCGCTACGGCGTGCCGTGCCGGGTGGAAATCGCCAGCGAGTTCCGCTCGCGACGCCACGCCGCGCCGCGCCACTGCCTGGTGGTGACGCTGTCGCAGTCCGGCGAAACCGCCGACACCCTGGCCGCGCTGCAAGCCGCGCGGCAGCAGGGGTTTGGTCGCTCCCTGACGATCTGCAACTCGCCGGACAGTTCGTTGGTGAGGACTTCGGACTTGGCGCTGATGACGCACGCCGGCATGGAGGTCGGGGTGGCTTCGACCAAGGCGTTCACCACCCAGTTGGCGGCGCTCCGGTTGTTGGTCATCGCGCTGGGAAGGCGCTTCGACATGACCGCCGACGACGAGGCGAGACTGGTCGGCGAGTTGCGCGAGTTGCCGGCCAAAGTGGAAAAAGCGGTGGCGCTGGAGCCGGTCATCGCCGGTTTGGCCGCGCAATTCGCCGACAAGCAGCATGCCCTGTTCCTGGGGCGCGGCGCGCATTACCCGATTGCACTGGAGGGGGCGCTGAAATTGAAGGAGATTTCCTACATCCACGCCGAGGCCTATCCGGCCGGCGAGTTGAAGCACGGCCCGCTGGCGTTGGTCGATGCCGACATGCCGGTGATCTCCATCGCGCCCAACGACCGGTTGCTGGCGAAACTCAAGTCCAACATCGAGGAAGTGCGCGCGCGCGGCGGCCGCCTGCTGGTGTTCGCCGAC
>JAPPQJ010000003.1:12266-28557 GCA_028817015.1 Gammaproteobacteria bacterium
TCAAAGGCACCGATGTCGACAAACCGCGCAACCTGGCGAAGTCGGTGACGGTGGAATGAGGCGCCCGGCGGCGCGGCGAAAACGGCGATGAGCACCTACGACGAAATCTACGCGGTGGTCAAGCGCATCCCGCACGGGGCGGTGGCCAGTTACGGGCGCATCGCGCGGATGGCGAACTGCACCGCCCGCGAGGTCGGTTATGCGATGGCCGCCACGCCCTCGGGCTGGGACATTCCGTGGTGGCGGGTCATCAACAGCCAGGGCAAAATCAGCGCCCGTCGAGGAGGGGAGGGCGGCGGTGGCGAGGCGAGGCAGCGGCGCAAACTGCTCGACGAAGGCGTGGTGTTCGACGCGCGCGGGCGGGTGGATTTTGATCGTTTCGGCTGGCGGGAATCGGAATCGCCGCTGCAGTCTGATCTGCTGTCGTCCGATTGGTCGCCGCCCGAGGCGGATTGGTGAAACCGGTTGGCGGCCGTGTCTGAGCCGTTACCGCGCATCGTCGTCACCACCGGCGAGCCGGCCGGCATCGGCCCGGACATCGCGATGCGGGCGGCGGCGAAGTCATTTGCCGCGCATATAGCCTTCGTCGGCGACCGCGAAATGTTGGCGGCGCGCGCCGAGGCCGTCGGCGCGGCGGTGCAAATCGCCGACTACGACGGCCGCCCCCACCGCCCCGGCGTGCTGGCGGTGATTCACCGCAGTTGCCCGATGCCGGTGTCGCCGGGCCGCCTGGAGCCGGGCAACAGCCAATATGTGGTGGGTTGCATCGACGCGGCGGTGGACGCCTGCCTGGCCGGCGAATTCGACGCCATGACCACCGGCCCGGCGCACAAGGCCGCCATCAACCGCGCCGGCATCGCGTTCACCGGCCACACCGAATGGATCGCCGCGAGATGCCGCGCGGACACGCCGGTCATGATGCTGGCCGGCGGCGGCATGCGGGTGTGCCTGCTGACCACGCACATTCCGCTGGCCGAAGTGCCGCGCCAAGTGACCCGCGAGCGGCTGACCCAAGTCATCACCGTCATCCGGGACGACTTGCGCCGCCTGTTCAACATCGCCCGGCCGGTCATCGGCGTTTGCGGGCTCAACCCCCACGCCGGCGAACACGGCTGCATCGGCACAGAAGAAGTCGAGGTGATCGCGCCAACCCTTGATGAATTGCGCGACCGGGGGGTGCGCATCGTCGGCCCGATTCCGGCCGACACGGCGTTCACCCGGGCGCGGCTCGAACACCTGGATGCGGTGCTGGCGATGTATCACGACCAGGGCCTGCCGGTCAGCAAACACGCCGGGTTTGGCGACACCGTGAACCTCACCCTGGGCCTGCCGATCATCCGCACCTCGGTTGACCACGGCACCGCGCTGGAACTGGCCGGCGGCGGCGCGGCCGACCCGTCCAGCCTGCAAGCGGCGGTGGAACTGGCCGCCGACTTGGCCGCGGCCCGCCGCCCCTCGCGCTGTTGACCGCGGCCCGCCGTCCGCGCAAACGCCTCGGCCAGCATTTCCTGACCGACCGCGCCGTCGTCGGCCGCCTGGTCTCGGCCTTCGCCCCGGCGCCGGGCCAGCGCATTGTGGAAATCGGCCCGGGGCGCGGCGCGCTGACCGGCGCGTTGCTGGAATGCGTTGCGCATCTGACCGTGGTGGAACTCGACCGCGGCTTGGCGCAACTTCTGCAAAAGCGCTATCCGCCGCACCGCGTCACGGTCATCCACGCCGACATCCTCGACTTCAACTTAAGCGACGCCGCGCCGGCCGATGTTGATGCCGGCGCACCGCGCCTGCGGCTGATTGGCAACCTGCCGTATAACATCTCAACGCCGCTGATCTTCCACCTGCTCGAGCAGATCGAATGGATTGAGGACATGCAGTTTATGCTGCAAAAGGAGGTGGCGCAGCGCCTGTGCGCCGCTCCCGGCGGAAGGAACTACGGCCGCCTGTCGGTGATGGCGGCCATGCAAATCCATTGCGCGCCGCTGTTTGAGGTGCCGCCGCAGGCCTTCCACCCGCCGCCGAAGGTGGACTCGACGGCGCTGCGTCTGGCGCCCAAAACCCCGCCGCTGCAAGCGCGCGACCGGCGCATGTTCAGCGCCGTGGTCGCGGCGGCCTTCGCCCAGCGCCGAAAAACCCTGCGCAACGCGCTCGCGGCGCTGGCCGGGCGCGAACACTTCGCCCGCGCCGGCGTGGACCCGGCCCTGCGCGCGGAGGCGTTGTCGGTGGAGCAATATATTGCGCTGGCGGATGCGGTTTGTTGAAAGATGGTGCGGGGTTGTATGAAGGATTTGTCGGCCGTTCACTCCGCTTTATACCCGGATCGCCTTTCCGCCAGACCAAGACTCATCTGCCCGACAACGCCGGGGGGCGTTTCCTGGGCCCAACTCCGATACTGATCCAGATTGCCCAGCTCCCTTGCCACTTCCTTAAGGGACAGCCTTCTCAAAACCGCCGCTGTAATGGGACGCTTCTCATCCCAAAATATCATGGCCTCAATGAATTCACGGGCGGGGTCGGATGTGATCAAGCGGAAAACAAACCTGGCCTCCCCTTCCGAATCAAAGGACAGAAAATTTACCGTGTCATCAAAAACCACGGCCTTCTCATTCAGCGGACCGACCAGATGATAGTTCAATTTTTTATATAATCCGGCCACCGCGATTTTCCACGGACTGAAAGTGTAAGACCCCACGCCAAACAGGGAAAAATCGGGTTTGTTTTTATAGATTGCGCTTTTTCTACCGTCCAGATACGCCCTGTTGTTAACCAGGTACTTCCAGGTGTTCGGGGCGACATGCCTGATTTGTGCGGTATTCCCGCCAACGGTTTTTTGCGTAATCAACACCACCTTTCGGCAGCAGTCGGTTCTTCCATTGCCGACATCGGATCCCTTGAGCAGAGGGTATATGCAGTCATCCTCGCACTTGACGATTTCGCCAAATCCATTTTTGTAGCCGTCACCCAGCGGTTCCAGTTCCATGATCTTCGAGCAATCATGCTTGATTCCGGAGCGCCAGATGTATCTCGGGTCCCGCCCTCTGAAGTGCCTCCACTTTTCATAATAACCGATATTACTGACGATGAATCCGTCCCTCTCGCCAATCTTGTGTGAAGGGCGGGCACCATCCAGAGAATCATAAACTTCACAATCAGCATTCCCAAAATCAGTCGTCAGAACAAAAAGGCACGCCTCCACCGACACATTAAAATACGCTTTTGCATCAATCGGATAGACATGCCCGAAAAAGCGGCGTTTTTCCCGCAGCCCGACTTGCCGCAAGACTTTTCGCGCAACCGCATATTTACACAAAAATGCGATAGTCCCCTCGCGCTTTGAGAGCCAATCGACATGCTGCAACAGCATCCATTCGGAAACATCAAAATTTGCCGACCCCGTAATGGATTCAATGCCTGTTCGATTTTGGAAATTTGATTTCTCGGGCAAATTTTGACTATTAAGGACGCTCAGTTCACAGTTCGTCACCCAGGGTGGATTGCCGATAATGAGAACATGCCCGCTCAGTTCCGACAGTATCGTTTTCCAGTCCAGATGAAAAAAATCACCCTGATTAACGGTCACGCGGCTTTTTGCAGCAACATTTTTCAAAGAAGACCTTGTTTCTCTCACATACTCGGCGTTAATTTCAAATCCAACAATATCGGCGCGCTTAAATTCTTCGCATGAGGCGATTATGAATGAACCTTTCCCGCAGGTGGGCTCAATAATCACATCGGGGTCGATCCGGTGATTGCGCTTCAGAACATCCACAACCTTTCTCGCAAGGCCAACAGGAGTCTGAAAATCCCCATACTGCCGCTTGTCGGTCGATTTCCCGGCCACCGTTCAACGCACCCTGGAAACGCCCAAAACCGCGTCGGCATTCTGGATGGCCCTGCCATACTGAAGCCTCCATTGAAGAGCGTTTGATATGGTCAAATACCCCTGGCTTGGCGGCTTTTCACAAATTTTGTCGGCCAGTTCTCGCGCGCCTATTTCGTCCACGGGAAGATTCCTTTCCATTATAAACGCGGCAATATCCTCTCTATTCCCGTCCCTTCCCAAAATATCCAGCAATCCCTTTGTGGTTTGAAAATCCGCCGTGCGCTCCCTTTCGACAAAAACAATATGCTGCATATTGAGTCGGCTGGTCCTGTTTTGAGCGTTATCGGTCTTCTCATATACAAAAACGAGCAAATGATAGCCAAGCCCGAAAATTTTCTGTGAAGCGGACTCGAAAGGGCACGATGATTGAGGTTGCCTGACACTCGTCACCTTTATATCGACCTCAAGATCGGGGAAGTCTATTCCGGATGCGGTGTTACCCTGCTGATACTCGTATTTGCCGTCAAGGTGTGCGGTGAATTTGTGCTCGATGTAAGTTCCGACCGCTTTTCCGTCGGTTACCCCATAAAGAGACGGGTTGTCGCGCGAGGCCTCTATACTCGAAAATTTCGACGCCTCTCGTTTCAGGGATTCGACGGTCAACTTCTTCATATTTCCTCCGTCGCGCCACATCAACAGCGCAAATAACCGCGGTTTTTCAACAAACACCGTAATGCCGGCAGCCATTATAGTGCCGAAACCGCCTCATTGCGGCAACTCGCGCAACGCTTCCTTGATCCGCCGCTCCACCCGCGCATTCACTTCGCGCGGGTTTTGGCCTTCGCTTTCGATGACTTCGCCGATGTGCATGCGGATGACGCCGGGACGTTTCAGGAACGCCTTTTTCGGCCAGAACAGGCCGGCGTTGTGCGCCACCGGCACGACCGGGGCGCCGGTTTTGACGGCGACCAGCGCGCCGCCCATCTGGAAGCGGCCGGGGTCCCCGGGCGGCCGGCGGGTGCCTTCGGGAAACACCACCAGCCAGCGCCCTTCGCCTAACCGCGCCGCGCCTTTTTTCAGCAACTGCTCCAGCGCACGGACTTTTCGGGCGCGGTTAATGGCCACCGGGCGGTTGGCCGCCAGCCCCCAGCCGAACACCGGAATCCACAGCAACTGCACCTTCAAAATATACGACTGCGGCGGAAAAACCAACTGGAAGTAAATCGTCTCCCAGGCCGACTGGTGATTGGAAATCAGCACCGCCGGGCGGTCGGGGAGGTGTTCGGCGCCGGTCACCTCGCAGGTGATCCCGCATAAATGCTTCAGCGACCAGATGTTGAACCGCGCCCACCCCGCAATGACGCGCGCGCGCGGCAGCGACGGCAGCGCCACACAGCACAGCGCGACCGGGGTGAACAGCAGCGCGCTGGCGATCTGCCCGGTGAGGAAGATCAGCGACCGCAGGGCGCGCATGGTTCGGCCGCTTGGCGGCAACCAGCCGGCGATTAGGCGCCGCCCGGCGCGCCGGCATGCGCCAGCAGGGCATCGGCGAATGCGGCCAGATCCTTGTGCACCGGCACCCGGGCAAGCCCCGGCGCGGCGTTCGGGTCGCTGATGGCTTGCAAGGTGGCGCGGCCGTTGCCGGTTTCCACCAGCACCGGTTTGGCGCCGGCGCCGTGCGCGGCCTGCAAATCGCGCAGCGAATCGCCCACGGCATATACATCGTGCAAGTTGCACTTCAGCCGGTCGGCCAGTTCCAGGAACAACCCGGCCCGGGGTTTGCGGCACCGGCAGTTGTCTTCGGGCGCATGCGGGCAGAAGAAAATGGCGCAGATTACGCCGCCGTGCGGCTGCAGTTCATCGAGCATTCTGCGGTGGATGCGGTTCAGGGTGTTGATGCTGTAACGCCCCCTGGCGATGCCCGATTGATTGGTGATGATGGCCACCCGGTAATCGGCCCGGCACAGTTGGGCTATCGCTTCCAAACCGCCCGGCAGCGCCTCCCATTCCTCCGGGCCGGCGACGCCGCGCGGGCAAAGGCGGTTAATCACCCCGTCGCGGTCGAGTATGACCAGACGGTTGCTCAACCGTCCGCCTCCGGCTTGCCGGCGCCGGCGGTAAAATTCGACACCCGCACGCGCCCATCGACGATGCGGCTGCCGCGCCGGTTGATCTTGTCCATTTTTTCGTGGAAGGCCTGCGCCAGGTCGAAATCGGCGGCGATGGCGTTGCCCAGAAGAAGGATTAGAAGGTCGGCGCACTCTTCGGCCAGTTCCGCCTTCGGCCGGCCCTTGGTGACGCACGCGGAAATCTCCCCGAGTTCCTCCGCCATCAGCGACACCCGGTATACCATGTCCTCGCCGCCGCGCTCGGCGAAGCGGTGCTTGTCGTGAAACGCGCGCACCTCGGCCAACATGGATTGGAAAGTGTCGATCTTGTTCATGGTTCGGCCTGCATCAGGGAAAAGTCGGCTACGCCGAGGAATAGTCGGCGGATGCGGCCCAGCAGCGCCAGGCGATTATGGCGCAGCGCGGTGTCCCGCTCCATCACCATCACCTGATCAAAAAACTCATCGATGGGCCGTTTGAGTGCGGATAACGCCACCAACCCGGCGTCATAGCGGTTGGCGGAAAAACACTCGCCGGCGCGCGCGCCGATGGCGTCGAGTTGCCGGGCCAGTTCGGTTTCCGCCGGATGCCGGAACAAAGACGCCTCGTAGCGCGGCGGCGCAGCGTCGGCCCGGTTGAGAATGCCGGCGATGCGCTTGTTGGCGGCCGCCAGCGCCTCAGCGGCCTGGGGCCGGGTCTTGAAGAAGCCGCTTAGCGCCTTCAAGCGGCGGTCAAAATCCAGCGGCCGGCGCGGTTTGCACGCCATCACCGAAGCCAGTTCCAAAGCGCTGTAACCCATCGGCTGATAGTAGGCCTTGAGGCGCTCCAGGATGAATTCAAACACCCGCTCCACCGTCTGCGCATCCGGCTTCACTTCGGCGCCGGCCAACCGCGCGTAACAGCATTGCCCGCACATCGTCAACAACTCGTGCACATCCAGGTCGAGTTGCTTTTCGATCAGGATTCGCAACACGCCTAACGCGGCGCGGCGCAGCGCGAACGGGTCTTTGTCGCCGCCCGGAATGTCGCCGCAGGCGAACAGGCCAATCAAGGAATCGATGCGCTCAGCCAGCGCCACGCATTGCCCGACCGCGTGATGCGGCAGTTGGTCGCCGGCATGGCGCGGCCAGTAGTGCTGCTCGATGGCATCCGCAACCCGTTGGTTTTCGCCGCATTGTCTGGCGTAGTAACGGCCGATGACGCCCTGCAATGCGGGGAATTCGCCGACCAGATCGGTCACCAGGTCGGCCTTGCACAACCGGGCCGCGCGGCGCACCTCGCCGATGTCGGCATTGACATGGTGCTGCCCGGCGATTTGCGCGGCGAAATGCGAGACGCGCTGGGTCTTGTCATACAATGTGCCGAGCCGATTGTGGAAGCGCACGCCCTTGAGCGCTTCGAGGCGCGATTCCAGCGGGGTTTTCCGGTCGCTCATCCAGAAAAACTCGGCGTCCGCCAGCCGGGCGCGCAACACCCGCTCATTGCCCCGCCGCACCCGCGCGCCCACCCGCCCGGCGATGTTGCTGACGGCGATGAAATCCGGCAGCAGTTTGCCCCTGGCGTCGACCAGCGGGAAGAATTTCTGATGATCGCGCATGCACGCCACCAGCACTTCGGGCGGGATTTTCAGGAAACGCCGGTCGAAGCGGCCGGCCAGTGCCCGCGGCCATTCGACCAGGCCGGTTACCAGGTCCAGCAACTCGGCGTCTTCCGGCACGCACCCCCCGGCCGACTTCGCCAATCGCTTCAGTTGCCCGGCGATGACGCGCCGCCGCCGCTCGAAATCGGCGATCACCCGGCCGTCTGATTCCAGCAGTCCGGGGTAGTCGTCGGCGTGGGCAACCGCCAGTGGCCGGTCGGCGTGAAAACGGTGGCCGCGGGTCAATCTATCGGCTTTCAACCCCAGCACCTCGGCCCCGACCACGCGCCCGCCGTGCACCGCCAGCAGCCAGTGCGCCGGGCGCACGAATTCGTCCGGGTGGTCGCCCCAGCGCATTCGTTTGGCGACCGGCAACCGGCGCGCGCTGTCCTCCAGACACGCGCTGACGATGGCCGCCAGACTGGCCCCGGCGACGCGCCGGCGATACACCAGCCAGGCGCCCTTGTCGGTCTTCAATGTGGCTAACTGCGCGACCTCGACGCCGCACGATTTGGCGAAGCCCAGGGCCGCCCGGCTGGGTTTGCCGAGCGCGTCATAAGCGGCCTGCAACGACGGGCCGCGACGCTCGACTACGCGACTGGGCGGGCGCGCCGCGACCTCGTGCACCAGCGCCGCCAGCCGCCGGGGGGTGGCGAAATACCGGCAGTTGGCCCGCGCCTCATCGACCACGCCGGCGGCGGCCAGCCCCTCTTTGATGCGCCCGGCAAAGGCCCGCCCCAACTGCCGCAAATCGCGCGGCGGCAATTCCTCGGTGCCAATTTCAACCACTAAACTGGCGCGCCGGGAGGCTCGGTCAGTTTTCCCGGCCGCCATTATTTCCGCCCCCGCCTCCGGGCAACGCCGCCCGCCCGCGGAAAGCCTGACGCCTTGCGCTTGTCGTAATAGCACCGCGCAACTCCGCGGGCCAAGGCGCGCACGCGGCCGATATAGCGCGCTCTTTCGGTGACGCCGATGGCGCGGCGGGCGTCGAGCAGGTTGAAGGTGTGCGACGCTTTGAGGGTTTGCTCGTAGGCGGGCAGCGGCAATTGCCCGTCAAGCAACTCGCGGCACATCCGCTCGGCGGCATCGAACTGCCCGAACAGGACATCCACATCGGCGTATTCAAAGTTATACGCGGATTGCTCGACCTCGTTTTGATGATACAGATCCCGGTAGGTGTAGCGCCCCGCCGGGCCGTCCACCCACACCAGGTCATACAAACTGTCCACTTCCTGCAAGTGCATGGCGATGCGCTCGAGGCCGTAGGTGATCTCGCCGGTCACCGGCTTGCAGTCGAAGCCGCCGACCTGCTGAAAATAAGTGAACTGGGTCACCTCCATGCCGTTTAGCCACACTTCCCAGCCCAGCCCCCACGCCCCCAAGGTCGGCGACTCCCAGTCGTCTTCGACGAACCGCACATCGTCGCGCCGCAAGTCCAGGCCAAGCGCGGCCAACGAGCCCAGATACAAATCCTGGAAGTCATCGGGCGACGGCTTGAGCACCACCTGAAACTGGAAATAATGCTGCATGCGGTTGGGGTTTTCGCCGTAACGGCCGTCGGTCGGGCGCCGCGACGGCTGCACATAGCCGGCCCGCAACGGCTCGGGCCCGACCGCGGCCAGGAAAGTAGCCGGATGAAAGGTGCCGGCGCCGACTTCCATGTCATAGGGTTGCAGAATGACGCAGCCGCACTTGGCCCAGTATTGGTGCAGCGTCATAAACAATTGTTGAAAAGTCAGCATGCCAGGAGGATCGGAGGCGGTGCGGCGCGCGCGCTTTGTGCAAACGCCCGACGCATTACGCCGGGGGGTCGGAATCGCCGGCGTCTTGCGCGCGGCCGGCCGCAGCCGCCAGTGCCGACTTGAACGCCGATGCGAAGGCCGCCAGGGCCCGAAGTCTATCCGCTTTCAGCGCCACGCGCATTACCGGCCGCCCGGCGCCAACCAGCGCCGCGAAATCGCCGTCCGCCTGCGCTCGGTGCAACTGCCCGAAGGTGTAAGCGCGCTCCGGCACCGGCACATCGGCCCCGGGGTCGGGGTCGGCGATCAACTGGATAAAGCGACCGCTCGGCGGCCCGCCCTTGTGCAACTGCCCGGTGGAATGCAGGTAGCGCGGGCCGATGCCGCAGGTGGCGACGATGCCGGCCCGCCCGGCCGCCTGCCGGCGCAGGCAATGCAGCCACTCCACGGTCGCCGGGTCTTCGGGCAGATAGGCCAACAAAGCCAGGTAGGTTGCCGGCGTCAGAGTGCGCGCGAAGGCGGCGACCAGGTCGCGTGCCGAGTGCCCCGGCTGCCCGCTGTCGGCGCCGTGATAAACCAGGTCATACTCATCCAGGCAGGCGCCGCGCTGATGAGGCAAAGGCCCGCCGGCCCGCCCCGTCTCGCCGATGAACGCCGCGGTGCGCGCTTTGGCGCGGGCCACATCGGGCTGGTCGAACGGGTTGACGCGCAGGCAACTGGCGGCCACGGCGGTGGCGAATTCCCAGCGAAAAAACTCGGCGCCGATCTGGTATCGGTCATGCGCTTGCAACGGCACCGCGTAATCGCAACGGCCCGCCCGGGAATCGCCACCGTCTCCGACGCGGACGCTAATCCGGTCCCGCCCGCCGCCGAAACGCGCGCCGCAGTCGGCCATCACCGGAATCAGCCCCCTGCCGTCTTTGCCGCAACTCTCGGCGATCAACTGCTCGACCCACAGCCCGAAGGCGCTTAGCGCATCGGGCAGGTGCAGGATCAATTTGTCGCGGCCGGCCAGCGCGCTGCGCCCTAACAACAGGCCAAGCGCCAGCGCCGGGTTTTGCCGCGGGTCATCGGTGCGCGTGGTTGCGCAAAAATCGCGCGCGCGCGCCAGCAAACGGCCGATGTTCACGCCCAGCAGCGCCGCCGGCACCAGGCCGAAATAACTGAGCGCCGAATACCGCCCGCCGATGTCGGACGGGTTGATGAACACCCGCTTGCAGTCGCCTGCGAGTCGGTGCAGCGGTGAGTCGCGGTCGGTAATCATCACGAAATGAGGCGACGGCTCGGCGCCTTGCGCGGCCAATCCGGCGCGGAAAAAATGATACAGATCGACGGTTTCCACGGTGGCGCCGGATTTGCTGGAGACAATGAACAGGCAGCGCCGCCAGTCGCGGCCGGCGCGGCCGGCGAGGTCGCCGGGGTGGGTGGTGTCGATGACCGTCAGCGGCAAACCGCCGGGCCCCGGCGCAAACAACGAAGCAAACACCGCCGGGGCCAGACTCGAGCCTCCCATGCCCAGCAAAATCACCCGCCGGTAGTGGCCCGATGCGGCAATCGCCCCGGCCCACGCCTGCAGTTCCCCGGCCCGTTCCCGCATCCAGTCGATGCTGTCGAGCCAGCCGAGTCGGGCGGCCAACGCCGCAGCGCGCGCCGCGGGCTGATGCCACATCGACACATCCCTGCGCCACAGCCGCGAGGCTAAATTGGCGTGGGCTTGGGCACCGGTATTGCCGCCCCTGTCGGTATCGGTCAACGCAAACGCCCGCGCCCGGTCAAGCGGCGCCATGCCCGGCGGCGCGCTTCACCAACGCGCGCTCCCAATCGTAGGCGGTGCGGCAAATGGTCGCCAGGTCGTCGTGGCGCGGCTTCCAGCCGAAGCGGCGGCGAATCAGGGTGTTGTCGGCCACCAGTTCGGGCGGGTCGCCGGCCCGGCGGCCTTCGACACTGACCGGGAAATCCACCCCGCTGACCGATTTCACGCATTCGAGCACTTCGGCCACGCTGTAACCGTGCCCATAACCGCAATTCAGCGTGGCGTTGTCGCCGCCGCGCGCCAGGTAATCCAGCGCATCAAGGTGCGCCCCGGCCAGGTCCTCGACGTGGATGTAGTCGCGTATGCAGGTGCCGTCTGCGGTCGGGTAGTCGTTGCCGAAGATGGACAACCCCCGGCGCAGCCCGCACGCGGCCTGGCAGGCCGCCTTAATCAGGTGGGTGGCGTGCCGCGAATGCGAGTGGGAGGCTTGCCCCAGCCGCCCGTCCAAACGGGCGCCGGCGACATTGAAATAACGCAACGCCACGAAGCGCAACCGCCCCCCGGCGGCGGCGGCCAGGTCGCGCAATATCCATTCGGTCATCAATTTGCTGCTGCCGTAGGGATTGATCGGCGCCGTGGCGTGGTTTTCCGACACCGGGCTGTGTTGCGCGATTCCATACACCGCCGCGCTCGAAGAAAACACCACCTGGCCGACTCCGCCGCCGATGCAGGCCTCGAGCAGGTTGAACGAACCGAGCACGTTGTTGCGGTAGTATTTGGCCGGATTCTCGACCGACTCGGGAACCGCCAGATGGGCGGCGAAATGCACCAGCGCATCGATTCGGTGGGCGCGGATGATCACCGCCACCCGCTCCCGGTCGGCGATGTCGCCGTGTTCAAACCCGGCCTGCGGCGGCACCGCCCAGCGATGGCCGGCACACAGGTTGTCGAGCACCACCACATGGTGGCCGGCATCCAGCAGTTGCATCACCAGATGCGAGCCGATGTAACCGGCGCCGCCGCTAACCAGCACTCGTTTCAAGATTCCGCCTCATGGTGGTGGCGTGATGGGGGCCGCGCCTCGCATCGGCCCAGTATAACACTGCGCGCCGCTTCGCATCGCCATCGGGTCTCGCCCCATCCATATCAACACCGCGCTGATGACTCACCGCACAGCCACCCGGAAACAACCTCCCTGGCCTGTTCGACCCCCTGCTTGTTCACCGCGGAAAACAACTGCACCGTAACCCCCGCCTCGCCGTCCAGTTGGGTGCACACGCGCAGCAGGGTGTCGCGTGCCGGCCCGCGTTTATACTTATCGGCCTTGGTCAGGAGAATATGGGCCGGCAGGCCCATTTCGCGGCAGCATCGAAGCATGACGCGGTCGAGATCGGTCAACGGGCGGCGGATGTCCACGGGGATCACCAGCGCTTTCAGGCATGCGCGCCGGGCCAGATAATCTCCCGTGGAGCGCTCCCAGTGCCGTCTCAAGTCGTCGGGGACTTTGGCATACCCGTAGCCCGGCAAATCAACCAGCCGGTGGGCGGCATCCAGGTCGAAGAATACAATCTGCCGGGTGCGCCCCGGGGTCTTGCTGGCGCGCGCCAGGCGGTTGCGGTTGGTGATGGCGTTAATCGCGCTGGACTTGCCGACGTTGGAGCGCCCGGCGAACGCGACTTCAGCACCGGCATCCGGCGGCCATTGATCCTGCCGGTGGGCGGCGAGAGCGTAGGATGCCCGGGTGAAATCAATGGAGGCCAAGTTTTTGCCGGTCAATGTTGTATAATGCGCGCCGGATTGTACGCGCCCCGCGCTGCTTTTGCGCTACTTTCGGGGGCGGCCATGATAACATTGGCGGGCGCGCGGGCCCATCCCCGTGGAAGGCGTTGAGGGGCCGGGAATCAGTTGGCCAGCAGCCTCCAGCCCGGTTCCGCGGCATAAGCCGCGAGACTTCCGGCCTGTCTGAAAAAGCGCGGGTGCGGCTTCAACCATCGCCGATAAGAGGTTTGCGGCATCTTGGAATGATGCGGGAAAAGACCGATTGATCCATCTTGAACCGTTGGGAAAACAACTTGAGCCGGACGGGCGGCGACCCGCTTGCAGGTGACCGGCCACATCAACCGCACATCAACCGCACATCAACCGTTTGGGTAATCCGATGACTCGTTTTTTGATTTCGTTAGCGGCTGCCGTTGTGCTTGCTTCGGGAACAATGTCCGGGGGCGGACCCGCTTCCGCCCAACAGGCCGATGTGGAAGCCGGGCGCGACGCCTCGGCAAGTTGCGTGGCGTGCCACGGAATGGACGGCAATAGCCCCACCGATCAATTCCCCCATCTCGCCGGCCAGGTGCCCGGCTATATCGCCGCGCAACTGGCCAAATTCAAATCCGGCGAGCGGCAGAACGCGGTGATGGCCGGACTGGTCGCGGCCCTTTCCGAACAGGACATGGCCAACCTGGACGCCTATTACAGCAGCCTCGAAGGCAAGAAAGGCGCTATCACCCCGGATCAGGAGGCGGCCGCGTTGGCCGGGGGCAAAATCTATCGGGGCGGCTACAAGCCCTATGACATCGCCGCCTGCATGGGATGCCACGGCCCTTCCGGGCGCGGCATTCCACCCGCCTTTCCGCGCATCGCCGGTCAGCCCGCGGCCTATATCGAGGCGCAACTGCTGGCCTACAAATCGGGGGCGCGCATCAACCCGATCATGAATTCGGTCAGTTTTGCGCTGTCAGCGCAGCAGATCCGGGAACTCGCGCTGTATATTTCCGCGCTGTATTGACCCCGGGGGCCAAACGCCGGTTACAGGCCGGGCGGGATGGCAACCCGGTGCCGGCGGCAGGCCGCCATCAGCGTGTTTCTAAGCAGACACGCGATGGTCATCGGGCCGACCCCGCCGGGCACCGGCGTGACCGCCCCCGCCACCTTCATGGCGGCCTCAAAATCCACATCGCCGACCAGCCGGGTTTGGCCGTCCCGGTTTTCGATGCGGTTGATGCCCACATCGATGACGGTTGCGCCCGGCTTGATCCAGTCTCCCTTGACCATCTCCGGCACGCCCACCGCCGCCACCAGGATGTCGGCCTCCCGGCAGACCGCCGCCAGCCCCTGAGTGCGGGAATGGGCCACAGTGACCGTGCAGTTTTCCCGCAGCAGCAGCATCGCCACCGGCTTGCCAACGATATTGGAGCGCCCGACCACCACCGCACGGCTCCCGGACAGGTCGCCCAGTTGATGCCGCAGCAACATCAGACATCCGGCCGGCGTGCAGGGAACCGGCGAATCCTCGCCCACCGACAACCGGCCGACGTTTTCGATGTGGAAGCCGTCCACATCCTTGTCAGCACTGATGGCGTTGATCACCTTCGACGGGTCGATGTGCGCGGGCAGCGGCAGTTGAACCAGAATTCCGTGCACCGCCGGGTCCTGATTAAGCCGCCGCACCAGCGCCAGCAACGCGGCTTCGCCGGTTTCCTCCGGCAGCCTGTGTTCAAAGGAATTCATCCCGGCGGCTTTGGTCTGCCTGCCTTTGTTGCGAACATAAACCCGGCTTGCCGGGTCCTCGCCGACCAGCACCACCGCCAGTCCCGGCTGCAGGCGGTGTTTCGCCGCCAGGTCGGAGACGGCACCGCTGATATGCGCTATAAGCCCGGCGGCAAAGGCCTTGCCGTCGATAATCGCTGCCATGGTTACACCCGCGTTTGGTTGGGAATGAGTGAAAGATCCGTCCGTGACCGAAAGGAGCACGCTGCCAAAAATTAAGGAGGCGGAATCAATGCGGGTGCGGATTCAACCACAGACCTCGGGGCCGCCGCAAGGGGTTGTTTGCGGCACCCCATTTTTACCGGTCGGCTTCCTTTCCCGCCGGCCCTGAGTCCGGAATGTGTCCGGCCTGAGCCAACGATGAATCGGCATGCCGCCGCGCTTCGATTGGGCCGCCAAAGGCCGGTATAATCACCGCCACCATGCCCCAGCATCAAAAAATTGCCTATCTGTTCCCCGGCCAGGGGGCGCAATACCCCGGCATCGGCAAAGACCTGCACCAGTCGCTGGAAGTGGTGCGCGACACCTACGCCGAAGCCGGCGATGTGCTGGGTTACGACATCGCCGGCCTGTCCTTCAACGCCGATGCCTCGCAAATCAACCTGACCCGCCACACCCAGCCGGTGCTGCTGACCCATTCGATTGCGTGCCTGCGCGCATGGGCCCGGCAGACCGGCGGCGACTCCGGCGACGCGCAACCGGCGGCGATGGCGGCCGGGCACAGCCTCGGCGAATACTGCGCGTTAGTGAGCGCCGGCGCGCTCGATTTCGGCCAAGCGCTGCGTCTGGTGAAACGGCGCGGCGAATTGATGGGCGAATACGGGCGCGGCGAAATGGAAGCGTTGATGCTCGACTTCGAGACCGCGGCCGATTTGGCCGGGCGCCACCATTGCGGCGTCGCCGCCTGCAACCTGCCCGGGCAAACCGTGGTCGGCGGCACGCCCGAAGACCTGGATGCGCTGCTGCGCGATATGGCGGCGAGGTTCCCGCGCAAACGCAGCGCCCGGCTTAAGACCGAAGGGGCGTTTCACACCCACCATATGATCGAGGCGGCGATGCGGTTCCGCGAAACCCTGGCCGAGGCCGAATTCAGGGCGCCGCGCTTCGCCGTGCTGTCCAATTTCACCGGCGATTTTCACGACTCCGATGTCGAGGCGATTAAGTCGCGCCTGTTTTTGCAGTTGTTCAACCCGGTGCTGTGGCACAAAAACCTGACCAGGGCGGTGGCCGGCGCCGACCTCCTGATGGAATTCGGCGGCGGGCTGGGCAAAGGCGAGACGCCGGATTCAAAGCGCCCGGCCCTGGAGGGCATGGTCAACAAAACCCGGCAGATGCGAGAAGGCACTGACCCGCCGCCGGCGTATTTGCCGGTCATCAACACTCGCACGCTGGCGGATGCGATGGGGCGTTAAGGGCGGATTGGATTCACCGGCGCCCCGGACCCAGCGGTCTTAGCGAGGGCCTCGCCGCCGGGTTTTGCGCCGCCCGCCTCGGCCGCCGACCGCCCCGGCGGCGATGCTCATTTCCCCGCGCAGTTGCGCCTTGGCGCCGGCCGACACTTCGCCAAGGCGGCTTTCGATGACTTCCAGCGTGGGAGTCGGGCGGCGCTGATGGTGGTCGAGCGCCGCGCGCATGGCCACGATGTGGGCCGGCGTGGTGCCGCAGCAGCCGCCGATGATGCGCGCGCCGGCG
>JAPPQJ010000137.1 GCA_028817015.1 Gammaproteobacteria bacterium
CTTCCCGACCACGCGGGCCGCCGTCCGGGGCAATTGTCCGGAGGGCAGCAGCAGCGAGTGGCGCTGGCCCGGGCGATGGTGTTCAACCCCCGGGTGTTGCTCATGGATGAACCGCTGGGGGCGCTCGACAAAAAACTGCGCGAGCAAATGCAAATCGAGATCATGCGCCTGCACCGAAACATTCGGGCGACCATACTGTATGTCACCCACGACCAGGAAGAAGCGCTGGTGATGAGCGACCGCATCGCGGTGTTTAACCGGGGCCGCATTGTGCAGGTCGATCAAGCGGAGAAAATCTACGACCGCCCGGCGACCAAATTTATCGCCGATTTTGTCGGTGAATCCAACTTCCTGTCCGGCGCCGTCACCGAAGTCGCCGGCCACTACGCCCGGTTGGGCGATGATGCGCCGCTTCGCGGCTTGCGCCGCGGAGATTTTTCCCCGGGACAGCGCGCGGTCATGGCCGTGCGCCCCGAGCGAATTAAGATCACCCTTGACAATGCCCCCGCGCAAAAAACCGAAAACAGCGTTGGCGGCCGCGTTTCCGACATCATCTATCTGGGCCAGGCGCGGAAATATATTGTCGACATTGCGCCCGACCAGGAATTCTCGGTTGTGCGGCAGGCGCGCGGGGAAAACGCTCTGGACATTCCCGTCAACGCAAAGGTCAGGTTAAGTTGGCGCGCCGAAGACGCGGTGATTCTGAAGGACCAATGACTCGTGGTCATGCCGCAATGACGCCGCATCACGGACAACCCGTTTCCCTGCATTATCGCCGTGAAGGCGGCGGCGCGCCGGTCACCCTGCTGCACGGCGTCGGCTCGAGTCTGGAAGTCTGGGACGGCGTCGTTCGCGCCACAGGTGAAAATTGCGCGGTGCTGCGCGTGGATTTGCGCGGCCACGGCCGCTCCGGCAAACCGCCCGGGCCTTATAAGCTGGATGATTTTGTGCGCGACCTCGCCGGCCTGTATGAGCATCTCGGCATTGAGCAGGCGTCCCTGGTCGGGTTTTCCCTCGGCGGGGTGATCGCCCAGGCTTTTGCCCTCGCCCACCCCGAAAAAGTTAACCGGCTGGTTCTCATCAGCGCCGTGGCCGGGCGCACCCCGGCGGAAGCGGCGCGCGTTCGGGAAAGGGCCCGCATGATCAGGGAAGTGGGCGCGAGACAACACGCGAAGAACTCCGCCGGCCGATGGTTCACCGACGGGTTTCAGAAATCACACCCGGAAATCATCGCCCGCCACTTCCGCCGGTTCATTGCCAACGACCCCGAGGCTTATTCGGCCGCCTATCAGGTGCTGGCGGAATCCGACTTATCCGGGCGACTCACTGAAATCAGCCAGCCGACGTTAATCATAACCGGCGAGCACGACATCGGCTCAACCCCCCGCATGGCCGAATTGATGCACCAGAAAATCGCCCGTTCGGAACTTCACATTCTGCCCGGCCTCAAGCACGCGCTGCTGCTGGAAGCGCCCGCCCAAATCGCCGGCCTCATCCGGCAATTTATAACGCCGGCTTCAATCCGCGGCCGAGCGGTCGGCGATTAAACTGATGATCTCAAACAGCACCGACATCGCCACCAGCGCGGTGATTTGATTGGGCGAATCCTTGCTCGGCATCAGGCACACCACATCTCCGCCGATCACATTGCACCCGCGCATGCCCTGCAAAATTCGCGTGACATCGGCCATCCGCAGGCCCTCGCAGCCGGCCTCGATATTGGCGACGCCGGGGGCCACGGTCGGGTCGAGGCAGTCCAGGTCGAAGGTGATATAAAGCGGGCGGTCGCCGATGCGGCGGTGAACCGTCTCGATGCACCGCTCCACGCCCCACTCATCGAAATCGTCCTTGCTGATGACTTCGTAGCCGAGGTCCAAACTGGGCTCCAGCCAGTCCAGGGTGCGGGGGTTTCCGCGAATGCCGATTTGCACGCTGTGCTGCGCATCCACATGCCCGTCTCTGACCAGGTAACTGGCCCAGTGGGCCGCGGATTTGACCGCGCCGAGAAAATGGTCGAGGTTGTGAAAGGCGTCGGTGTGCGCATCGAAATGCAGCAGCACGGCCTTTTCCCCGCCGCTGAGTTTCGCCTGGCGGCCGGCGATGGCTTGCAGAATGCCGCCGGTAATAGAATGGTCGCCGCCGATGGAGACCGGCTTGACCCCGGCCGCATCGAGGTTGCGGTAGAACCGCGTGATGTGCTCAATGCACTTCTCGTTGTTGTTGGCGTGCGGCAGCGGCACATCGCCCAAGTCGCGAATCCGGCAACTGCGCCACGGGTCGATGTTGAATTTCATGTGCACCCGGCGCCCAAGCGCGCTGACATTCCTGACCGCGCGCGGCCCCAGGTGCTGGTCGCGCTCGGTGGTGCCGTTGCCGGTGCTGTGCGGCACCCCGACCAGCCCGATGTCGCACGCCGACAAGTCGGAATCATGCGGGCAGCGAAACAAAGTCGGGATGCCCCACCAATACAACCCGTCCAACATGGCGGCGTGGTCCCGTTGCTTTTTGCTCATGGTTTTGCCTCGGTGAAATGGTGAACCGGATGCGCCCGCTTCCCAACGGCGTGCGGGGTGATTATAACGCCCGCACCGCGCGATGCACCGGCGTCTTGCGGCCCGGCACCGCTATTGACACCCGCCGATTCCGGTGTAACATCGCTTCTCCAACCCGTGCGGAAAGGCGCGTGGCGCATTTTGCGCGGGAAGACCACTGCCGGATGCCTTGCAATGCCCGATTTTGACCTTCTGGTGCGCGGCGATGTCATTACGCCGGGAGGCGTAATGGAAGGCGGCTATGTGGCGGTGAGCGACGGAAAATTCGCCGCGGTGTCCGCGGACAAGCCGGGCAGCGCAACCATCCATCGCGACATGGACGGCGCTTGGATATTTCCCGGTGTTATCGACGCCCAGGTTCATTCCCGCAGCCAGAAAGGGCGGGAAGGTTTTGCTTTTTCCACCCGGGCCGCGGCCAGCGGCGGCGTGACCACCATCGCCGACATGCCGTATGACGAGGACCTCCTGGTATGCGACGCCGGCAGCCTGGCGCAAAAAACGGCGGATGTGGAGCGCCAGGCGCGCGTCGATGTCGCCTTGTATGGAACCATCAACCCGGCGCACGGCGTCACCCGCATCCGCGAACAAATCCAGGGCGGGGTCTGCGGTTTCAAATTTTCCACCTTCGGCACCGACCCGG
>JAPPQJ010000062.1 GCA_028817015.1 Gammaproteobacteria bacterium
CAAGACGATGGGCTTGACGCCGCCGCCGTCGTTGCCACCGTTGCCCTCGCCGCCGCCGGAATCGGAGCCAAACAGGCTGGATACCACCCCTATAAGAGCGCCTACTACCGCAACTGGGGCGTTGATTGCCGCCGCGATCGCGCGTGTTAATCCAGCCTTGGCAACAGCAGCGATCGCCTTTCCAGCAAAGTTGGAAAAAGCATTGCCAGGGCCTGGTGTTCCCGGCGGTGGGCCGTTACCGTCACCACCGCTGTCGCCGGGGGGGCTGTCCGTTCCGGGATTGGGCGAAGCCCCGTTGCCATCGGAATCGGAACTGGACAGGTAGTTGGACGCCATCCCTAGAAAGGCGGCAACTGCCGCAACTGGGGCGCTGATTGCTGCCGCCAGCGTGCGCGTTAATCCAATCTCGACGGCCCTGCCGAGTGTCCTCCCCAAAAAGTTGCCGACAGTGCCTTCAGGGTTTGGCGTTCCCGAAGATGGGTCGCTACCGTCACCGTCGTCACTGCCACTGTCGCCGGGATTGGCGCCGGCATATGCGTCATCGGGAAAACTGCCCTCTGTTTGTTCCGCTAATGCGGCGGCGGCAACTCGAACTAAAACAGCAGCCGCTTCTACCGGGCCGTAACTGCTGTAAATCGCATGTTCACCCTTTATTCGAGAGTCATCGATATCGTAGATGTTGCTCCAGTCACCATCAAATTTGTCCAACAGGTTCGCCCAGTGCGGGCTAATATCGCCTATGCTGTTGATGATGGCGTCAATCGAAGCGTTGTAGGAGACATTATGTTCGTCTAATGCCTCTTTGTAAGAAGTTTCGATTTGGAATGTTGTTGGCAGGGCGGCGCTATTTCCGCCCCCCATATTTATATCAATGATTTTCAAATAACCGGATAAATGATGAGATGCGACTTCGGTAAACTTGGCGTTATATACATCCAGCCCGACCGACAATTCCCAGGTTTTTTCCACCACGGCCTTAATAAACGAATCGCCGTTTGGATTCATGATTTCTGCGCCGGCGCGGGCGTAGTTGTCCCCGGCATCCGCCAACACCTGCCATGCGCCGTGTACATCTCCGGCGTCTGCTTTTGCTTGCGCCGCGTTGTATACTGCCTTTGAGATCGTCTTGCTCATTGCTGTTCCCTCCTTGGAGTGAGTGGGTTAATGCAGTTTGGAGTCTTCCAAGAATCGCCAAATCTCTTTGGCAACTCGAATATATCTGAGTCGCACCTCGTCTCTGGATGAGCCATGTTTAGTGCGGAAATAAAATTCTATGTAGAACGGCTGCCATGCTGGAGCATAACGGATTACTTGACCTGTGTATTTCCAACCATTATTCCTCCATTTCACGCGCTCATCGGTGTCCAAATTCACTAAGGCAATTGGTACGTTGCCTTCGATAAACACCCGATCATCAGAATGTATGGATCCTAAATCCGGCATCTGGAAAGGGGTGATGTCGACGAGTTTGTTGTCGTTATTCTGCAGCAACTCCCGATAGATATTCTCGTATTTTTCCCTGTCCGCCTCGTCTTCACGAAAACCAACAGTGGAATGATAAACAAAGCGATGTGGGGCGGAGAAAGCAATTCCATTCTTGCCAGTTATATCATAATCGCTGTCATCCCAAAATAAACTGACCCGCGGAATTGCATGCTCGTATCCAATCGCGGTTTTATCCGTTGGCAGAATCTCGGAAATAAAAGAAAACCTGAAGGCGTAAAATTCTTCGTTTGGCCGGGAAGTATAAATGTGCATATTACCCATCCGACTCCTGTCAAAACAGTAGGTGTCCTCCAGAATTTGCACTTCTATGCACGGCAGTTTCCGATATTTCTCGGCATTTTCCACCATGTCCTCTATCCGCTGCCGTTCGCTCATGTGCTCCAGCAGCCATCTGGCCTCAGGCGGAAGTTTGGAGGCATCGATGAAATAGTTCAGGTAATAACTGCCGACGATATACGCGAACAGCAGCGCAATCACCACGACCGGCGTCGCCGCGACCATGGCGATGAACACCCACGGCCTTTTATAAAAAGGCTTTTTGGGCGTTTGGGCTGGCATAGTTTCACTTTCCATAGCGTTCCCCGGCGGATGTCGAGCTGTTGCAAACCGTGCAATCAAGGGCTTGTATTACGAATGATAGCGGCAAAATTGCCGCTGTCAAGCGTTTTGGCGAAAAACGATTCACATTCCATGCTGCTATGATTCCCATCGCCGGCGTGCGGTTCATGCGTCGATGCCGCCGGGGTGTTTGTCGGCCAAGGACGGCCGCAATCCCATCGCCGCAATCACCATCGCCCCGATGTCAAACTCCCACCACCGCTTGCGAAAGTTCCAGTCCCCCGGCCGCGCATGGTGGTTGTTGTGCCAGCCTTCGCCCCAGAATAGAAGCGCCATCCACCACAAGTTGCGGCTGGCATCGCGCGTTTGATAGTTGCAGTATCCCCAATGATGCGTGGTGTAGGCATCCAGCGCGCTTATCCACAAAGTCAACCCCACCGGCACCGCCCAACCGAACAGGCAAAGCCGCCAGTCAATGGCCAGCAATGCCAGCGCATATCCGCCGACTATGCCGAAATAATACCGGTGAACGAAGCGTTGCAACGGCTGATGCCGCAACACCCGGCGCAGTCGCTTCTCACTGTAGCCGGGGCGGTAGTCGCCGAGCAACAAGGCCCGCCAGTGCGGGCGCGGGTAGAGGTGGGCGGTGTAGGGGTCGCCGTTTTGGTCTGACCGGGCGTGGTGTCGGCGGTGCATGAATGACCACGCTAACGGCGGGCCGACGCATCCTAATGTGCCGCAAAAGGTGAACAACATCTCGGCCCACTTCGGCGCCTTGAAACTGCGGTGCGCGAAATAGCGGTGATAGCCCACCGAATGGCCGACGCAGCCGTGCATGAAGTAACCGAGCAACGCCACCAGCCACCAGTGCCACGAGGCGCCGCTGAACGCGGCGATGACCACCGCCACACCGGTGGCCAACTGAACGGCCCCGATGCGCGGCGCCGAGGGCAGCAGCCAGCCCCGGCAACGCCGCAGGTATTTCATCGCTTTGCGCCGGCGGTGGCCGGCGGGACGGGTGTTCGGGCGCCGGCGGTTGGGGTTATCGCCGTTGGCATCTTCGCCGTCGGCCGCTGTGCTACCGGCAAGCCGGGCGGGTGGGTGATTATCAAGTTTGTGGTTCATCGTCGTGTCTCCTTACACTGTGGCTTCCATGGTCGCGCATAATCCGGCTGCCGTAGCCGCGACAACTCCCAGACCCCCCGGCCACAGTAGCGGCAGGGGCCTGTCAAATGGGCAGGAATGATGTCTGCGTTCCATAGCACTCTCGCGGCGGGATGCCGGATGTTGCAACCGTGCAATCAAGGGCTTGCAGGGCGGATAGTAGCGGTTATTTCACCTCTGTCAAGCGTTTTCCACGAAAGCATGGCCCGAGGTTCACACTGCAATCGGCCACCCCCGCCATTCACCGCCCCTCCCCGCCCGCCCGGGCCGGCAACGCCAGGCTGTAATTGCCGCCAGTCTGGCCGAAGCCGGCGCGCCTCAGGAAGCGGTCGGTGGCGGCGATGTTGAGGCCGCTGGTGACATGGAGCTGGATTTCCACGGCGCCGCGGTTCACCGCCCAGCGGCGGTAGGCGTCCAGCAGTTTCACCGCGATGCGCCCGCCCAGCAGGGTTTTCCGGCAGGCCGGCAGCACATAAAAAGACAGGCACGAGGCGATGATGTCGTCTCCATACAAAAACCGGTTGGCGGCACACGCCAGACACCCGACCGGCTGGCCGCCCCATTCGGCGATGAGCAAGGCAAAGCGGTCCGGCTTGGCCAACATGTTGTTGCGCAGATAAGCATCGCGTTTGCTTTTGCTCAGGCGCAAGCCGGCGTATCGACTCTCGCGGTGCAGGGAGAGAAACAGCGGCCAGGTGGCCTGGATGTCCTGTTCGGTGCACAGCCGCCGCACTTGAATGGAACGGAAACTGGCCGGTTGCCGGGCGCTGACGGCAGGCAGCGGGTGGCCGGTTTCGCCGCCGTGGGTATGGCTGGCATCTGCTGCACCGTGCGACCGCGCCATGCGGATGTTGTCAAGGGGGTCGTTCATGTCGTGCCTCCTGGTCATGTTTGCTTTCCATGCGCTTGCCCGGCGAAGCCCCGGGCCGTGGCAAACCGGGCGGCCGGTTTGTTGCGCGAATTATAACGGTGAATGGACGGCGGTCAAGCGTTTGTTGAAAAACGCCGCATTTCCCATGCTGCCCCGTTTGCGGCTGGCCGCGCGCGTTGTTGTTTTTTATGCAACGGAAAACCCGCGCACCCCAAAACCGTTTTTTATCTGCATAACGACCCTGCCTTTCTTCCTTTTTCCACAGATTCCACGATAAGCCATGAGTCCAGAATGTTTCTGGCAATATGCACCGTTTTTCCGATCTTTCAGCAAAGCGTTATATACGCTTGCACGAACCGTTTCCCGTAAGCGGGCTTTCTGCGGCCACACGATGCGCCGGCCTGCGAAGCGGGGCAAACGACGCGATTATTGGGTTACCACGGCGCCTGGGTGACCAGTTTGAGGTGCAAAAAGCCGTCCATGCCTTCGCGCCCGCCTTCGTATCCGTAGCCGCTGTGCTTGACTCCGCCGAGCGGCGTGTCAGGCTGTGCCGGCAACAGGGTGTTGACGCCGACCGTGCCGCTTTCCAGGCTGTTCACCACGCGCTTCGCGGTGTCTTCGGAGCCGGTGAAAAGATACGAGGCGAGGCCGTAGGGCAGGCTGTTGGCGCGCTCGATGACTTCATTGGCGTCCTCGAACGGGCACATCGGCGCCACCGGGCCGAACGGCTCCTCGGTCATCACCAGCGCGCTGTCGGGCACATTGGCTAACACCGTGGGCTGCCAGAAATAGCCGCGCTCGCCGATTGGCCCGCCGCCGTACAGAGTCTCGGCGCCGTTGGCGCCGGCGTCTGTGGTCAGGCGCTCCATCGCCTCCATGCGGCGCGCATTGGCCATCGGGCCCATCTGCGTGGCCTCGTCCAGGCCGTCTCCGACCTTCAGGCCGCAGGCGATTTCGACGAATGCCTCGACGAATTCGTCATACACCGGGCGCTCGATGAAAAATCTACTGGGGGCGACGCACACCTGGCCGGCGTTGCGGAATTTGAATGCGGCGGTGTCTCTGGCCGCGCTCGCCACATCGGCATCGGCGAACACGATCACCGGGGCGTGGCCGCCCAGTTCCAGCGTGCAGCGGGTCAGGTTGGCGGCCGCCTGGCGGGCCAGCAGCATGCCGACCGGAATCGAGCCGGTGAACGACAATTTGCGCACCGCCGGGCGGGCCAGCAACCCTTCTGAAATCATCGCCGGGTCGCCGTATACCAGGTTCAACACGCCATCCGGCAAGCCGGCGTCGGCGAAGGCTTCGGCCATGCGCGCCGCGGTTGCCGGGGTTTCCTCGGCCGCTTTGAGGATCACCGAACAGCCGGCGGCTAACGCCGGGGCCAGTTTGCGCGCCGGCAGGATGGCCGGGAAATTCCAGGCGGTGAACGCCGCCACCACGCCGACCGGCTCCGGCGCGGTGTGCTGGCGCACTCGCCCGGGGCGCTCCGGGTAGTCCCGGCGGCCCAACTCGCCGGCCTGTTCGCCATACCAGCGCAGGGTGTCCACCGCGCGCGCCAGTTCCAGGCGCGCCTCATTCAGCGGCTTGCCCTGTTCCAGCGTGATCACGCGGGCGATGTCTTCGGTGCGCTCTTCCAGCAGACCGGCGGCGGCGGCCAGCACTTCGCCGCGCCGGGTTGCGGGCGTGGCGCGCCAGTTGGCAAACCCGTCGCCGGCGGCGGCCACGGCGTCGTCCAGGTCGCGCTGTTCGGCGCAGGCGAAATGCCCGATCACCTCGCCATCGGCCGGGTTGATGACCTGGCCGCTGCGCCTTCCGGCGCCGTCCCGCCATTGACCGCCGATCAGCAGGCGGGTGTCGCTGTATGAGGTGTTGTTCATGTTGTTCAACTCTCCTTCAGATGGGTGATTTTAATTTCAGATGCAGCGCCCGCCGTCCACCGCCAGGCAGGTGCCGGTGATCATCCCGGCTTCGTCGGAAGCCAGATAGACGGCGGCCGCGCCCATGTCATCGCCGGTAACCAGTTTGCCGAGCGGGATGCCGGCCATATACTTGGCGCGATTGTCCGGCGTGTCCTGGCCGCCCATGAACTCGGCCAGCATCGGCGTATCGCCGGCCGCCGGGCACAGCGCGTTGACGCGAATGTTGAACTCGGCCAACTCCATCGCCAGGCCTTTGGTGAAGGTTACCACCGCGCCCTTGGTGGCCGCATAGGTGACCAGGTTGGGGCGCGGGGTCAGGGCGATGCCCGAGGCGGTGTTGATGATGGCGCCGCCTCCCTGGCGCTTCATCACCGGCAGCGCGCAGCGGCAGCCGAGAAACACGCCCCGCACATTGATGTCATAAAGAGCGTCGTAGGTCTGGTCCGTGGTGTCTTCCAGCGCCGTCGGCCGCTGGCCGATGCCGGCGTTGTTGACCAGGATATCGAGGCGGCCGTAACGCTCCACGGCCGCATCCACCGCGGCCTGCACCTGCGCGGGGTCGGTCACATCCACGGCGGCGAACGAAACCTCCCCCGGCGACTGGTCGAGGGCGCGTGCGGTTTCCCGGCCTTTGTCGGCATCACGGTCGGTCAGCAGCACCCGGGCGCCGGCGGCGCAAAAATGTTTAACGATGCCGGCGCCGAACCCGGAGGCGCCGCCGGTTACGATGGCGGTTTTGTCTTGTAGTCGCATGAGAAGATCCTGATAGGGTATGGAAACAATGTGCAGTCACCGCCATGCCATGACTCTAAGGCCGGCGACGAAACCCCGGGTATCATAACACGCGGTGCCGGGCGCGATGTTCAGGCGATAGCCGCGCGTGGCCGGGCGGTCGAAATCCAGCGCCGCGCCGTCGCCGACCCGCAAATCGTTGCGCAACCGGGCGCCGGGGCCGGGGCTGCGGTAGTATTTGGCCGCCCCCGGCGTGGTCAGCAGCGCCTCGGCGCGCGCCTGCAGCGCCATCTCGAGATGCAGGCGGTCGCCGCCGACCACGCCGCCCGGCGGGTGAATTAGGCAGATATGGCAGACGCCGCCGCCTTCGGGATACAGTGGTTTTTGCACCACCAGCGGCCCGCGCGCGCCTTGAATTCAATACGGTGCGCCCCGCCCCGGCGCTCGAAGCGCAGTTGCAGGGCCGCTTCCCAGGCCGGTTTCGTTTCCCGGGCCGGCGACGCCCCGGCAACGGCGGCGGCTCAACCTGGTTCTATCTGCAGCGGCATTCAGCGCCTTGTTTCGGCTATGATTGACTTCATGCGGGGGGGCGGCTGGTGGGCGGCAAAGCCCCGGATGAAAAGATATGACACGAAATCCCGATATTTTCAATGACGGCGATAGTGGCCGGCGCAACCGGTAAACTGGAAGACGCGGACATGAGCGAATTACTGCAAGTGGACAACCTGACCCGGCGTTTCGGCGGCCTGGTCGCCGTCAACCGGGTCTCATTCGCGGTGCGTGAGCACGAAATCCTGTCCATCATCGGCCCGAACGGCGCCGGCAAATCCACTTTGTTCAAGTTGATCTCTTCGTTTTTGCGGCCCAGCGGCGGCGAGGTGCGCTTCAAGGGCGAGCGCATTTCCGGCCTGGCGCCGCACATCGTGGCGCGCAAGGGCGTGGTGCGCACCTTTCAGGAGACCACCATTTTCAAGGAAATGAGCGTGCGCGACAACATCATCATCGCCCACCACCTGCGCTCTCAGGCCGGACTGACCGGCTACTTCTTCAACTCATCCACGGCGCGGCGCGACGAGCGCAAATTCGGCGAGTCGGCCGACCAAATCGCCGCCACGCTGGATTTGGGGGAAGTGCGGTTTGAGTTGGCCGGCAACCTGCCGCACGGCCACCTGCGCGCGCTTGGCATCGCCATCGGCCTGGCCACCAACCCCGAAGTGCTGCTGCTGGATGAGCCGTTCGCCGGCATGAATCATGAAGAAACCATGCGCGCGGTCGACATGGTGCGCGGGGTGCGCGAGCGCGGGGTGACGGTGCTGCTGGTGGAGCACGACATGGCGGCGGTGATGAAAATCTCGGACCGCATCGTGGTGCTGAACTTCGGCGAGAAAATCGCCGAGGGCAGCCCGGCGGACATCCAGAACGACGAGCGCGTTATCGAGGCCTATCTCGGCGTCGAGGACGAAGCGATTGGGATGTAAGGAACGCGGCGATGCAGCAACTGCTGAAATTCACCGATGTGCAGCTTTACTACGACCATGTGCATGCGCTGAAAGGCGTGTCGCTGGAGGTCAATGAAGGCGAGACGGTCGCCTTAATCGGCGCCAACGGAGCCGGCAAGTCGTCGATTCTGCGCGCGATTTCCGGGTTGGAGCGCATCGCCCGCGGCGGGATATTTTTCGCCGGCGAGCGCATCGACCGCCTGCGCGCCGACAAAATCGTCGAAATGGGCATCGCCATGGTGCCGGAAGGCCGGCGCGTGTTCCCGTATATGTCGGTCAAGGACAACCTGCTGATGGGCGCCTTCAGCCGCGATGACAAAGCCGCCATCCGCGACACGCTGGAGCGCGTGCTGACGCGGTTTCCGCGGTTGAAGGAAAGATACTCGCAGGCGGCCGGCACCATGAGCGGCGGCGAACAGCAAATGTTGGTCATCGGCCGCGCGCTGATGGCCGGGCCGCGCCTGCTGCTGCTGGATGAGCCGTCGCTCGGCCTGGCGCCCAAACTGGTGCAGGACATCGCGCAATCCATCGTCGCGGTCAACAAGGACGAGAAAGTCAGCGTGCTGTTGGTCGAGCAGAACTCGCGCATGGCGCTGCGCATCTCGCACCGCGCATACGCCATCGCCACCGGCCGCATCGCGCTGGAAG
>JAPPQJ010000195.1 GCA_028817015.1 Gammaproteobacteria bacterium
CGACCACCAGCGCCCCGATGGCGGCCCCGGAGATCGAGCCGAGCCCGCCGACAATCACCACAATGAGGGACGCCAGCAGATAGCGGACATCTTCGCCCGGGGCGATGGACAGGGCGGTTCCGCCGATGACGCCGGCAAAGCCCGCCAAGCCCGAGCCAATCGCAAACACCAGGACAAAAACCAGTTGGATATTGACGCCCGAAGCCGACAGGATTTCACGGTCGTTGACTCCGGCGCGCACCATCATGCCGATTTTTGTGCGGTTGAGAAAGAACCAGATGCCCAGGCCGACCGCAACGGAGGCGCCCAATACCGCCAGGCGATAGACCGGATATTTGATATACACCTCCGCCCCGGAGGATTTGACCACGGAGATGACCGGCAGGGTGGCGGCGCCGAACAACCATTCCGGGGGCTCGAACTGGTAGGTGGTGCCGGTCCAGACGGCCAACATGAGGTCGGCGGCGATGATCGATATGCCGATGGTCATCAGGGTTTGACGCAAATCGTCCCCTAAAATGCGCCGGAACACCAGCACCTGCATCAGCGCGCCGCTGATCGCAACCGCGACAAAAGCCGCCGCCAGGCCGGCGAACCAACTGCCGCTGGCGTCAGCCACTTCATAGCCGATGTAGGCGCCCAGCAGATACATCGAGCCGTGCGCAAGGTTGACGTTGCGCATCATGCCGAACACCAGGGTGAAACCGCTGGCGACGAGAAAATACAGGCCGCCGAGGGTGATGCCGTTGAGCAGGGTGTTGACGAAGGTTTTCTTGCGCCCCAGCGCATCGACCAGCCAATCCGGCCAAACCGCGAACAACATCCACAGAAACACCGCGACAAGCAGCAATATCACAATCGCCCACAGCGGGTGTTGCCTGATGAACGGCCGCATTCGCCTGTTCTCACGCGGTCACCGAAAATGGACAGGAAAAAGGACTCACGGCGGGTGCTCCCGGATCATTTGGTGTTGTTAGCGGCCGAGTGTAACAAAAATCCCACCCATAACCAAACACCGCACCGAACCGATGCCATGCGCGCGCAAAGCGCTAATTGATTCTCCGCATCATGACCAGCGCCAGCAGCAGGAAGGCGACGAGCGGCAGCGTGGCGCCGAGCAGCGGGGGCAGGCCGTAGGCCAGCACGATGTAGCCGAATCCGCGGCTGGCGGCATAGAAGCCGAGGCCGAGCAGGATGCCGGCGAACACGCTGCGCCCCAGGGTGCCCGAACGCAGGTTGGCGAACACGAACGGCACCGCCAACGCGACCATCACGGCGACGGTCAAAGGCAGCATCAGTTTGTTCCAGAACGCCAGTTCATAGGGCCTGGTCTGCTGGCGGTTGTCGGCCAGGTGGCGGATGTAGCGGCGCAACTGCCACATCGACAACTGGCCGGGGCGCAGCAAAAACACCGACAGGATCTGCGGCGTCACCGAGGTGCGCCATGGGCGCGTGTCCCGGTGTGCGGTTTCAACCCCGCCGCCGGGGGTAAAGCGGGTTTCCCGGACTTCGCTTAGCGCCCAGTGGTCGCCCGCAAACTCACCGTGTTCGGCGAACACCAGGGCGCGCAGTTTGCGGTCCGGGCTGAATTGAAACAATTTGACGCGCCGCACGGTCAAGTCCGGCAGCACTTCGCCGATGTTGACATAGGTGCCGGCGTCGCGCATCCAGAGGCCGAAATGGGTGTGCTGTTTAATGTCCCGCTGCAACGCCTCAGCGCGCCCGCGCTGCGCCCGGATTTCGCTTTGCGGCGCGATGAGTTCGCCGATCAGGACCGCGGCGATGACGAACAAACCGGCGGTCTTCAGCGCCGCCACGGTGATCTGCGGCAGCGACACGCCGCTGGCGCGCAGCACGATCAACTCCGAGTCGCCGGCCAGCAGCGACAGGCCGATGATCGCGCCCAACAGGGTGGCCATGGGGAGCAATTCATAAGCGGTGCGCGGTGCGGTCAGCGCGATATACCACAGCGCGTCGAGCACCCCGTATCGGCCCCGGCCGAGGTCGCTCAACTGGTCGAGGAAATTGGCGAACACGAACAGCCCCAGCAACCCCAGCAGGGCAACCAGCGTGTATTGCGCGATGATCCCGCCCAGGTAGCGCTCGAGTATCGGCATCAGGCCGGCAACCCCGGCAACAAGGGCTTGTTGAGGTGGCGGCGGCGCAGCAGGCCCAGGGCCGCGCCGAGGAAGGCCAGGTGAACAACCCACGGCATCCAGTGCGGATGCACCGCCCCGCGGCCAACCAGGGCAACCAGCAGACCGAGCACATTGGAATACGCGAAATACACCAGCAGCGCCGACAGCATCCCCGGAAACCGGTTTTTGCGGTAGGCGATGGACGAGAACGCCAGGGCAAAGATCAGCAGCACCGGCAACATGGCCACCTTGCTGAGGCGCCAGTGAAACTCGCCGAGGGCGGCGGCGTGGCCGGCCTCCAGCAGGGCCGGCGTCGGCATCGCCGCAACCGGCAACCGGTAGTTGTTCGCGGGCGACGACTTAAGTTGCAATCCGTAGGTTGCAAAGTCGAGCACCGCGTGTTCGGCGGCGCCGGCCGTGCCGCGATAGCGGGTGCCGTTTTCGAGGATCAGGAAATCGCCGCCGCCCGTTTCATCGACGGCTATGCGCCCGGTGTCGGCCACCACCACCCCGTCCTCACCGCCATCGCCGCCGCCATCATATACAAACAGGCCGCGAAACATTCCGGCTTCACGGTCGTAGCGCTCGATAAAATAGACGCTGTCGCGGTTGCGGCCTTCGGTGAACACGCCCGGCATCACGCCCACTATGTCGGCGCGGCTGCGCAGGTCGTGCACCACCGCGCGCGAGGCCTCGGCCGCCAACGGCGACAGATACAGCGAAAACAGCGCCGCGACCGCACCGACCAGCGCAAACAGCGTCATGGCCGGGCGCAGGAACCGCCCCACGCCGATGCCGCAGGCGCCGATCACGGTCAACTCATGGTCGCGAATCCAGCGCCCCATGACCAGCAAAGCGGCGATATACAACGCCAGCGGCACCAGGATGTCGAGGTAGGTGATGGTTTTCAGCAACAGCAGCAGCAGCACGCTGCCGGCCGGAATATCCCCCTCGACCGCCTGGCGCAGGAAGCCCACCCCGCGCACCGCCAGGAACACCGCCAGCAGGACCACGCTGACCACGCCGCAGACTTGCAGTACTTCGCGGACCAGGGCGCGGTGGATGATCATGCGGGCGCCGGCGCGGATGGCCGGGGGCGGCATTGGCGCTGCTGGCACGGGCGCCGATTCAGGTTGAACGGGTTCATTACCGCTCCGCCACCCTGCTATAATCGCCGCCGCCCGGGTGAGCGCGCCTTGCATTGGCCGGGCCAAGGGGTGGCGGTGTGATCATCGACCGCCAATGATACTCACCGCTCACAAGCGCAACCTCATTTCACAACGTTTTCGCATCATTGCCGAATCATTCCCCCGCCCTTTCCACCTTCGCACATTGGGAGACCCCATGGAATTCTTAGCCAAGACCGCCGACCCCGCCAAAGTGGCGTCCGCCTGCCTGGTAATCGGCGTATTCAAAGCCCCGACCAGGGGCAAAAGCCCCGAATTGACCGCGGTCGGAGCGCGCCTCGACCGGGCCGCGAAAAAGCAGTTCAGCGCTGTGCTCGGGCCCGGCGGCCTCGATGGCCGTCTCGGCGGCACGCAGATGCTGTATAACCCGCCCGGCGTCAAAGCGGCGCGTGTGTTGCTCCTCGGCCTGGGGGCGAAGCGCGATTGTAACGCATCGGCGCTGCGCCGCGCGGCCCGGGCCGCGGCCACGCTAATCAACGAGCGCGGCATCGCCTCGGCGCACTGGTGCCCGCCGGACACCGGCGGCGGCAAAGCGGGTATGCGCCGCCGCGCCCGCAACCTGGCCGAAGCCATGGAGGACGCGCTGTATCGATTCGACCGAACCAAAAGCGGCGACCAAAAACCGGCCCGTCTGGGGCGTGTGACGGTGCTGTGCGATCGGGCGCAATTGGCCGCGGTCAAACAAGGCCTGCGCGAGGGTGCGGCGGTGGCCGCCGGCGTCAAACTCGCGCGCGATTATGCCAACCTGCCCGGCAACCTGTGCACGCCGTCATTCCTGGCCCGGGAGGCGCGGCAACTGGGGAAACGCCTCGGCATCGCCACCAAGGTGCTGGATGAAGCCGGGATGAAACGCCGCAAGATGGGCTCGCTGTTGTCGGTGTCGCGCGGCAGCCGCGAGCCGGCCAGGTTGATCGTGATGGAATACAAAGGCGGCCGGCGCGGGAAAAGCGGCAGTGGCCCGGTGGTGTTGGTCGGCAAGGGCCTGACCTTCGACGCCGGCGGCATTTCGCTGAAACCCGCAGCCGCCATGGACGAGATGAAATTCGACATGTGCGGCGGCGCATCGGTGCTCGGCGCGCTGCAGGCGGCCGCGCAACTGCAACTGAACATCGACCTGGTGGGCCTGGTGCCGTGCTCGGAGAACCTCCCCGACGGCGCCGCCAACAAGCCCGGCGACATCGTCACCAGCATGGCCGGCACCACCATTGAAATCCTCAACACCGACGCCGAAGGGCGGTTGATTCTGTGCGATGCGCTGACCTACGCCGAGCGTTTCCGCGGTGGTCGACATCGCCACCTTGACCGGCGCCTGCGCGGTGGCGTTGGGCGAGCACGCCAGCGGCCTGTTCAGCGATTCAGATGCGCTGGCCGATGAGTTGTTGGCGGCCGGCGAGGCCAGCGGCGACCGCGCCTGGCGCCTGCCGGTGTGGGACGACTACGCCAGGCAGTTGGAGAGCAATTTCGCCGACCTGGCCAACATCGGCGGGCGCTACGCCGGGGCGGTGACCGCGGCCTGCTTCCTTAAGCACTTCACCGCCAAATACCACTGGGCGCACCTCGACATCGCCGGCACGGCGTGGAAATCCGGGGCCGCCAAGGGCGCCACCGGGCGGCCGGTGCCGTTGCTGGTGGAGTTTTTGTTGGGGCGGGCGGCGTGAGTTATGGTTGCGAAAAAATGATGCCAAAAGACACCGAATTAGTTGTTCGCGCAATCCGCGACGCCGCAAGAGAAAAAATCGACATCGGCGTACCGGATTATGCGCCGTTCGTATGTGTCGACGAAACGGAAAACACTGTAATTATTCGGCGGCAAAACGGCAACACGGTTTCGATACCGGATAAGACAATTATCAAAGCAATTGAGGCGGTTCGATGCGACCATTGGGTTTATTGCGCCGGACCGGGCGCGTTGCGCGAAGCCGCCGGTATTACGCATGTCACTTCGCCAACCTGGGCGCTCATTCGGTGCGTTCCGTTGAATGCGCTGATTGAATAAACGCGGTGCTGAAAAAATGCAAGTGGACTTCTACATCCTGCCGCAAACCGACCCCGCCGCGAAACACCCTTTTGCCTGCCGCATCGCCAACAAGGCGTTCGGCCAGGGCATGACGGTGTTCATCGCCACCGAACAGGCGGCGCAGAGCGCGGCGATGGACAAACTGCTGTGGACTTTCGCGCAGAGCAGTTTTGTGCCGCATGCGGTTTGCAATGGCGATGTGAAACAACTGGCGCGTTATCCGGTGCAAATCGGCGACGGCGCCGCACCGCATGAATTTGATTTGCTCGTTTCATTGCGCCGCGACGCGCCGGATGATTACGCGAAATTCTCGCGCGTGGCCGAGTTAATCACCGACGATGCCGACGACAAAACCGCCGGGCGCGCGCGGTTTCGGTTTTACCGCGAACAGGGCATCGCGCCGAACACGCACAACATCTCTTAAGCCATGGCACTCAACAAAACCTACGACCCGCGCGAGATCGAATCGCGCTGGTATCGCTTCTGGGAAGAAAGCGGTTATTTCGCGCCGGCCGATTCCGGCGGCGGCGCCGGCGCGCCCTACTGCATCATGATTCCCCCGCCCAATGTCACCGGCAGTTTGCACATGGGGCATGCGTTTCAGGACTTAATCATGGATGGGCTGATTCGCTACCACCGCATGCGCGGGCGCAATACGCTGTGGCAGCCGGGCACCGACCACGCCGGCATCGCCACGCAAATGCTGGTGGAGCGCGCGATTAATGCCGAGGGCAAAACCCGCCACGACTACGGCAGGGAAAAATTCACCGGCAAGGTGTGGGAATGGAAGGAGCAATTCGGCGGCGCCATCGCCGGGCAACTGCGGCGCCTGGGCGCGTCCGCGGACTGGGGCAACGAGCGGTTCACCATGGACGCGGGCTTAAGCGAAGCGGTGAAGGAGGTGTTCGTGCGGCTCTACGACGAAGGACTCATTTACCGCGGCAAACGCCTGGTGAACTGGGACCCGGTGCTGTTGACCGCGGTGTCGGATTTGGAGGTGGTCAGCGAGGCGGAGTCGGGCGTGATGTACTATGTGCGTTATCCGTTTGTCGGCGACGAGGACAACGGAATCATCATCGGCACCACCCGCCCGGAGACGATTTTGGTCGACGGCGCGGTGGCGGTGCATCCCGATGACGCGCGCTACCAATCGCTCACCGGCCGCCGCGTGTGGGTGCCGATGACCGAGCCGCGCCGGGCCATTGAAATCATCGCCGACGACTATGTGCAGGCCGACTTCGGCTCCGGTTGCGTGAAGGTCAGCGCGGCGCATGACTTCAACGACTACCAGGTGTATCTGCGCCACCCCGACAAAGACATCCCGCTCATCGTTTTATTCACGCCGGATGCGAAGATGAACGACAACGCGCCGCGCCAGTATCGCGGCCTGGACCGTTACGATGCGCGCAAGCAAATCGTGCGCGACTTGCGCGGGCGGGGACTCCTCATCAAGGAGGAGCCGCACCAATACAAACTGCCGCGCGGCGACCGTTCCGGCGCGGTGGTGGAGCCGATGTTGACCGACCAGTGGTATGTGGATTTGACCCGCGAGACGCTCGCCGACGGCCGGCCCGGCGGCAAAACCCGCATCACCGACCCGGCCATCGCGGCGGTGCGCGACGGGTGCGTGCAATTCGTGCCGGAAAACTGGAGCAAAACCTATTACCAGTGGCTGGAGAATGTGGAGGACTGGTGCATCTCGCGGCAAATCTGGTGGGGGCATCGCATTCCGGCGTGGTATGACGACGACGGCAATGTGCATGTCGGCGCGGACGAAGCCGCGGTGCGGGAAAAATACGGTCTGCCGGCGAGTTGCAAACTGCGTCAAGACGAAGATGTGCTCGACACCTGGTTCAGTTCCGCGCTGTGGCCGTTCTCAACCCTCGGCTGGCCGCAGCAAACCGAGCGCCTGCAGACCTTCTACCCGACCAGCGTGTTAGTCACCGGCTTCGACATCATTTTCTTCTGGGTGGCGCGCATGATCATGATGGGGGTCAAGTTCATGCACCAGGTGCCGTTCCACCAGGTATATATCCACGGCCTGGTGCGCGACGCCCACGGGCGCAAGATGTCCAAGTCCAAGGGCAACGTGCTGGACCCCATCGACTTAATCGACGGCATCAGCCTGGCGGCGCTGGTGGAAAAGCGCACCAGCGGCCTGATGCGCCCGCAGGACGCGGCCGCCATCGAAAAGCAGACCCGCAGGGATTTCCCCGACGGCATCCCCGGCTTCGGCGCCGACGCCCTGCGCTTCACCTTCGCCGCGCTGGCCTCCACCGGCCGCGACATCAACTTCGACCTGGGCCGCACCGAAGGCTACCGCAATTTCTGCAACAAGATCTGGAACGCCGCGCGCTTCGTGCTGATGAACACCGAAGGCGAAGACTGCGGGCAAAACGGCGGCCGGATGGAATTGTCGCTCGCCGACCGGTGGATCATTTCCACCCTGCAGCGCAGCCAGGCGGAGGTCAACAGGGCTTTCGGCAATTACCGCTTCGACCACGCCGCCAAAGCCATCTACGAGTTGGTGTGGCATCACTACTGCGACTGGTATGTGGAGTTGTGCAAGCCGGCGCTGAACGGCGACCGGCGCCACCAAAACGGCGAACAGCAACTGCGCGGCACGCGGCACACGCTGGTGCGGGTGATGGAAACCATGCTGCGCCTGGCGCACCCGATCATGCCTTTCATCACCGAGGAAATCTGGCAGGCGGTGGCGCCGCTGGCCGGCCGCACAGGCCCGACCATCATGCTTCAGCCGTATCCCCTGGAGCAGCCCGATGAGGTGGATGAAGCGGCGGAGCGGGAGATGCGGCGGGTCATCGACATCGTGCTGGCGATCCGCAAACTGCGCGGAGAAAACCGCGTTCCCCCGGGCCGACGCATCCCGGTGCTAATCGCCGGCCCTGGCCCCGCAAACGGCCGGGCATCGAAGCAAGCCCCCGCCCTGCATGCCGAGGCGGCTGTTTACATTGAGACTTTGGCCAAAACCGAAGCCATCCAGATGAGCGGGGCCCGGCCGTCAGCCGCTAATAGCGCCATGCTGGTGGCCGGCGACATGCAAATCATCCTGCCGCTGGACGGCCTGGCCGACGCGCAAAGCGAGATTAAGCGCGCCGCCCGGGAATTGAAGCAACTGGAGCGGCTGATCGCGCGCAGCACCGAAAAACTTTCCAACCGCGACTTCATTGAAAAGGCGCCGGCCGTCGTGGTTGAAAAGGAAAGGGCGCGGCTGGGCGACTTGCGGTCAAAAAAATCCCAACTGGGGGCGCAATGGGAAGGCGGTCCCGGCAACGGCCGGTGACCGGGCATTGCCGGCCTCGGCGGTCACTCGGGAGTGAGAACGGTCTCCTTCGCATCAGCCGCCGTTTGCGGATAATCGCGGGTGATGTGCAGGCCGCGGCTTTCCTTGCGCCGCATCGCGCAGCGCACCGTGAGTTCCGCCACCTGCACCAGGTTGCGCAGTTCGACGAGGTCGTTGCTGATTCGGAAGTGGCTGTAGAACTCGCGGATTTCCTCCTGCAGGAGCGCGATGCGGCGGGCCGCGCGCGTCAAGCGCTTGTCGGTGCGCACGATGCCGACATAGTCCCACATGCAGCGGCGCAGTTCGTCCCAGTTGTGCGACACCACGATGCGCTCGTCGGGGTCGGTCACCTGGCTCTCATCCCAGTTGGCCAGCGCCGGCATGGCATCCGCCCGGCCGCCCCGTTGCAACTCGGCGGCGATGCGCGCGGCGCACGACTCGGCGAACACTAAACATTCCAGCAACGAGTTGCTGGCCAGCCGGTTGGCGCCGTGCAGCCCGGTGTAGCCGGTCTCGCCGATGGCATACAGGTTGTGAATGTCGGTGCGGCCGTCGAGGTCGGTGACCACGCCGCCGCAGGTGTAGTGCGCGGCCGGCACCACCGGCAGCGGCTCGGCGGTCATGTCGAGGCCGAGTTGCAAACATCGCGCGGAGATGGTCGGGAAGTGCCTGCGAATGAAGGCGGCCGGTTGGTGGCTGATGTCCAAATACACATTGTCGCAGCCGTTGATTTTCATCTCCAGGTCGATGGCGCGCGCCACGATGTCGCGCGGCGCCAGTTCGGCGCGGCGGTCGTAGGCGGGCATGAAACGCCGCCCGTCGGCGTGCACCAGTTTGCCGCCCTCGCCGCGCACCGCCTCGGAAATCAGGAACGATTTGGCCTGCGGGTGATACAGGCAGGTGGGGTGAAACTGCACGAACTCCATGTTGGCCACCCGGCAACCGGCGCGCCACGCCATGGCGATGCCGTCGCCGGTCGAGGTGTCGGGGTTGCTGGTATACAGATAGATTTTGCTGGCACCGCCGGTGGCTAACGCCAGGTGGCGGCAGGGCAGGGCCACGGTGATCTTGCGATTCAAGTCGAGCGCATAGACACCGAGGCAGGTGTTGATGCGACCGCCGCCGCCCGCGCCTTGCTTTTTGGAAGTGATTAAATCGATGGCGATGTGATTTTCCAGCAGCGTAATCGCGTCGTGCCGGCGCACCATCTGCTCGAGAGTCACCTCCACTTCCTCGCCGGTGGCGTCGGCGGCGTGCAGCACCCGGCGGTGGCTGTGCCCGCCCTCGCGGGTCAGGTGGAATTCGCCGTCGCCGGCGTTGCCGGCGTCGCCGTGGCGGCTGAAACTGACCCCGCGCTCGATCAGCCATTGAACCGCCCGGGGCGCCTTCCTGACCACGAACTCCACGGTGCGCCGCTTGCACAATCCGCCGCCGGCCTCCAGCGTGTCGTCGATGTGCGCGCCAAACGAATCGCCCGCCCCCAGCGCCGCCGCAATCCCGCCCTGCGCATAGCGCGTCGAGCCTTCATCCAGTTCCGACTTGGACAAGACAGTGACGCCAACGCCGCGCTCGGCCAGCCGCAACGCCAGCGACAACCCGGCCAGGCCGCCGCCGATGATGAGAACCGGATTGAAATGATCGGGCATTCGGGGCATTTTTTCGATATAGTTTCCGCTGTCAGCCAGTCTCCAACACCTGCCGGAACCTGTAAACCATGACACTGGAAGAAATTTTGCGCAAAATCGCCCGGGATTTGGGCTCCAATCGCCTGCAAAACGAAGAGCACACCAAGTTGGTGGCAATCCTGCCTATTTTACGGGCATTGGGCTGGGATGACACCCATCCGGGGGAGTTTGTGCCGGAACATCCCGTGGGCAACGGGCGTGTGGATTACGCTTTATTTAACCCCAAAAATGAACTCCCCCTGGTTTTTATTGAAGCCAAACGCCCCGGGAACGCCGGCGAGCAAGGCGAAGATCAACTGTTTGCATACGCCGCGAATCAGGGTGTCCCCTTTCTGATATTGACCGACGGCGATTCCTGGAATTTTTTTTATCTCAGTATGGCGGCGGGCCGGCCATCGGATCGAAAATTCTGTCAACTATCAGTCCAGCGCTGCGATGAGCGAAATAAGGACCACAGGAGCGCGCATTGATGCCGTGAAACAGCGAAGAAAATCGCGCACTCAAAAGAACCATCGGCTACACACTCGATGGCAACAGTGCAACCCGGAAACGGCACACAAACTTTGGCTGAAATTCCAAAAGTGTTTCAAGATCAAGATCGGCGTTCATCGATCATTTTCATGAACGAGCAAAGGGAAAAGCAACCGTGAGGTGCCGGCGATGACCGATGCCCGCCCGCCCGTCATAACCGCGCCGGCGGCGCAAGCAAATCACGCTGTCGGCGCCCGCCCTCGGATAATGGTCTGCGGCCGGCAATCCGGCGCGATTTCGGCATACACCCGGCCATTGCTTATGACCCAAAATTAAGCGTGTCCGAATTCAACTGGCCGGGTTTGGTGGTTTTCTCCGCTGTTTTGCTGGCGACGCCGGGGCCGGCGGTTATTTCGTTGTTCCACAGCGGCATCAACTACGGATTCAAAAATTCGCTGCCGTATTTTTTCGGCATCTTCGTCGGTTTTGTTTTCAACCTGGCGGTCAGCGCGTTAGGTGCGGGCGCGATATTGGAATTTGACGGGGTTTATGCGGCATTGAAAGCGGTGATGCTGGGGTATGTCTTTTACCTGGCGTATAAAATCGCAACTTCCGCCCCGCTCGATGACGGCGGCGACTCAAAACCGCTGCATTTCCTTCAGGGCGTTTTGCTCAACATATTAAACCCCAAGACGTATATCGCCGCTTTGTCCGCCATCTCGCAGTTTTCGCTGGCGGGCCATTATGCGCAGTCGGTGTTTTGGATTGTCGTTGTCAACGCCTCCATCGTCTTTCTCTTCAACGGGCTGTGGTGTTTTTCCGGCCGGCATCTAAAACGATTTTTCGCCCATCCGAAGTGGTACAAGTCGGTCAATTTGCTGTTGGCGATTTTGCTCGTGTTGTCGGTTACGCTGACTGATGTGCGGTGATCAAACGGCCAGCCACAACATGAGCGGAATGGTGGCGGCGGCGGCCAGGTGGCCGGTGGTGATGAGCGATGACATGAGCCCGGCGTCGCCGCCCATGTTGCGCGCCACGATGTAACCCTGCATCGCGGTCGGTGCGGCGGTGCACAACACCGCGACCGCGCGCGCCGGGCCGTCGATGCCGAAGGCGGTGGTCAGGGCCAGGGTGAGCAGCGGCATGGCGATGACCTTGAGCGTGGTCGCCCATGCGATGTGCAGCCGCGCGCGGCGTATGGACTCCACCGAAATGCCGGCGCCGACCACCAGCAAGCCGACGCCAAGCGTCGCGGCGGCGAGGATGTCCAACGCGCCGGTGAGCGCGCCCGGCAGCGCAATGCCGCCCGCCTTCACGCCCGCGCCGGCGATGCACGCGATGATCAGCGGATTTTTTAACACCGCCGCCAATTTCGCGCGCATCGATGTGCCTGCGCCGTGCGGCAGCGCGTATTCCATCACCACGATGCAACTGACATTGGCAATCGGCACCATCACCGCCAGCGCCACCGCCGCCAGTTCCAGGCCGGCGTCTCCGTATAAAGTGGCGGCGAGCGCAATGGGAATGATGTTGTTCCACCTCACCGCGTTCTGAAACAGCGAAGTCATGGACGCGGCCGGCAATCGCGCGATGCGCGCATGCATCACCGCGGCCAATGCGGTTGCGGTCTGGGCGATGACAAACACCGCGGCTAATTTCCAACTGTCACGCAATGCAAAATCGCCGTCGATAATCGCGGAGAAAACCAACGCCGGCAAAAACACCCAAAACATCACCTTCTCCAGCGACCCCCAATCCACCCCGCGCAACACCGGCGTGCGCGTCAGCAACTTGCCAACGACCAAACACAGCACAATCGGCGCGGTGGCGTTCAGGGTAATCAGCAACGAATGCATGGTTTGTCGATGTGCTGGGCTGCATGCCCGTGGCCGCGTTCTCTTTTCCGCGATTCCCGCCGCCGGCAGAGGAGCCCCGGCGGGTTGGTCTTCCCTCTCCCGGAGGAAAATGTTGCGGTTGCCCCTCCCCTTCTTCCTCCGGGAGAGGGCCGCGCGGGAAACAAAAGCCGCCGGATACCGCCCCGGACTCGACCCGCATCCGGCATGGCAAAACGGGGCCGGGGCGCCGCATAGACACGATTCCCGCAGGCGTGGCGGGAATTGTGCCGGCGGCCCGGTCACCCGCTCAGCGAATAATACTCGGTAATCTCCGCAAACGCCTCCAGCGCCTCTTCGATATTCTCGCCTTCGGCCAATTGATAGGCGTCGATGCCGCATCTTTCCATCAGCGGCAGGTTGTCGCGGTGGGCGCCGAGGGCGCGGATTTCGCCGTCGTAGCGGTGCCGGCGGCGCAGTTGCACGGCCTGCGAGTAGCCGCGCCCTTCGTGGAAACTGCCGAACTCCAACGCGATTAAATCGATGCGGCCGAGGTCTCCGGCGATGCTTTCGACCTCGTCTTCGGGGCGCAGTTTAACGCCGACCCGCCGCCCGGTCTGGCAAAGCGCGTGGCGCATTTTCAGGTAGCGTTGCAGCGGCAGGATGACGCGCGCATCGGATGCGGCGTCGCTCCCGCCGTCTTCCTCAAGCCGCCAGGGGTCGCGGATGACGGCGCGGTTTTTGATGATGCGCATAGACTTTTTGTTTGAACGGTTCGACGCCCAGGCGAATCACGGTGTCGAGAAACTTCTCGCCGTCGCGCCGCACTTCGAGGTAAGCGTCGATGATGATTTCGATGACTTCGGCGACCTGCTCGCGGGCGATGGCCGGGCCGAGCCGCGCGCCTAATCGGGTGTCGTTTTCCGCCGAGCCGCCGAGGGTGATTTGATACCACTCCGCTCCCTTCTTATCGACCCCGAGAATGCCGATGTGGCCGGCGTGGTGGTGGCCGCAGGCGTTCATGCAGCCGGACATTTTGAGTTTAATCTCGCCGATGTCATACAGGCGTTCCAGGTCGGCCAGGCGCCGGTTGATCTGTCGGGCGATGCCGATGGTGCCGGCGTTGGCCAGCGAGCAATAGTCGAGCCCCGGGCAGCAAATCATGTCGTTCAGCGTGCCGATGTTGGGGGTGGCCAGGCCAAGTCGATTCAATTCATGCCACACCGCGAACAAATCGGCGTTGCGCACCCACGGCAGAGCCAGGTTTTGTTCATGGCTGACGCGAATTTCACCGGCGCTGCGGGTCTTCGCCAACGCCGCCAGTTGCTCCATCTGCGCGGCGTCGAGGTCGCCGGGCGCGCGCCCCGGCGCTTTCAGCGACACATAGACGATGCGGTAATCCGGGTCGCGGTGCGCGGCGGTGTTGTGCTCGCGCCAGCGCAAAAAACGCGGGTCGGCCACCGCAATGGGTTGGAGGCCGGCGGCGCCGGGTGCAGCGCCGCCGCGGCGCGCAACCGGCGGCACGGCGAAAAACGACCTGGCGCGCGCGATGTCCGCCTCGCTGACCGCCGGCGCCGCGGCCGCCATGTGGCGCCATTGCCGCTCAACCCGCTCCCTGAACCCATCGAGCCCTAAGTCGCCCACCAAAATCTTAATGCGCGAGCGGTATTTATGGTCGCGCCGGCCGTATCGGTTATAGACGCGCAAAATCGCCTGCAAAAACCCAAGCAAATCGGCCGCCGGCAACGCCTCGGCGATGACCCGGCCGATGACCGGGGTGCGCCCCATGCCGCCGCCGACATACACGCGAAACCGCGTGTGCCCGTCCGCGTCGTGGAAAATCCGCAGGCCGATGTCGTGCCACTGCACCGCCGCGCGGTCGGCGTGCGCGCCGCTGACCGCGATTTTGAATTTTCGCGGCAGCCAGTTGAACTCCGGGTGCAGCGTTGACCACTGTCGAATCAACTCGCACCACGGCCGCGGGTCTTCGATTTCATCGGCGGCCACGCCGGCCAGGTGGTCGGCGGTGATGTTGCGCACGCAACTGCCGGAAGTCTGAATCGCATGCATGCCGACCTCGGCCAGATGCTCCAAAATCTCCGGCACATCGTCCAGTTGCGGCCAGTTGAACTGAATGTTCTGGCGCGTGGTGAAGTGGCCGTAGCCGCGGTCGAAGCGGCGCGCGATGGCCGCCAGTCGAGTGAGTTGCCGGCTGTTCAGCACGCCGTAGGGAATGGCCACGCGCAGCATGTGGGCGTGGCGCTCCTGATATAATCCGTTGCGCAGCCGCAGTTGCTGAAACAGGTCGGGGTGCAGCACGCCGCGTTGGAAACGCCGCACCTGCCCCTGGAACTGGCGGGCGCGCTGCTTCAGTTGGCGTCTATCGTGTTGGCTGTATTGATACATGGCTTTGTCCGGTGGTTGCGGTGGCCAATGTAGGGAATGGACGGTTTTTTGGCAACACTTTATAGAAAATAATACTTTTTTTATGCTATATTTCGCCTTCCTATAGAAAGCATTCCCTTGATTATGAAATATGAAGAAAATTTGACCATAGACCGCGTTGACCGCAAAATTCTGTCTTACCTGCAGCAGGATGCCACCATGACCATCAAGGAAATCGCCCGCCGGGTGCATCTGTCGCCGACGCCGTGCTGGAAACGCATCCAGCGCCTGGAGGAAAACGGCATCATCCGCGCCCGCGTGGCGTTGCTCGACCCGGCCAAGGTGGACGCCGGGGTCACCGTGTTCATCGCCATCCGCACCGACCAGCACAACATCGAATGGAGCGAGAAATTCGCCCGCGAGATGAAGTCCATCCCGGAAATCATGGAAATCTACCGCATGAGCGGCAAAGTGGATTATCTGCTGCGCGTGGTGGTGCCCGACATCGCCGCCTTCGACCGCATCTACAAAACCATCATCGGGCGCATCGCGCTTTCTGATGTGACCTCGATGTTCGCGATGGAGCAGATGAAATATACTACCGCATTGCCGGTGTGAACCCGTGCAGTGCGAATAGCGCGGTGCCGGCGAAATGCGGCAAAAACCGGGTGAAACTCGGCGAAATGGACTGTAAAATGCGCTTTTGCGAATCCTGTCGCATCGCGGCGCCCGCGGAGGCCTGAATCGATGGCAAAAATCCTGACACTGCACGGCCCCAACCTGAACCTGCTGGGAACGCGCCAGCCGCAATACTATGGCGCCTCGAGTCTCGATGAAATCAACCGCACCTTGCAGGCGCTGGCCGCCGCCGACGGGCATGAACTGGAGTGCCGGCAGAGCAACGCCGAGAGCCAGCTGATCGACTGGGTGCAGCAGTCGCCGGGGCACGGGGTCGGCTTCATCCTCATCAATCCGGCCGCGTTTACCCACACCAGCGTGGCCTTGCGCGATGCGCTGGCGGCGGCGGGCATTCCCTTTATCGAGATTCACCTGTCCAATGTGCACGCGCGCGAGCCGTTTCGGCGGCAATCGTATTTCTCCGACCTTGCGGTCGGCGTGATCGCCGGGCTCGGCGCCCGGGGCTATGAATTCGCCTACCAGGCGGCGGCGGCCCGGCTGCGCGCCGGGCATGCCGGCGCTGAATGACCGATTTTTTACGGGGGAAACACCGTGGACTTGCGAAAAATCAAAAAACTAATTGAATTGCTCGAGGACTCAGCGCTCTCGGAAATGGAGATCACCGAGGGCGAAAACACCATCCGCTTGAGCCGGTCGGCGCCCCGGCGGCCGGCGGCTGCGCCTCCTGCCACTGCCGAGCCGCCCGCCGCGCCGCCGGCTGCTGACCCGCCACCCGGCCCCGCCCCCGCCGCCGGGAAGACGGTGGTCTCGCCGCTGGTCGGCACCTTCTACGACTCGCCGTCCCCGGACGATGCGCCCTATGTCAAGGTGGGTTCGGCGGTGCAGTGCGGCGACACGCTGTGCCTGATCGAGGCGATGAAAACCTTCAACCAGATCGACGCCGAAATCGCCGGGGTGGTGACCGTGATCCACAAAAACAGCGGCGAGCCGGTGGAATACGGCGAGCCGCTGTTCGTCATCGACAGCGGCGGCGACCGACCATGACCCGCACCATTAAGAAACTGGTGATCGCCAATCGCGGGGAAATCGCGCTGCGCATCCTGCGCGCCTGCCACCGCTTGGGGATTCGCACGGTGGCGTTGCATTCGGAGGCCGACAGCGACGCCAAGTATGTGCGCCTGGCCGACGAGTCGGTGTGCATCGGCCCGGCGCCGGCGGCGCAGAGTTATCTAAACAGCGCGTCGGTCATCTCGGCCGCCGAGGTAACCGCCGCCAACGCCATTCATCCGGGCTACGGCTTTTTGTCGGAGAACGCCGATTTTGCCGAACAGGTGGAGCAAAGCGGGTTTATTTTCGTCGGCCCCCGCCCGCAGACCATCCGCGTCATGGGCGACAAAATATCCGCCATCCGCACCATGCGCGAGGCCGGCGTTCCGTGCGTGCCCGGCTCCGACGGCCCGCTTCCGGGCGACCCCGAACAAGCCATGCGCATCGCCGAGGCGGTGGGTTTTCCGCTGATGATCAAGGCCGCCGGCGGCGGCGGCGGCAAGGGCATGCGGGTCGTGCGCGACGCCTCCCAACTGCTCGACGGCTGCGCGATGACCCGCAAGGAGGCGGCGGCGGCGTTCGGCAACGAGGTGATCTACCTGGAGCGGTTTCTGGAAAAACCGCGCCATGTCGAGTTCCAGGTGCTGGCCGACACGCACGGCAACGCCATCCACCTCGGCGACCGCGACTGCTCGATGCAGCGCCGCCACCAGAAAGTCATCGAGGAGGCGCCGGCGCCCGGCATCAGCGACGCCCAGCGGCGCGATGTGGGCGGGCGCTGCGCCGAGGCCTGCCGCGCCATCAACTACCGGGGCGCCGGCACCTTCGAGTTCCTGTATCAGGATGGCGAGTTTTTCTTCATCGAAATGAACACCCGCATTCAGGTCGAACACCCGGTTACCGAAATGATCACCGGCGTTGATTTGCTGCAGGAGCAAATCCGCATCGCCGACGGGCAGAAACTGCGCTTTACCCAGGATCAAATCGAGTTCCGCGGCCACGCCTTCGAGTGCCGGATTAACGCCGAGGACCCGGACACCTTCATGCCGTCGCCGGGCCGCATTACCCAGTATCACATGGCCGGCGGCCCCGGCGTGCGCATCGACTCCCATGTATACAGCAACTATGTGGTGCCGCCCTACTACGATTCGATGCTGGCCAAAATCATCACCCACGGCATGCACCGCCGCGAAGCGCTGGCGCGCATGAGCGGGGCATTGCAGGAGATGGTGGTGGACGGCATCCAGACCAATCTGCGCCTGCATCGTGAACTGTCCCAGGACCAGGCGTTTATCCGCGGCGGGCTGGATATCCACTACCTGGAAAAGAAACTCGGGGGCGGCTGATGCATCGACTGCCGGCCCCCCGATTCGCGCGGCCGGGGGGGTCGTGAAACCGGTGTTGCGCACCGCCTGCCCGCACTGCCAGTCGGTGTTCCAACTGACCGACGCGCAGATCAACGCCCGGGAAGGCCTGGTGCGTTGCGGCGCCTGCCGCCGGATTTTCAACGCCAAATGGCATTTGGTGGGAAGGGGCGCGATCAACACCGACGCCGCCACCGGCGGCCGCTCCCAGCCGCACCACCAGCCCGCCGACCCGGGCGCGGCGGTTGTCTATGATGCGCCGCGCGACCGGTATTTTCGGGATATCGGATCACCCCCCGGGCCGGGCAGCGAGCCGGTGTTAGGCGACGCCGCTGAGTTCGCCACAGAGTTCGCCACAGAGTTCGGGGAGGACTCAAGCCAAGCCGCGCACCACGACCCAGGCCTGTCCTGGCAGCGCACCGCACCTCACTTCGAGCCGCCCCGCCCGGCGGAAGCCCCGCCGGAGGACGACCCGCCAACCCATGAACCCGGCGAATTCCCCGACCTGCCGAACGCCGGCCCGCGCGACAGCCGCAGCGCCGTCCCGGCGCCGGGCGGCCGGGTCGATATGCACGGGGTTGACCACTACCTCAAGCACCGCCCCAATCCCCTGGTCAACCTGCTGTGGTCGGCGGCCGCGCTCATTTTCCTGGTGTTGCTGGGCGGGCAGGTCAAATACTTCTTCGTGGACCAATATGCCCAGCACCAGTTGTTGCGCCCGTATCTGGCCGGGTTCTGCGAAATCGCCGCATGCCAACTGCCGCCTCGCCGGGACCCGCGGCGTTTTACCCTGACGCGCACCCAGATCGACCTCCATCCGCTGCAGCCCGGCGCCCTGCGGGTGACGGTTAAACTGGTCAACGAGGCGACCTTCGCCCAGCCCTATCCGCGCCTGCGCCTCACCCTGACCGACCGCGACGGCTGGGTGGTCGGCAGGCGCACCTTCTCGCCCGGCCAGTATCTGCGGCCGGGGCGCCCCGAGGTGTTGCGCTCCGGCGAACTCGGCGCGGTGTTCCTCGACCTCGCCCGCCCCCACGAGAAAGCGGTCGGCTTCGAGATCGACGTGCTCGGCGCCCCGGCTTCGTCTTGAATTGTTAACCGGTTGCGGTGTGCAGCGGGTGGCAAAACCGATACAATAGCGGACCCGGGCTGGCCGCTCCAATCGCCCATCGGCGCCGACCGGCGAATGGGCCAATGGCTTCCGGGCGGCGGCGCGCGCCGATGATGCCCGGCAGCAAAGCGGTCGCCGGCAAAGCGCCGACCCGGCCTTGATCGTTGCATGATTTTGACTGGTCCTTTGTTGATCCTTGTTTTGTTGATCCTTGATTTGTGTGTTCGCTGTCGCCGCTTCGGATGCGCCCTGCGCGCATCAAACCAGGCGGGCGCGGCGCGCCGGCTGATGCGGCGATGAATAAGCGTCCAAAAACGCTGTGCGACTGCGTCCGCCGCTCGGTCCAACAGCACTTGAAGGACTTGAACGGGGAGGAGGCCAGCGGGCTTTACCAAAGGGTGCTGAGTGAAATCGAAAAACCCCTGCTGGAAGTGGTGATGAAACATGCCGGCCACAATCAAAGCAGGGCGTCGCGGGCGCTCGGCATCAATCGCAACACGCTGCGCAAGAAACTCGACCAGTATGACCTGAATGAGTGAGCGCAATGCACCCGGCACAGGATCCGCCAACGCATGATTTACACAACCCCATGAGCATCACGCCGGTCGCCAGGGCCCTGGTCAGCGTTTCCGACAAACGCGGGGCGGTGGAATTCTGCCGCGAGTTGGCCGGTCTCGGCATCGAAATCCTGTCCACCGGCGGCACCGCCCGGCAACTCCGGGATCACCGCATCGCCGTGGTTGAGGTGTCCGAATACACGCAATTCCCGGAGATGATGGACGGCCGGGTCAAGACTCTGCACCCGAAAATCCACGGCGCTATCCTGGCCCGAAGGGGAGTGGACGATGCCGTCATCGAGGCCCACGGCATCACCCCCATCGACCTGGTGGCGGTCAACCTCTACCCGTTCGAGGAAACCGTGGCCGAGGCCGACTGCAAACTCGAGCAGGCCATCGAGAGCATCGATATCGGCGGCCCGGCCCTGTTGCGCGCCGCCGCCAAGAACTACCCCGAGGTCGCCGTGGTGGTTGACCCCGATGACTACGCCCGGGTGCTGGCCGAGTTGCGGCAACAACCGCGCGGCATTTCGCCGGCGCTGCGCTTCGACCTGGCGGTCAAGGCCTTCGAGCACACCGCCGGCTACGACGGCGCCATCGCCAACTATCTCGGGGCCCTGGTCGACGGCGGCCACGGCGAAAACGGCGGCGGCACCGACTTCCCCCGCACCCTCAACCTCCAGTTCCGCAAAAAACAACCGATGCGCTACGGCGAGAACCCCCACCAGCCGGCCGCGTTATACGCCGGGCGCACCGCCGACGCCGGACTGTGCGGCGCGCGCCAGGTGCAGGGCAAGGCGTTGTCGTTCAACAACATCGCCGACGCCGACGCCGCGCTTGAATGCGTCCGGCAGTTCACCCGCGGCCACGCCTGCGTGATCGTTAAACACGCCAACCCGTGCGGCGTGGCCGTTGCCGACACCCAGGCGGCTGCCTATCAGCGGGCCTTCGTCACCGACCCGGAATCCGCGTTTGGCGGCATCATCGCGTTCAACCGCGGCCTCGACGCCGAGGCGGCGCGCGCCATCGCCGAACAACAATTTGCCGAAGTCATCGTGGCCCCGTCGGTGCCGGCGGCGGCGGCTCGGGCATTGGCCGTCAAACCGGATATTCGGCTGCTGGAATGCGGCCGGACCGGGCCCGCCGCGGCCTCCGTGCGCCGCCTGGACTACCGGCGCATCAGCGGCGGCCTGCTGGTGCAGCACGCCGACCTGGCGCTCAACAGCAAACTGGAAGTGGTAACCCGGCGCGCCCCCGACGAGGCGCAGATGGAAGACCTGCTGTTCGCCTGGAAGGTGGCCAAGTCGGTCAAGTCCAACGCCATCGTCTATGCCGGCCAGCAGGCCACCATCGGCATCGGCGCCGGGCAGATGAGCCGCGTCAACTCGGCCCGCATCGCCGCGCTCAAAGCGCGCGACGCCGGCCTTGAAGTGGCCGGCGCGGTGATGGCTTCGGACGCCTTTTTTCCGTTTCGCGACGGCCTCGACAACGCCGCGCAGGCCGGCGTGCGCGCGGTCATCCAGCCCGGCGGCTCGGTGCGGGACGAGGAAGTCATCGCCGCCGCCAACCAGCACGGCATGGCCATGGTGTTCACCGCGATGAGGCATTTCCGGCACTGATGACCGACCAGCCCCGATATCGCGTGATCGTCAGCGGCAACGTGTTGCCGGAAAAATCCCGCGCCGATGTGCTCCAGGCGCTGGCGTCGTTGTTCAACTCCACGCCCGCGACCATGGAGAAACTGCTGCAGGGCAAGCCGGTGGCGCTGACCCAGTCGTATGAACGCGACCGCGCCGAGAAAATCTGCCGGGCCATTCGCGTGGCCGGCGCAGCCTGCCGGATGGAGGAAATCGCCGCGCCGCAGGCCGATTCGCTTGAGCCTGAACCGGATGAATCCAGGCCGGGCGGCCGCCGCGCCGAACCCCGGCCCCCGCCCGAGCAGCCCGAAAGCGAGCGCGACGGGCAAAGCGGCGGCCCCCGTGACGGCTCGGCGCAATCCACTTCAACGCGGCACAAGGAAGCCGCCGTGCTGCGCTTCGTCGGGGTCAACATCGAGTATTACCGCCGCCAGTTTGCGAGGTTCGGCAGCGTTGAGCGCCCGACATTCGCGCTGAGTTGGAACTGGCCGGCGTTTTTCGCCTTCTTCCTGTGGGCTTCCTACCGCAAATTGTGGCGCTGGGCCGGCCTCCATTTGCTCGGCGGCCTGCTGTTAGTGGTCATCGTCGAGCCGGGGTTCGTCTATCTGCTGTGGGCGCTGGTCTGGCCGCTGACCGCCAACTACCTGTACTACCGCCATGTCTGCCGCTGCGTATTGGGGGCTTCCGGCGAGCCATCCTCATCCGGCGGCGCTGAGGGCGGCGATGTCGATTTCGATGCCGAGGGCGGCGGTGCGGCCGGTGGCGGGGTCAGCCGCGCCGCGGTCGGGGTGGGCATGATCCTGGTGTTTCTGTCCTCGATGGCCTTCAACCACCTCATCACCGAGCGCGTGCTGGAGAGATATTCCGAAGCGACCGGCGATTTCGGGGCGGGGCCGGGCACGCGCCAGCGCGGCGACGGCTCATCCATCGAAGAGGGCGCAGCGCTCTCCGCGCAGGCAGCCAAAACCCTGGCCACGCTCAACATCATCGCCACGGCCCTGAAAGCGGCCGCCTCGGAGCGGGCGCTGGACGACCCGGAACTGGCCCTGTCGGTGGTGCGGCGCATCGTCGAGCAGCGGCAATTCAAGGATGCCTGGGGAACCGCAGTCGCGGTGCGCCGCGACGCCACCGGCCAGGTGGTGCTGGCCTCCGCCGGGCCCGACCGCCAGTTCGGCAACGATGACGATATTCTGCAATACATCCACTTTGACGATCTGTAGGCGCGGCAGTGCGCGGCGCTCCCTGATTAAAACCGGGTTTCGACGGTGAAAATACTGATCATCGGCGGCGGCGGCCGCGAGCATGCGCTGGCCTGGAAAATCGCGCAGTCGGATCTCGTGGAGCGCGTCTATGTGGCCCCGGGCAACGCCGGCACCGCCGCCGAACCGCGCACCGAAAATGTCGCCATTGGTGTTGATCAACTGGACGCGCTGGCGGGTTTTGCGGCCGATGCGCGCATCGACCTGACCGTGGTCGGCCCGGAAGCGCCGCTGGTGATGGGCGTGGTGGACCGCTTTGCGCAGGCCGGCCTGGACTGCTTCGGCCCAAGCGGCGCGGCCGCCCGCCTGGAAGGCTCCAAGACCTTCGCCAAGGATTTCATGCAACGCCACGCCATCCCCACCGCCGCCTACGGCAGTTTCACCGAGGCCGAGGCGGCCATCGGCGCGCTCGATGCGCTCGGCTGCCCGGTGGTGGTTAAAGCCGACGGCTTAGCGGCCGGCAAGGGCGTGGTCATCGCCCGCACCCGCGACCAGGCCGAGGCGGCGATCACCGGCATGCTGACCCGGCAACTGCACGGCGCCGCCGGGCGGCGCGTGGTGGTCGAGCAATTCCTCGACGGCGAGGAAGCCAGTTTTATCTGCATGGTGGACGGCGAGTCGATCCTGCCGATGGCCTCCAGCCAGGACCACAAAGCCGCCCACGACGGCGACACCGGCCCCAACACCGGCGGCATGGGGGCGTGCTCGCCGGCGCCGGTGGTGGATGACGCCATGCACGAGCGCATCCTGGAGACGGTGATCCGCCCGACCGTGGCCGGGATGGCCGCCGACGGCATGCCGTATACCGGATTTTTATACGCCGGGCTGATGATCGGCGCCGATGCGCTCCCCCGGGTGCTGGAATTCAACTGCCGCTTCGGCGACCCGGAAACCCAGCCGGTGCTGTTGCGCCTGCGCTCCGATTTGGCATCCCACTGCCTGGCGGCGGTGCGCGGCGAGTTGGGAGGCGAACTGGCCGGCGCGCGCTGGGACGAGCGCTGCGCGTTGGGCGTGGTCATGGCCTCGGCCGGCTATCCCGGCCCCTGTCAGAAGGGCGCTTCGATCCGCGGCCTGGAGCACGATGCCGCCCCGCACAAGGTGTTCCACGCCGGCACCGCCATCGCCGACGGCCAAGTGGTGGTTGCCGGCGGCCGGGTGCTGTGCGCGACCGCAACCGGGGACACGCTGAGCGCGGCCCGGGACGCGGCCTACCGCGTGGCCGCGCGCATCGACTGGCCGGGGTGCTGGTATCGCTCGGATATCGGCCACCGCGCCATCGCCAGACAGCGGGGGCGGGCGGGTTAAGCAACCCCCTGACCGGCGCTGCGCCGCGCCGCCCTCAGGCTGGCAATTCAACCGCCATTCCGTTATGTTCACCGCCATGCCCTTTTCCCCGCAGCGCGCATGAGTCGGCGCGCCACAGTGATGATGGTCTTTGTGCTGGTTGCGCTGGCGGCGGCGCCGCGGCCCGGCGCGGCGCAGCAGGCGTGCGCGCCGTCCAACCGCGGCATGGCGCAGATGCAGCGCGCCGACATCTCGCTGCTCAACGCCGGGCGGCAGCGCATCCCGTTGCGCGCTTTCATCGCCGATGAGCCGCTGGAAATGGCCAGCGGCTACCAGCACATCTGCCCGGAAGTGGTGGCGCGCACCGCGATCCTGTTTCGCTATCCGGCGCCGGTCGCCGGCCGCTTTCACATGCGCAATGTCAAGGCCCCGCTTGACATCGGTTTCTTCGACCAAAGCGGCCTGCTGTTCCAGGCCATGCAAATGCATCCGTATCAGGACGGCGACGAAATCCTGTATGGGCCGATGCAGAAATTCCAATACGCGCTTGAGGCGCGCCTCGGCTTCTTCCGCGAACAAAACCTGGCGGCCGGTCAGTCGCGGCTGCTGCTCGACTCCCTGCCATGAGCGGGCACAGCGCATCGCCGCATCAGACGGAAATGCCGTATGGTCTGTGGCGCAGCCCGATGGCGATGCGCGATTTGCTGTCGCAGCCGTCGGTGCCGATGTATCCGTTTCGCCACCACGGTCAACTGCACTATCTGGAGGCGCTGACGCGCGAGGACGGGCGCATCGCGCTGATGCGCCAGTCGCGGGCCGGCGAGCGCCAATGCCTGACGCCGCCGGAGTTCAACATCCGCACCCGCGTCCACGAATACGGCGGCAAATGCTTTTGTTTGCTCGGCGACCAACTGGTGTTTAACAATTTCTCCGATGGGCGCATTTACCGCCAGGATTTGTCCGCACAGCCCGATGGCGCGCCGCCGCTCCCGGTAACCGAAGCGCCGGGCGCCGGGCGCGCCGCGTGCTTCGCCGACTTAACCCCCATCGACCGCCTGCAGGCGGTCATCGCGGTGATGGAAAGCGGCGATGAGGGCGGCCGGGCGCGCGATGCGCTGGTGCTGATCGACCTGGCCGGCGAAGCCGCCCGCCGCGGCGCCGGGCGCCCGCTGGTGCTGGTCGAGGGCAGCGACTTCTACGCCTGCCCGGCGCTGTCCCCCGACCAGTCGCAACTGGCGTGGCTGGAATGGGATGACCCGTTTATGCCGTGGGACCAAAGCCGCCTGGTGAAGGCCGACCTGCCCGGCGCGGCGCGCAAGATCGTTGACCGCCGGGTGCTGGTGGCGCGCGCCGGCCAGGCGGTGTGCCAGGCCGGATTCGCCGACGATCACAACCTGCTGTTCGTCAGCGACAGCGACCGCGGCGGTTGCGATTTCTGGGATTTTTTCCGCCACACCGACGGCGAAACGCGGCGCATCACCGACGACCGATATGAATACGGCGAGGCCCACTGGGTGTTCGGTCAGCGCCGCTGGCAGCGCCTGTCCGAGAACACCATCGCCGCGGTGGCCGGCGACCACGACGGCGAGCGCCTGCTCGAGGTGATGCTGGATTCCGGCGACACCGCGCCGCTGGCGGAGGGCTTTGCGGCATGCGACGGCCTGTCGGTGAACGCCGCCGGAGACGAGTTGCTGTGGGTCGCGCGCTACGCCGGGCGCGGCGCGGAAATTCGTTCGCTGGACTTAACCAGCGGCACCAGCGAGGCGGTTTACCGGGCCGGCGATGGTGCCCCCGACGCCGGCCCCGCCAGGGTCGCCTACAGCCGCCCGCAACCGCTCGCCTATCCGACCCGCGACGGGCAGCGGGCCTACGCCTATTTCTACCCGCCGGCCAACCCGCATTACCGCGCCCCGGACGGTACGCTGCCGCCGCTGCTGGTGGTGGTGCACGGCGGCCCCACCGCGCGCGCGACAAAGGAGTTGCATCCGCTTAAACAGTTTTTCGCCACCTGCGGCTACGCGGTGCTGGACGTCAATCACCGCGGCAGCACCGGCTATGGTCGCGCCTACCGCCAGCGCCTGCTGGGCGAGTGGGGCGAGATCGACGCCACCGACATCGCCGACGGCATCGAGCATTTGGCCGCCGAAGGGCGCATCGATTCCGGCCTGGTGTTCATTCGCGGCGGCAGCGCCGGCGGCTATGCGGTGCTGCGCGCGCTGACCCGCTTCCCGCGGATGTTCTGCGGCGGCGCCTGCTATTACGGCATCGGCAACCTCATCACGCTGGCCAAAATCACCCACCGCTTTGAGGGCTGCTACACCGACCGGCTGATCGGCGAAACCTTCGACCCCGACACCCTGGACGGCGATGCCCCCGACCCCGCCAGCCGTTTTGTGCGGCGCTCCCCGGTGTTCCAGATGGAGCGCCTGGCCTGCCCGCTGATTTTGTTCCAGGGACTCGATGACAAGGTGGTGCCGCCGCAGTTGTCGCGCGAGGTGGCCGAATGCCTCGGCAACAACGGCATACCCTACCGATATGTCGAGTATGAAAACGAAGGGCACGGCTTTCGCCGCCTGTCAACGCGCATCGATTCGCTGGAAAAGGAGACCGAGTTTTTCTCGGCGATCATTCGGGCAAGGGGCGAGCAGCGGTAGGCGCCCGTGCCGTCCGTGTCGTCCGCACCCGACAAAGACCTGACCTTGGCCTTTGCCGGAGTGTTTCAGGCCGCCACCTTAGTGCATCAACTGGCCGCCACCGAAAACCACGACAGCGGCGCGCTGCATCACGCCGGGGTCAGCCTGCTGCGGCTGGACGCCGGCTCCGCCGAGGCGGTTTTCGGCTCCATCCAGGCGCTGCGCCTGGGGCTGCATTGCGTCTCCCGGTTGTTCAGCGGGCACGCCGATGCATCGGCCCGCGAGGTGTTCCAGTATGCGGCCGGGATGCATCAACTTAGCGCCAAACTGCGGCGCGACTGCAGCGCCCGGGCGGTGGTCGCCGAGGGCCTGAACGAATTGCGCGAACGCCATCTCCAGCACGCCGGTGACTTCGACCACGACGACGCGCTGCACCACGCCGCCGCCGCCCTGTATGTGCGCACCATCAGCCGCATGACGCCGCGTATCATGGTGCGCGGCAGCCAGGGGCGGCTGTCCGACCCGCTGACCGTCAGCCGGGTGCGAACCGCGCTGTTCGCCGGTATCCGCGCCGCCTGGCTGTGGCATCAACTGGGCGGGCGCAGGTGGCAGGTGATGGTATACCGCCGGGAATACCAGCGCCAGGCGCAGCGGTTGCTGGGGCGGGCGTTCGGTTAGGGGCGCTGCCCGGCCGCGCCCCGTTTACAACGCCTCGAATTGCTCAAACGCGCGGTGGAAGTCGGCGAGGTTTTTTTCCGTATACGCGGCGTAATCCTGGTCCAGTTCCGAGTAAATCTCGGCGGTCATGCTCCACATCGCCTCACGCTGATGCGAGGCCGCGCGCAGCGCCTTGAAGCGGCGCCACAACGCCGCATCGGCCGGCGCGCCGTAGTAGCGCGCCAACATTTCCCGCTCAAGCGCTTCGGGGAAATCGTTGTTGGAGGCCAGGTTGGCGAGGTCGAACAGCGGCGTGTTGAACCCGGCGTGCTCCCAGTCGATGATCCACAGCGCATCGCCGGCGTCTATGAAATTGGCGGCCAGCACATCGTTGTGGCACAGGGCGATGTCCACCGCCCCGGCCGCGGCTTCCAGGCGCGCGCTCATCGCCATCAAGCGCGGCAATGCGGCGGCGTGGCGGGAATTGCGCTCATCGAGCAGTTTGCGGTAGTGGCGGGCGACATGGAACACCGAAAACCCCAGCACCGGCCCGCGCACCGCGCGCGTGCCGTCGCGGTGCAACTTCTTCAACAGCGCCAGGATGCGGGCCAGGTTGGCGCGCACCGCGGCGGCGTCGAACACCGTGCCGTCCATGTGTTCGATCACCAGCGCGTCGGCTTCGGCGTAAACCGTGTTCGGCGCGATGCCGACCGCCGCCGCGGCGCGCCCGCAGGCCTGCTCATTGAAGCGCATGACATTGTGCGCCGGCATGTCGCCGCCGATGCGCGCCACATACTTGGCGCCGGCGTCCTCGACCACGAAGTTGTGATTGCTAAGGCCACCGCCCAAAGGCCGCGGCTCAACCGCACCGCGCCAGCACGGCAGTTGGCGGGCGCGGTCGATGGGGGCTGGGGTCAAGGCGGTCTCCTGCGCGGGGTTCACGGCGCGTCGGTGTGATGGATGCATCCCGGGGCAACCGGGCGTCTTTGGCCAGGCGTCGATGATACGGGGGATGATGCGCGGATGCACCCGCCGTGGTGGCGGCGAAACGGCGCACAGATGCATTCCGTGCGGTAGAGAAGCATGTCCCGTGCTACGACACGGGATAAGGAGCGCAGCGACTAT
>JAPPQJ010000006.1 GCA_028817015.1 Gammaproteobacteria bacterium
GGTGGAATGGTTTCACCGCGTGGCCGCGGTCGGCAAACTCATCGGCTTTCATTGTGAAATCATCGACCCGGCGAAAATCCGCCAGTTGAACCCGCTGGTCAAAACCGATGGCGTGCTGGCCGGGGCGTGGACCACCGGCGATGGTCATGTCGACCCGGCCGGCGTGTGCAACGCGATGGCCAAGGGCGCGCGGCAAAACGGCGCGCGCATCGTTACCAACACCCGCGTGACCGGCATCGAACAGCGCGCATCCGGCGAATGGGAAGTCGCGACCGATGCCGGCAAGGTGGTGTGCGAGATGGTGGTCAACGCGGCCGGCTGCTATGCCCGCCAGGTGAGTCAAATGGCCGGCACCGACATCCCGATTACCAACATGAAGCACACCTACTTGGTCACCGATACGGTGCCGGAGTTCGCCGCCACCGACGCAGAGATGCCGGTGATGCGCGACCCGTGGCCGTCGGCGTATTACCGCCAGGAGCAAAAGTCCGCGCTCATCGGCATTTATGAAACCGCCGACTCGCAGGCATGCTGGTCGCATCGCGGCGGCTGGCCGGAATGGGAGTCGCAGAATGAATTGTTCGACGCCGATTTGGACACGCTGTCGGTTTATATCGAGCGCGTGATGGCGCGCATGCCGGCGTGGGCCGAACTCGGCATTAAGCGCGTGGTGTGCGGCGCGATTCCGCACACGCCGGACGCCAACCCGCTGCTCGGCCCCGCGGCCGGGCTGCATAACTACTGGCACTGCAACGGCGCATCCATCGGCATCGCGGCCGGTGCCGGCGCGGGCAAATACCTGGCGCAGTGGATGGTGCATGGCGATGCCGAAATCAACATGGCCGGGGTCGACCCGCGGCGCTTCGGCGCATACGCCCCCGGCGGGTACACCCGCGCGAAGTCACACCAGGACTACGAGCATATGTACAAGTTGCACCTGCCCGGCGAGGAGCGACCGGCGTCGCGCAAGGCGCGCGTCTCGGCGCTTTACGATGTGCTCGAATCGCGCGGCGCGGTGCACACCGAGGCCAACGGCTGGGAGCGCCCGAAATGGTTTTCGCTGGACGGGCGCGAAGAGGAAATCGGCTTTCGCCACAACAACATCATGGAAGTGGTGGCCGAAGAATGCCGCGCGGTGCGCGAGCGGGTCGGCGTGTTGGATTTGTCGTCATTCGCCAAGTTTGAAGTGCGCGGCGCCGATGCCGAGGCGATGCTGAACCGCATCAGCGCGAACACCATGCCGCGCGCCGGCGGCATGGTGTTGACCCATTACTTATCCGACGCCGGCCGCATTCAAGGCGAGTCCACGGTCAGCAACCTGGGTGCGGATGGCTTTTATGTGTTGTCCGGCGCCGGCGCCGAAGACCGCGACTATGACATTCTCACGCAGGGCATTTTGCCGGGCGAGGATGTGACCGTGCGCAATGAGACCGGCGACATCGGCGTGTTGGTTGTCGCCGGCCCGAAGTCACGCGAGACCCTGGCCGCGATTACCGACGAGGATTTGTCCAACGAGCAATTCCGCTGGCTGAGCGCACAAAAAATCACCGTCGCCGGCGTCGAAGTGCGCGCGCTGCGCGTCAACTATGTCGGTGAGTTGGGCTGGGAATTGCATTGCCCGATGGCGCGTTTGGCGGAACTTTATGACGCGGTTTGGAGGGCCGGCCAAGCGCATGGCATCGCCAACTTCGGTACCTACGCGGTCAACTCGCTGCGCCTGGAAAAGGCCTATAAAGGCTGGGGCGCGGAACTGACCAACGAAATCACCCCGGTGGAAGCCGGCATCGAAAGATTCTTCGCCGAGTCCAAACCCGACTTCACCGGCAGGGCCGCGGCCGTCGCCGCGCGCGCCGGCGGCGGCATCGGCCAGAAGTTGGTGCACTTAGTGGTCGCGCCCGGGGACAGCGACATCGCCGGCGGCGAGCCGGTGTTCAGCGGCGATGGCGGCGACAAACCCATCGGCGTGACCACCTCCGGCGGCTATGGTCATTACACCGGCAAGAGCCTCGGTTTTGCTTATGTCGACACCGCATACGCCAAACCCGGCGCGCAACTGACGGTCGAACTACTCGGCGAAATGCGCCCGGCGACGGTGACCGACGATGCGGTGTGGGACCCGAAAAATGAGAGATTGCGGGAGTAGTTGCCTCCGTTGCCATGCCCGCGGTCCGTTAAGCGGGCGGCCGGCGCCTTTTCTCGAAACTTCCGCGCCGGGTTCATAAAAGACACTGGATTCCTGAGCGGCCAAAAACACAGTCGCTACACTCCCTGCCCCGTGTCGTTGCACGGGGCATGCTTTTCCACCGCCAGGAATGACGGCGTTACTTCTCCGCCACGATATAAACAATCCAACTCGGGTCGTCTTCGCCCACTTCGGTGGGCGTGTAGATGTCGTTGCCTTCGCCGGTTTCCTCGTCGGTGCCTTCCCAGTAGACGGTGGATTTGGCGAAGCCGGCGTCGGCGAGGGTCTCGCGGATTTCCGGCAGCGTCCACATGCGCCAGTCGTAGGTGAAGGCGCGTTTCATCTTCGAGCCGTCGGGAAATTTGAAGTGGATGTGGCACAGCGCCTCGAAGGTGACGGGGTTGAATTTGCGCTGATCCCAGTAGTAGGTGAAGCCGTCCAGTTTGGTTTTCTCCTGAATGGTGCGCCACGATTCGTGGCCGCCGTAGCCGTCCAACATCAGGATGCCGTCCTCCTTAAGCCCGCGCCGGGCGGCGGCGAAATAGGCGCGCAACTGCTCGCGCGTCTTGAAAATCAAATAACTGAAATTCATCGCCACGATGATGTCCACATCGGTGTCGCCCGCGGTCAGCACATCCTGCTCCACCAACTCCACCCGCGCCTGCCGCTGCTTGCTCATCCTGGCGATGTTTTCGCGCCGGCCCCAGGCCAGCACCTCCGGGTCCAGGTCGAAGCCGATGGCGGTGTTGGTTCGCCGCCGCCGCACCCATTCGCAACTGGTGTTGCCGGTGCCGCAGAAATCCTCGCGCAGGCGGGTGGCGGGGCGGCCGCGCAGCTCCTTGTAGGTCTGGTCAACCATGTCGATTTCCGCTTCCACGCACTGCACCGACTCCTGGTACAGATGATGGCGGTCGGCGGCGGCGGCGAGGGTTTTGCGCTTGCGGTGTTTGCGGCGTGCCATGCAATTTGACGGT